>NZ_JBFAJY010000002.1:0-310420 GCF_040655445.1 Streptomyces sp. NPDC050423
GCCCCGCGCCTGACCAGCGACCCGATCCGCCGACCAGGGAACCTCACCCAACTCCAAGTCCGAAAAGGGCATTACCTCGCTTACCGCACTCTCAGTGCGCCTTCTGCGGGTACGACGGCAGGATCGGCGCGGTGCCGGTGGGGCTTGAGGCCGCCCATGTGCGCTGGTGGGCGTTCGACGGACCGGACGACGTCGAGAACGGGCTGTGCCTGTGCTCGCTGCACCACAAGCTGTTCGACAAGGGCGTACTCGGGCTCGGCGAGGGCCGCCGCATCCTGGTCTCGCAAAGCTTCGTCGGCCACAGCACCGCCGCCCGCGAGCACGTCATCACGCTCGCCGGCCGACCGCTCATCGGCCCCCGGCCGGGCGTCCGCCCCATCGCCGCCGCCCACCGTTCCTGGCACACCAGCCAGGTCTTCCACGGCAGCCCACGTCCCGCCACGACTGCCTGACCGCCGACCTGGCGGTCACGAGAATGCGCTGGTATGGAGCGTGATACCAAGAGTATGGTCTTTTGTATGGCGACGAAGAAGGTAACGGTGACGATTCCCGAGGATCTCCTGGACGAGATCCGTGCGGAGGCGACGGAACGGGGCATGTCGGCGTACGTCGCCGAGGCGCTGCGCTTCAAGCGCGACCGGGATCGACTGCGGGAACTGTCGGACTGGCTGCAGGAGGAACACGGTCCCCTCACCGGAGAAGAGCGCACCACTGCGTTCGAGGAGTTGGAGGACCTCGATGCCGAGCACGAGCGCCGGCGCGCCACCGGAACGCACGGCGCCGGAGAAGCCGCGTGAAGAAGCGCTCCGGTGAGCCCGTCCAGCGACCGCTGCGCGTCTTCGTCCTCGACTGCGAAGCCCTGTCCCTGGCCGTGCGCGGCGACCGCAAGATGATCGCGTGGCTCGACCTCGCGGCCCGGGGTGAAGCCGAGGTGGTCACGTCTCCGATGACGCTGGTCGAGGCGTACGACGGCAGAACCACCGAGAAGCGCTGGGACTGGGTACTTTCCCGGCTCGAAGTCGCCGACATCGGGAAGGACGAGGCCCGCCGGGCCCGCCGCCTGCTGGCGGACGCTGAGCTGCACGGCCACAAGTACGCGATCGACGCAGTACTCGCCGTCATCGCGCGCCGGCAGAAGGGGCAGGTCACCGTCTTCACCTCGGACGTGGACGACTTGGAGAGGCTGGTCCCGGAGTCGATCGTCGTCAAGAAGGTATGACCGGGCGCTCCGGTCCCAGTTCTGGTCTCATTCACGCCCGTCCAGTGCCGTCACCATCCGTCCGGTGCCCGGCTCCGCCCCAGGTCAGAACAGCCCCGCCCCGCTCCGAACCGTCGGACGAACAGGTGGAAAGCGTGTTGGGGGCAACTCCTCAGGGGTTCGAATCCCCTATCGTCCCCGGGTGGACGGGCGCAGGCGTACAGCGCTGCCTGGGCAGTGGCCACGCTCAGGGCCGATCCACGGAACGCGGATCCATCGTTGGCCGCATTAGCCGGTACGAGGGTTGCGGCCGCCCTTCACCGAGGCCCCGGCCCGCGCCGCTGGGGCGTGGTGTCAGGTTCGGCGGCCCGGAGGTCGGCCAGCAGTTCGGCCTGGCCCGTCAGCACGCCGGACAGGATGGTTCGGGCCACCCGCAGCAGCTCCGCCACCTGTGGGTTGGTCAGCGAGTAATAGACCGCGGAGCCCTCGCGGCGGGGGACGACGAGGTTGGACCGGCGCAGCACGGCCAGTTGCTGGGAGAGGTGGGCCGCTTCGATGCCGATCTCGGACAGCATCTCGGAGACCGCGTACTCGCGTCGGCTGAGGAGTTCCAGCACGCGGATGCGCACCGGGTGCCCGAGGGTTTTGAAGAACTCCGCCTTCAGCTGGTACAGCGGCGCGCTCACCGACCGGGCCCCGCTGCACGCCGGACCGACGGACCGCCGGACGGCCGGGTGGCCGCTGTCGTGCGCGTACCGTGCATCGCATCCACCTCAGAACTCTTCGCCATGGGGACATCATCGCGCCCCCACGCCGAGGTCGTGACCTCGGGAATTGCCAAGATTAGCAATGCCGAACGGCACCAAAGGGGCGTTCGGTGCCCGGCTCCGGGCCGCCCGGAGGCCGTGGACCGGCGCGTGGCGCATCGCTCGTCCCGCCGCCGCGTGCCGCGGAGTCCGGTCAGGCCTTCTTCACCACACTGGACTTGAGCTGCATGGGGCCGAACCCGTCGATCCTGCAATCGATGTCGTGGCCGTCCACACCGTCCACCAGGCGGATATTGCGCACCTTGGTGCCGGCCTTGATTCCGCCCTGGCTGCCCTTGACCTTCAGGGTCTTGGTCACCGTGACCGTGTCGCCGTCGGCGAGTACGTTGCCGACCGCATCCCTGACCGTCCCGTCGATCGCTCCGTCGATCGTCCCGTCGCCCCCGGTGCCGCCCGTGGGTTCGGCGGACGCGGGTGACCACTCATGGCCGCATTCGGGACAGACCAGAAGCGCGCCCATCTCGTAGGTGTACACGCCGGAGCACTGGGGGCACGGCGGCAGCGTCTCGGTCATATCGCTCATGGTGATTCCTTGCCTGATCGTTCCTGTACATGTACATCTCTTGCGCCGGGCCCCTGGACGCGGGGTCCTTTCACAGGGGGAGGGTGATCCAGATGCTCTTTCCCCTGCCGTCCGCGTCGCTCCTGATGACGGCGGTGCCGCCGAGGCCGAGGGTGAGTTCCATGACGGTGCCCAGCCCGCCGCTGCCGCTCGTGCCGGTGACCACCGAGAAGAGATGGGGCTGGTACGGGTGGCGGTCGTGCACGGCGAACGCGAACGTGTCCGGGCCGGCCGCGTAGATCACGGTGACGGTCGGGGACAGCACCGCGGCGTGCTGGACGCTGTTGGTGACCAGCTCGGAGAGGATCAGCAGTGCCGGATCGACCGTGGGGTGACGTCTGCTGACGCCCCATTCGGTCAGCACCTGTTCGGTGGTCTCACGCGCGATCCGCACCGCGGAGCCCATCGCGGGCAGGGTCAGTACGTGCCGCAGCGGGAGGGCTTCGAGTCGACCGCTCACCGGGTGGCCCCGGCGTGGGCCAGGCGAAACCCCGTGACGGTCTGCGGGCGGATGCGTACCAGGGTGTCGTGCGGCCCGTGCGCCCAGCCCTGGAGGGTGCGGCGGTAGTGGCCGGCCTCGTCCGGATCGCTGATGGCCTCGGCCGGACCGGTCACGGTCACCGTCCAGCCGATGCCGCCTGCCGCCTTGATCTCCTGTGCGTGATAGGTGAGCGACGAACGGGAGGCCAGGGCCGCGGCCTGCGCGGGCGTACGGACGATCAGTCGCCCGTACTCGAGGACGTGGACGGCCGGGCGGAGCACGGGAACTTCGTCCCGGACGTACACCAGCTGTCCCTGGGCCGCGCTTTCGAGCAGCCACAGCGCCTCTGTACCGGGGAGCTCGATCATGCGGCGGGAGACGGGGGTGGTCATCGGGGAGCCTCTTCGGTGACGGGTGCGGCGGGCAGGAGTCCGGCCCGGTGCAGGTGGGCGCGGGCTCCGGCGATCGCCTCCGGTGTGGTGGCGTACTCGCGGCCCTCCAGCCGCAGCAGGTCCAGCGCCCCGACCGATTCGAGGGCGCGTCGCTGGCCGGGGCGTATGCCGGAGGTCAGTACGGCGATGCCTCGCCGGTTCAGCTTCTCCACCGCGTCCTTGAGGACCAGGGCCCCGGTGGCGTCCATCGTCGTGATCCGCGACATCCGCAGGATCACCACGCGGACGTCGGCGACCTCGGAGAGCTCCAGGAGGAAGCGGTGGGCACCGGCGAAGAACACCGGCCCGTCGATGCGGTAGGCGACGATGTGCTCGGCCAGCAGCGCGTGTTCCTCCTCGCTGTGCTCGCCCGGCAGATCGGCCGTGAAGTCGACCTGGTCCATCCGGGCCTGGTTGGCGACCGCCCTCAGCGCCAGGGCGCCCGCGACGACCAGGCCGATGATGACCGCGTAGACCAGGTCGAGGGCGAGGGTGGCCACGGCGGTCAGCACCAGCACGATCGCGTCCGAGCGCGTCGCCCGGACCATCGCCCGCAGTGCGCCGACCTCGACCATGCGGATCGCGGTGGCCAGCAGCACCCCGGCGAGCGCGGCCAGCGGGATCCTGGACACGAGCGGGGCGGCAGCGAACACGATCACCGCGAGGACGGCGGCGTGGGTCAGGGCGGCGAGACGGGAGCCGGCGCCGCTACGGACGTTGACGGCGGTACGGGCGATCGCCGCGGTGGCGGGCACGCCGCCGAAGAGCGGGGCGGCCAGGTTCGCGATGCCCTGCCCGAAGAGTTCCTTGTCCGGGTCGTGCTTCTGGCCCACGGTCATGCCGTCCGCGACGGTGGCCGACAGCAGCGACTCCAGCGCCGCGAGCGCGGCGACCGCTATGGCCGGGGTGAGCAGCGAGCCCAGTGCGGACACGTCGAGGAAGGCGAGCGACGGCGCGGGCAGCCCGGACGGCAGGTCGCCGATCGGGGCCGCCGCGTCCAGGTGGAAGAGCTGGGCGGCCAGCGTCGCGGCGACGACGCCGACGATCGAGAAAGGGATGGTGGGCCGCCACCGGGCGCCGAGCAGCATCACGGCCGCCACGGCGAGGGCCAGGGTGGCCGCGGTCCAGTTCGGGGTGCGTACGAACTCCCCGACGGCCCGCCAGGCCACCACCAGGACCGTGTCGCCGTCGGGTGCGGCGACCCCGAGGGCGTTCGGGACCTGTTGCAGGCCGATCACGCACGCGATGCCGAGGGTGAAGCCCTCCACCACCGGCGCGGGGATGTACCGCATGTAGCGGCCGGCCTTCAGCAGGGCCAGCGCGATCAGCAGCACGCCGGCCATCAGCCCGACCGTCAGCACCCCGCCCGGCCCGTACTGGGCAACGATCGGCACCAGCACCACCGTCATCGCACCGGTCGGCCCTGATACCTGGAGGTTGGAGCCGCCGAACAGCGCCGCGAGCGCACCCGCGACGACGGCGGTGGCCAGTCCGGCCTCGGCGCCCAGGCCGGAGGAGACCCCGAAGCCGAGCGCGAGCGGCAACGCCACGATCGCCACGGTGAGACCGGCGAGCAGGTCACGGCGCGGATTGCGGGCCATGACAGCGAAGTCCGCACGGGCGGGCAGCAGCGACCGCACCCGGTCCCACGACCGGGCAAGCACCACGTTCATCGCGCCGAGACCTCGGCTTCCCGCAGTTCCGCGAGAAGCTCGTTCTGCCCGGCCAGCATCTCGGTCAGAATCCGCCGCGCCGCCCGCAGCAGCTCTGCCACGTCACCGCCCGCCAGCTCGTAGACCACCGTCGAGCCCTCCCGCACGGAGGAGACGATGCCCGAGCGGCGCAGCACCGCCAGCTGCTGAGACAGCGCCGAGGGCTCCACCTCGATCGCCGCACGCAGTTCACGGACCGGCATCGGCCCGTCCTGCAACAGCTCCAGAACCCGTATCCGCACGGGGTGCCCGAGCATCCGGAAGAGCTCGGCCTTGGCCTGATACAGCGGAATCGCCACGGTCACGGACCCCCTTCATCACCCCGACAGCCCGGGGCTTCGCTCGGCACCGCGCCCACGGCTACCTGTCGGCACAGCAAACACAGCATGTAGTGAATTGCATAATTTCGCAATTCGTTGATTCATTGAAAGGGCCCCGGGTGCTCGCAGGCTTGGGGAACCACCTACGGGACAGCCCTTAGTGGCCGCCGGTGAGTTCGCCGCTGAGCCTGTCGTGGATGCGGGCGCTGGGCTGGTTGAGGCCGATGATCTCGACGGACTTGCCGCGCTGGGCGTACTTGGTCTCGATCGCGTCCAGCGCCGCGACCGAGGAGGCGTCCCAGATGTGGGTGGCCGTCAGGTCGATGACGACCTTGTCGGGGTCGCCGGCGTAGTCGAACCGCGTGACCAGGTCGTTGGAGGAGGCGAAGAAGAGCTCACCGGTGACCGCGTAGACGACCTGGGTGCCGTCGGGGTCGACGACGGCGGTGACGTCGGCCAGGTGGGCGACGCGCCTGGCGAAGACGACCATGGCGGTGACGGTGCCGACGACGACACCGATCGCGAGGTTGTGGGTGGCGACGACGCAGGCCACGGTGACGGCCATGACGGCGATCTCCCCGGCGGGCATCCGCTTCAGGGTCTTCGGGGCGATGGAGTGCCAGTCGAAGGTCGCGAAGGACACCATGACCATGACGGCGACCAGAGCGGCCATGGGGATGTCGGAGACGACCGGGCCGAAGACGATGCACAGCACCATCAGGAACGAACCCGCCAGGAACGTCGACAGGCGGGTGCGGGCGCCGGACACCTTCACGTTGATCATCGTCTGGCCGATCATGGCGCAGCCGCCCATGCCGCCGAGGAAGCCGGTGACGATGTTGGCGATGCCCTGGCCGATGGACTCGCGCGTCTTGGAGGAGTGAGTGTCGGTGATGTCGTCCACGAGCTTGGCCGTCATCAGCGATTCCATCAGGCCGACCAGCGCCATCGCGAGCGCGTAAGGGGCGACGGTGGTCAGCGTGTCCAGGGTGAAGGGCACGTCGGGCAGGCCCGGTACGGGCAGGGCGGACGGCAGCTCGCCCTTGTCCCCCACGGTCGGCACCGCGATCCCCGCGGCGACCGTGATCACGGTGAGGATGACGATGGACACGAGCGGGGCCGGGATCACCCGGGTGACCCTCGGGAAGAACACCATCAGAGCGAGCCCGGCGGCGATCAGCGGATAGACGGGCCAGGGCACGTCGTGCATCTCCGGGACCTGGGCCATGAAGATGAGGACGGCGAGGGAGTTGACGAAGCCGACCATCACGCTGCGGGGCACGAACCGCATCAGCTTCGCGATGCCCAGCGCGCCGAGGATGATCTGGAAGACGCCGGCCAGGATCACCGCGGCGATCAGGTAGCCCAGGCCGTGCTCGCGGTTGAGCGGGGCGATGACCAGGGCGACGGCGCCCGTCGCGGCGGAGATCATCGCGCGGCGTCCGCCGACGACCGAGATGGTCACGGCCATGGTGAAGGACGCGAACAGGCCGATCGCGGGGTCGACCCCGGCGATGACCGAGAACGAGATCGCCTCGGGGATCAGGGCGAGCGCGACCACCAGGCCGGCCAGGATCTCGGTGCGCCACACCTTCGGGTCGGACAGCCAGTCGGGACGCAGACCGCGCAGCCGCGTGGCCGGGGACAGTGCGGAGGTAGTCAAGAGAAGCGGAACCTGTCGTGCTCGGGCCCACCCGGCGTCACCGAGGGGCGTGCGGAACAGTGCGGAGACCGGGGCGGCCGTACGCCGAGTCCGGGGGGCGTAAGCGGAAAGCGGGACGGCCGTACGCGAAGCCCGCGAGCGGCGGGCCGAAGTCACAGGGAGCAGCGGCACGGGCCCGTGGACAGCCCGCGCGACGGTCCGGATGCCACTGCTCAGGGGCGAGGGGTCACGGCGGGAAGGCGGCGGCGCCGGGCTGTACGGGCATGCGCACGCGCTCCCCTGCGGCATCGGGCTTCGCCGAGGGCGTCATCGGTCCCGGCACGGCTTTTGGTGACGGGCCGACCCGTCCCGCACCATGAACACGCAACGGCGGTCGGTCAACCCTGACAGCCAGCCACTCTACTCTAACGTTACGGTAGAGATTGACGCAGACCGCCGCTGGACCGGGCCCCCGGCCGCAGACGAGGAGAGGCACCCGCGTGAGCAGCGAGCACATGCAGATCGGCGAGGTCGCCGCGCGGACCGAGCTGTCGCTGCGCACCATCCGGCACTACGAGGAGACCGGCCTGGTCATCCCCTCGGCCCGCTCCCAGGGCGGTTTCCGCCTCTACACCGAGACCGACGTCGCCCGCCTGATGGTGATCCGTCGCATGAAGCCGCTCGGCTTCACCCTGGACCAGATGCGGGACCTCCTCGACGCCACCGACCGCCTCGACGCGGTCCCGCCCCCGGCGGGCGCCGAGCGCGATGAACTCCTGGAGCGCGTGAGCCACTTCGAGCAGGCCGCCGCCGAGCGCGTCGCCGACCTGCGCAAGCAGCTGGGACGGGCCGAGGAGTTCGCCGGCACCCTGCGCGAACGACTGGGCGAAGCCGCGCCCACCCGGCCCTGACAGCCCCGGCCGCACGGGATCCCGCGGACGCGTGGCACGCCCGCACGCCCCGACGCGGACCACTCACGCACTTCCCACGACATCCCTTCGTACCGGGTCCAAGGCCCCGCTCCTGGCGGAAACCCGAGTTTTCGCCAAGTCCGTCTCTCGCGCCCCTCCGTGCGCCAATGAGCCCCGCCCCGCCCGTATGCGGGCCCTGACCTCACGGTCAACGGTGAGCGACGGGGCGCGAGGGGAACGCCGCGCGTGTGGCCGGACGGGCGGGCGATGAGGACGCGACAAGGGGGTGGCGGCGCTCAGGCCGTCCAACTGGCGTTTCTGTTGTTACCGATCGGTACGTGCGATGTGGCGTGAAGCACACCCTTGAGAGTGGCCCTCTGCGACCATCAACGCCTATCAAAATCAGCCGTCCGGACCTGCCGCGGGGGGAGTGGCCATGGGGCTGCTCGGCAATGACCTGGCGTTCGCGCGCGCTCTGACAGCACACGAGCACGAGAACGTGATGGCTCTCGGGAACCGGAAGGTCTATGCGGCCGATGCCCACCTCCTGTCGGAGGGGGACCGGTCCGGTCACGTCATGATCATACTTCAGGGGTGGGTGACCATTTCCGTGGCGACGGACCGTGGCGCCACCCGGCTGATACTCGGCCTGCGCGGCCGCGGCGAACTCCTGGGCGAAATGGCGGCGTTGGACAGCCACCCCCGTAGCGCCACCGTGCGGGCGCTGGGGCCCGTAGCGGCCCAGGTCATCCCGGGAGACGCGTTCCGCCGCTTCCTCGCCCAGCACCCCCGGGTCAGCGGGCTGGTGATACGGCAGCTCACCTTCCGGCTCCGCAGCGCCGACCAGGAACGGTCCGCGCTTGCCTCGCTCACCGTTCTGCAGCGCCTGGCCGGGCGGCTCACCGAACTCTCCCGGGCCGAACCCGCCGGCCCCTACACACCGTCCGCGCCGCGGCCCCTGCCCGCCGGCACCGTCGTCCACCTGGCCCAGGACGAGCTGGCCGCCACCGTCGGAGCCACCCGGGAGGCCGTCGCCAAGGCGCTGCGGCTGCTGCGGGACCAGCGCATCGTGCGGACCGGTACCCGGCTGGTGGAGATCCTCGATCCCGAGCTGCTCGCACTCCTCTCGGACGGTCATCAGGAGTGAATCCCCCGCCTGTCGTGTGTAAACGACTACAGACGGCCTTCGTCCCGGGCCCGAGGCTGATGAGGGACGGCACAGCGAACAGGACAGGGGCACGAGGTGGACCACGACGTGACGGATGTCGCCGAAGCGCGCTACGAGCTGGTGATCAGCGTCGACGCCAGACGTTCCGGCGAGTACGACGACATCGGGAAGACCCGTATGCGTGCCCGGATCTACCGGGTCCTGGAGACGGCGTTCACCCACACCAAGGTCGCGCGGGACTCCCTCCACATGGAGGACCGCGGCGACGGCGTGCTCGTCTCGGTGTCCGGCCAGGTCCCCGTCGCCAGGCTGCTCGGCCTCTGGATGGTGGAGGTGCACGAGAAGCTGCGGGACGAGAACCGCGCCCTGCGCGTACCGCTGGGGCTGCGGGTGGGCATGCACGTCGGGCCGGTCCGGCACGACGACCGGGGCATCGCGGGGCGCGCGGTGGACCTCGCCTGCCGGCTCGCCGATTCCACCGTCGCACGGCAACTGCTGGACGCCGAGCAGGCCGACCTCGTGCTGGTGGTCTCCGGGTCGCTGTACGAGGACGTGGTCAGCGGCGGCGGCAAGTTCATCGAGCCCGCCCGCTACTCCGCCGCCCGTCTGGAGCTCAAGGAGGGCGACGTGACCGCCTGGTTCCACCTTCCCGGAAGGCCCGCACCGGCCATCGCGGCCGACGATCCGCAGCGGGCCACCGGCACACATACGCCCGTGACGGGGGCGGGCGAGTCCGGCGCCGGTGGCCTCACACCCACCGGCGCCGAGGACTCCCGCCCGGATGTCCACGGTGACACCGACGGCTCCGACGCTCCCGACAGCTCCGACGCTCCCGACGACGCCCGGTACTACGTGCGGGGCGACATGTCCCAGCACACGGGCAACGTCTACCAGCAGCCCGTGCACATCGGCCGCAGCACCGGCGACGCCGGCCGTCGGAAGGGCTGATCCCCATGAGCGACGAGGAGCACGCGGGCGGTCCCCCGGACGACGCTCCCCCCGAGGCCGTCGACAAGAACAAGGAGAAGGACGGCGGCCAGGACAGGGAGAAGGAGAAGGAGAAGGCCGGGGAGAAGGGCAAGGACGGCAAGCCCCCGTCCGACGAGGGGAAGGCCGACAGCGACGGGGAGTCCGCCGACAGCGAGGCGGACGACAAGGAGTCGGAACGGGAGCGCGCCGCCGGGCGGTTCAGGGAGCACACCCGCAACCCGCTCGCCGAGGAGGAGAGCGAGGACGGCCCCACCGATCTCGCCGCCGCCTCCCGGGCCCACGGCGACGCCCGGATGCTGTTCAACACCGGCCGGGACCTGCACACCTTCGACCGTCCGCGCATCGGCCGTGTCTACATCGGCGACACCTACATGCAGATGGACGCGCGCCGGTCGGGTGCGGGCATCCGCAGCGGCCCCGTGCCCGCCGACGAGCTGCGCGAGCTCCGCCGGGCCCACGTGGCACCCGAGGGGTACGTACGCCTGCGCAACGCGCTCGGCGCACGGCGGCTGCTGGTCCTCGGCGCCGCACCCGGCACGGGCCGTACCAGCACGGCGCTCTCGCTGCTCGACGACGTCACCGGCTTCGCGGTGGCGGAGGCGAACCGGAACACGGATACGGGTACGGCCACGGAGCCCCCGGCGGACTCCCGGGTGTGGCGGGTCGACCCCGACGACGGGGTACGGCAGCTGGCCGACTCCCTGGGCGGCGAGGAGGTGCTCCCCGGCACCGGGTATCTGCTGGAGCTCTCCCTCACCGGGCCCGGTGAGCTGCCGCCGGACGAGATCGGCCTGGACCGGCTGGCCGCGGCCCTGGCCGGCTGCCGGGCCTTCGCGGTGATCGTGGTGACGGTCGGGTCGGCGGCGAACCCCCTGCTGGCCGGGCGGTACGGGATGCTCTGCCCGCCCGCGCCCACCCAGGAACTCCTCACCACCCGGCTCCGGGAGCGGCTGGAGGACCGGGCCGACGCGGCCGACGCCGGCGGCCCGGCGACCGCGGAACTGCTGGCGCGTGCGGAGGAGCTGGCGGAGCGCGAGGAGGTCCGGGACGCGGTCGGGCTCGCTGATCTGCGCCCCGTCGAGGCCGAGTTGTTCGCCTCGCTGCTGGCCGGGCACGTGCTGGAGACCGTCTCCTACGAGGAGTTGCTGACCGGCTGCCGGAGTCTGGCCGCCGGCCAGGCCCAGGAGTGGTTCGCCGGGGTGGACCGGGCGCTCGCCGCGCTCCAGGCCGGCACGGAGGGGAGCACGGGGCAGGCCGCGGTGCTGTTCCACCCGGTGGCGTTCCGTATCGCACTCGCCGTGCTGGGCGGCGCCTCGCACAGCGCCGTGGCGTCCGCGGCCCATCTGCTGACGTGGGAGCTGTCCGTACAGTGCGACCCGGACAACGCCCCGGCACGGCCGCTGTTCTGCGACGACCCGGACTCCGATCTGGCGCTCTCCCGCGCCGAATTGAAGGACGGACTGGTGGAGGTGGCCGGGGCCGAGGTGGCTGCCCGGCTGATCTGGTACCGGGGCTCCGCCCTGCCCGCCGCGGTGCTGACCGAGGTCTGGGACCGGCACTTCCCCGCCCGCGCGCCGGTCGTGCGCTGGCTGCGGCTGCTGGCGGACGACCCCCGGCCCCAGGTGTGGATGCGCGCGGCGGTCGCCGCCGGGGAGCTGTGCGTACAGGACTTCGACCACGGTTACGCGGAGCTGGTCCGGCCGCTGGCCGAGGCATCCACTCCGCGCCGCAGGTTCTTCGCGGCCACCATGATGGACCAGGCGGCCGGCCACGCCTCGCACCGCAAGGCCGTGCGCAAGCTGGTCGACGACTGGGGCAGGCACGGGACGAACTCGCTGCGCTGGTCCGCGGCGATGGCCCTCGGGTACGGGAACGCCGCGGCCACCACGGACGCCGCCCTGGACGCCCTGGCCCGGATCGGGGTCCGGGACGAGGGCGAGCAGATGGCGGTCGCCTCGCTCAACGTCGTACGGCTGCTGGCCCTCCCGGACGGGGCCCGGGTGCTGCGGCGGATGAACGACTGGACGCGCCACAAGTACGTGACGTACCAGGACCTCGGCCTGGTGACCGCCGTCCGGCTGATGCTCACCTCGGTCGACGAGGTGCTGTTCGACGCCTCCGTCTCCCCGCTCGGGGAACGCGGCGACCGGCCGCTGGCGCTCGCCCTCGCCGCCTCGCGGCCCGAACTGGTGGGCCCGATGGCCGACTTGATGTGGACGGCCCTGAACACCGCCCGGTCGAGGGACGTGGCCATGGACGCCCTGGAGTCCCTGCTGCGTTCGGCCGTGCGCAAGGACGGCTCCGAGGGGGCGCGGCCGGGCCTGGCGGCGCTGCTGCCCGTGCTCATGGCCGAGGAGCAGGACAGGCGGCGGCTGGACTGGCTGCTGCGCCGAATGATGAACGACCCCGAGAACCGGCTGCCCGACGCGCAGGCGCGCGCCCTGTGGTGGCTCGCCGTACCGGCGCGGGGCCGGACGGGCGAGGAGGAGAGAAATGGCTGAGGAAAGCGGCCCGGCACCCGCGGGTCCGCTCCTGCGGGAGTACGCGCCCACCGGGGCGTTCCGGCAGACGAGTGCCCGGACGGCATCGGTGCTGTTCTACCGGAACGGCGGCTACAGCGTGGCCACCGTCTCCGGGGTCGAGCACTACGACAAGCGGGCGCTGGCCCGGCCGCACACCGTGTGCGAGATCGCGCTCGGCACCTACGGGACGACGCTCCAGATGGAGCTGCCCGCCAGGGGCGGGGCCTCGTTCTTCAAGGCCGAGGTCGACATCCACTGGTCCGTGACCGATCCGCATCTGGCCGCCACCGAGGTGGTGACCGACGTCGCCAAACGGCTCACCGCCCCGATCCTGGAGCGGCTGCGCGAGGTGTCGTCGGACTTCCCGGTGGCCGAGGCCGAACAGGCCAACCGCGCCGTCACCGGTCACTGCGCCGGCGGGCGCTGGGACGACCTGGGCGGCGATGTCGGCCTGCGGGTACGGCTGTACGTCAGGCTGCGGGTGGACGACCGGACGATCACGCACATGGACGACATCCGGGAGGCGCGCGACTCGGCCGAGGTGACCCGGGTGCACCAGGAGAGGTTCCGCGCCATGTTGCAGGGCGGGGAACTGGACCAGCTCAGCTACATGCTCGCGGCCCAGCCCGAGGCGGCCAAGGACTTCCTGGAGAAGATCCGCCAGGAGGGCAGGCAGGACGAGAAGGACCGCGTCGAGCGGCTCTTCGACATGGTCGACAGCGGCCAGATCCAGTCCAACGACCTGGAGACGCAGGCGCTCGCCCTCCTCAACCGGGGCCGCCGGCCCGTCCAGGGACCCGTCGGCTCGCTGCCCGCCCACCGCAGGCCCCCGGAGCTGGAGCCCGCGGCGCCGGAGCCCGCGGCGCCGGAGCCGTACGCCCCCGAGTGGCTGGCGGAGGAACCGCCCGCCGCGCCGGGTCGCCGGCCCGGCCCGAGGGAGCCCGAGGACGAGGCGCCGGAGCGTCCGCGCCGCCGCCGCGACGCGGACGACGGATGGGCCTGGGCGGAGGAGGACTGATGACTGCCGACGGCGGCGCACGAACCTCCCCCGATCCGGTCGTCACCGTGCAGGGCGGGGGGCCGCACGGCGACGACCGGACGGGGGAACGCATCGCCGAACGGCTGCTCAACACGGTCAGGGAGGATCTCGGCCGGGCCGACTCCAAGGCGGCGGTGCTCCTCTCCGGGGCACTGGCGCTGCCGGCCTTCCTGATCGGGCGGCACGGGGCGCCCGACTGGCGCGGGCCCGCCGACGCCGCGCTGATCGCCGCCGGGGTGCTCTGGATCGTCGCGGTGACCGCGCTGGTCCGGGCGCTCATGCCGCGTACCGGCACCGTCCGCAGCGGGCGCGGGGTGACGTACTTCGGCGATCTGCTCGCCCCGTACGACCTGGTGCGGCTGTCCGCCGAGGTCGCCGACGCCGGGCGCGATCCGGCCCGATGGCTGCTCATCCAGGCCGTGGACGTCAGCTCGATCCTGGCCGGCAAGTACCGGGCCATCCGCTGGGGCGTCGGCACGCTGGCCCCGGCGGCGGCGCTGGCCATGGGCTGGAGCCTGATCGCGCGCTGAGCGGCAGCCGCGTGCGCGCCGCACCGCACCACACACGAACACAGAGACTCAATAAGGGGACGGCCGTGGGAAGACTCAGGACAGAGCGGCGGACAGGAAGGGGCCGGTTGCGCCGGGCGGCGGTCTCCGCGCTGGGCGGCGCCGCCGTGCTCGCGGCCCTGTTGTCGCCCGCCCGTCATGATCCGGTGGTGGCGGCGGCGTCCGAACCGGCCTCCGCCGCCGTCAACTACGCGGTCGGCGTGGACGAGTCCGCCAGCCTCGCTCCCGCGGACATGAAGGCGGAGAAGGCCGCCGCGTCGCGGATCGCGATCGGTGACGTCTCCGCGTCCTCGCACGTCACCGTCTTCGGTTTCGCCGCCGCCGAGACCGGTGACCAGCGGGCGGTGGACCCGGTGTGCCCGCGCACCGAACTGGACGCGGCGGGACGCGAGTCGATCGGCGCGTGCGTCGGCAAGCTGCGCAGCCGCAAGAAGAGCGAGGGCACCGGTACGGACTTCCCGAGCGCGATACGTCAGGGGGTGCACGATCTGAGCACCGGTACCGACCCGTCGGTGCCCCGCGTGCTGTTCCTCCTCACCGACGGCCGGATGGACGTCACGGACAGCGAGAAGTACGGCGGCGAGGCGCACCGCGCGGCCGAGGGCGAGCGGCAGCTGACCGCGGCGCTCAAGGAGGCCGCCGCCCAGCAGGTCCAGGTCTGGCCGCTCGGCTTCGGGTCCGCCCCGGACAAGGCACAGCTCGACCGGATGGCGGCCGGCGGCTACCAGAAGGGCTGCGTCGAACTGCCCTCCGCGCGGCCGGGGGCCGGCAAGGTCTCCGGGGCGAAGGACGTCGGCCCGATGCTGGAGAAGATCTTCGCCGCGGCCCACTGCCTGCGCTACAGCCGGGGCCCCAGCGACCGGCCGCCCACCACGCTGGAGATCGGCGTCTCGCCCCTGGCGACCGTGGGCAGCATCGTGGTCGACAAGGGCGATCCCGAGGTGACGGCGACCTATTTCGACCCGAGCGGCCACAAGGTGCCCACCTCGGGGACGTACCGCAAGTCGGGGTTCGAGCTGGCGGGTTCCGGCGGCACCGTCGAGGCCCTGAAGATCACCGACCCGGTGCCCGGCATCTGGAAGGTGAAGGTCGAGGCGCCCGAGGGGCACCGTTCGCTGCCCGTCGGCGTCAGCGTGCTCTGGCACGGCGAGCTGCGCGGGGCCATCACGATGGACCCGCCGTCGCCGCAGGCCGGTCAGAAGACCACGGTCTCCATGCGGCTCCAGACCCGCGAGGGCTACGAGATCAAGGATCCGCGCGACTACGAGGGTCTGCGGGTCCGCAGCGAGCTGACGGGGGACGGCTTCGAGCCGCTGGAACTGAACCTCACCGACGACGGCACGGGAGCCGACCCCGAGAAGGGCGACGGCTCCTTCACCGGGACCGTGCGGGTCCCGGAGGAGGCGGACGGGGCACTGAAGGTGACCGGCACCCTGACGGCCTCGGGGCTCACCGCCGACGTCCGCAGCGAGGCCGGCACGGTCCCGCCGGGCGAACCGGACGTCGTGGCCGCGCTCACCCTGCCCGGCGCCGAGGTCCATCCCGGCGCCTCGGTCGGCGGCACCCTGGCCGTCCACAACACCAGCGACGCCCCGCACACCCTGCGGCTGTCCGTCGCCGACATCGGCCGGGGCATGCTCACGGTCGCCCCGGCGGAGATCGTGCTGAAGCCGGGCGAGTCCGGGACCCGGAAGGTGAGTGTCGAGGTCGCCCCCGCCGACGTCTTCGGGACCCGTCTCGGCGACGACGGGCTCCAGTTGGGCGGCACCCTGACCGTCGTCGACGCCACGGACTCCCACCGCACGCTGGTGCAGTCCCCGCTGTCGGTGCGGGTGACGCCGGAGCCCGGGATCTGGGACGCGTACTGGTGGGCGTTCATGGCCGGCGCCGTGCTCGTCGTGCTCGCCGTCGTGGCGGCGCTGGCCTGGCGCAAGCAGCGCATCCGGCGCCGGGACCCGTACGGCCTCGTGCTGCAACTGGTCTCCGAGGAGGGCGACATCCTCGGCGACGGCCACCCGGCCAGGCACGGGAACAAGCAGCAGTGGTACGAGTTCACCGTCGTGGAGCCCCATCGCAGCCCGCGCATCGAACGGCGCGACCACGGCCCGTACGCCGTCCAGCGCAGCCCCGAGGGCGGGGCCGTGCTGCGCAAGCGCGGCGGCGGGCGGACCAGGCTGCCCGTCCAGGGCCGGGTCCAGCTCACGGAAGAGCTGAGCCTGGCCCTCGGCACCCCGGCGGAGAGCGCCTCGGCGGACGGCTCCGAGCCGCCGGCCGCGAACGGGGGCGCGAGCACCTACGACGAGACCTACCTGTGACGCGCGGGGCGGGCCGGTGCGCCGGAACCCCGTCCCCCGCGCACGGGCCCGGGGCCGACGGGCCGCGGGAACCCCATGGACGTACCGAGGACGAACCGGCTGTGGTTACGGCCGTAAGCGGGAGGAACCCATGAAAATCTTCCAGCCGATGCTCTTCGTCGGACTGGGCGGCACCGGTGGTCTGGTCGGCGCGGAACTGGAGCGCAAGCTGCGCGCCGAACTGTGCGGTCCCGACGGTGTCGCGCTCAGCCACCTGGGCGGCCACGCGCCCTACCAACTGCCGGACTGCCTGCAGTTCGTGTACGCGGACTACAGCGAGTCCGACCTCCAGCGGCTCCCGCAGTTCAATGTGGACCCGTCGCTGCGGGCCGCGTACTCCCGCACCTCCCGTGCCACCCACAACCTGCTGCCCAACTTCGACAGTTCGCCCGAAGTGACCAAGATGCTGCGGGCGAGCCTGCGCGACGAGGTCTCCGACTGGCTGCCGCCGCGCACCGACGAACCGAAGGTCACCCCGCTCCACAACGGTGCCGGCCAGCTGCCCACCGTCGGCCGGGCCGCTCTCTTCGCGACCCTCAGGCACAGCCTCGCCCCGGTCCTGGAACCCCTGCTCCAGGCGATCGACGCCATCGCCAGGTCCGTCGGTGAGCTGAGCGAACTCGGCGGCGGCAAGGCCACCGGCTGCGATGTGTTCGTCGCCTTCTCCGTGGCCGGAGGCACCGGCGCGGGGATCTTCCTGGACTACCTGCACCTGATCAACTACGCGTTCCAGCAGCGCCATTTCGACGGCGTGAAAATCTACCCGCTGGTCGTGATGCCGTCCTCGTTCTCCTCGTCCGGCGGTGGCGGCCGGGAGGCGGAGCTCAACGCGGCCCGCGCCCTGGTCGACCTGTTCCGGCTGGTGGACGGGCAGAACGCACCGACCGAAGGGGAGGAGATCGGCGACCTGGACCACAGCCCCGGGCTCGGCATCCGCTACCCGGGCATGACGCCGATCCGGCTGCGGACCGGCATTCTGCCCACCGCGTTCCTGTTCAGCCCGACCGCGGGCATCCGCCAGGACGACCTGCGCCGCTCCATCGTCTCCCTGGTGATGTCGCTGATCGGCACCGAGCTGGGCGACGGACGCTCCCGGGGCCGGTCGACGGCGGCCGACGACGACTTCCAGACGTTCGCCGCGAGCTTCATCAACCGCGGGGTGCAGCGCAGCGCCGTGTCCCCGACCGGGATCGGCAGGCAGGGCGTCTCCACCAGCCTGGTGGCCTCCATGACCGCACCGATGGACCAGCTGGCCGACCTGGTGGCGGGCCGGCTGCTGCGCAAGGCGGTCACGGAGCTGGTGGAACGGCCGCGCGCCGCGCTGCGGGACAGCGCCGTACCGATGATCCGGCAGCTGTTCACCGACTCCCAGCTCGAAGAGCTGTGGGAACGCAAGCAGTTGGACGTCCCCGAGCCCGATCCGCTGCCGCGCGGCAGCAAGGCCATCGAGCAGGCGCTGGCCGAGCGGAGCGCGGACATGCAGCGGCTGCTGTCCGACCTCCAGTCCAAGGCCGACCGCCAGGCCGCCTCGATGGCCGACCGGTTCTCGCCGCGCCCCGCCATCGACAAGCTCCTCCAGACCGTGGACCCCTTCCTCGCCGAGCGCGTCGTGCGGGGCGTCCCCAAGAGCGACGAGCAGATCGCCCGGCTCGGGTTCCTCGGCATGCTCAACAGCCGGGCCGGCTCCCCCCAGCGCCCGCCGGGAGTGACGGAGCAGCCGCCGAAGAACCCGCGGATCAAGGGCCGGCTGGCGGGTATGTCCCCGGCCCGCTGGGGCGACGACGACGTACAGGCCGCGCTCCGGGCGCAGGACACCTGGTACCAGTGGCGGAGCCGCACCGTCTGGCACGAGGCCTGGCGGGAGCAGCAGCAGCGGTGGCAGTCCCACGCGGACACCGCCGGGACCGATCTGAGCCGCCTGGTGAACGCCTTCCGCAAACACTCCGACCAGGAGCGCAAGGTCTCCGCGCAGAAGGGCCTCGAACTGTACGAGGACCGCACCGGGATCTCGTACCTGCTGCCGCCCCAGCGCACCCTCAACCACTTCTACGAGGACCTGGTCACCCGGCTGGTCCGCCGGGAGGGGCTGCGGGAACACGACGAAGAGGCCGCGCTGCTGCTCAAGATGATCGACGGGGACACCTGGCGCCACGTCCACTCGCTCAGCCGGCGCAGCCCGGACAACGCCGTCGCCGTCGTCAAGGCGCAGTTGGAGGGCCGCATCACCCGGCTGTTCGCGGAGAGCGGCGAACAGTTGGAGGAGCGGCCGCTGTTGCCACCCATGGGCATCCTGCTGGCCGCCGCGGCGGGCGACGCGGACGCCGCGGACCAGGTCAGCAAGGAGGCCCTGGACCTGTTCGGCCGGAAACTCACCGGGCTGCTGCCGGTGGGCTTCACCCCGGAGGGCACCGGGCCGCTGCGGGTCCTGGTCACCCACCCGCGGGTGCAGGCGGTGGACGAGGTGAAGGAGTACCTCGGCAAGACGCTGCGGCTGCCGGCCGACGCGAAGAACTCCGTGGACTTCCGCGGGGTGGAGAGCGACTCGATCACCGTCGTCCTCTTCCGCAGCGAGATGAGCCTCACCCAGGTGCCCGAGGCCCGCAAGGTGCTGCGCCAGTGGGCCAGGGCTAAGGAGTCCGAGCAGTCCCAGGACGTGCTGCGCTGGCGTCAGCGGCTCGGCTACCGCGACAGCTGGATGGTGAGCAGCGAGGAGGACCGCCGCACGATCCTGCACCGGCTGCTGTGCTGCATGTGGAACGGCCAGGTGGATGTCGTGGACGGTGACCCCGCGTCGCCGGAACGGGTGCGGCTGCGGCTGTTCCCCGAGACGGGCGGCAGTGTGCCCGGGGTCCGGCTGCGGCTCGGCGACTTCCCCGGTGGTGTGTCGAGCTGGGCGGAGCTGCTGCGGGCGTACGAGCGCTGGACCGTCCTGGACGACGAGCGGACCGTCGAGGACTACTGCCAGGGGCTGATGAGCGCCCAGCCGCTGGGCCTGGCCAGGACCGGCAGCGAACCGCACCCGCTCTTCGTCGAACTGGTCGAGAAGATCGCCCCGCGCCAGCTGGAACTGCTGGCGGACCGCAGGGAGCGGGGCGGCGAGCGGGTCGAGGGATGGGTCCGGCCGCTGTGGGAGTTCTGGGCGGAGACGCTGCCGGCCGCGCTGGACGCCGAGTTCGGGGACCAGCGCGCGGTGCAGCCGACCCTGCGCACGCTCCTGGAGCACGTGCGCGGCGGGACGCCGGAGCCCCGGGCCCGCAAGGAGTTCCCGGAACCCCGGCGTCCCGTGGCCGATGACGACGACTGGGGCACCGCACCGGGCGCCTCCAGCGGCTACACGGCCTCCCGCGAAGGTGACGGCGGCGGCGCGGCGTACGGCTCCCGCGACACGTACGCGGAGCCCGAACGCGACACCCGTCGTGTGCGCGACGCGTACGCCGAGCCCGAACCCGACACCCGGCGGGAACGCGACACGTACGCCAAGCCCGAACCCGACACCCGGCGGGAACGCGACCCGTACGCCAAGCCCGAACCCGACACCCGGCGCGAGCGCGAGGCGTACGACCCCCTGAGGGCGGACCCGGACGACGACGACCCGTTCGGCGGCAGCCCCCGGCGTGCGCCCGAGGAACGTTCCGAAGGCGACGCGCCCCGTACCGGCGGGCCGGCGCCCTGGGACCACGATCCCGGCGACCGGAGCCCGTACCGGGCCGACGGCGACAACGACGACCGCCACCGCCGCAGGTCCCTGGACGGTGATGCGGAGTGATCACGCGTGAGGACGTCGCCAACGTCGTGCACCTGGACCTGCGCAGCGGAGCCGCGGAGCTCGACGCCGCCGCGCCCCTGCGGGCCAGGGTCGCCCGCCAACTGGGCCTGGCCGGACTGCCGGAGCCCGATCACCCGCTGTTCCTGGTGGTCGACACCCCGGCCGGGCTGCGGGACCACCAGCGGCAGTACGAGCTGCTCACCACCTACCGCGCCGTGGGCGAGATCAGGATGCTGGTCCTGCTGGTGGGCAGTGCGCCCGGTTCGTACGCCGGCGAGGACGAGGCGTTCCAGCCGGACCGGCGGCTGGAGAGGCCCGCGGTACTGCGGGCCTCCGGCATCGCCCTGCTGTGGGCCGGGGACCTGCGCTCCGCCCGCACCGCGCTGGAACAGCCCGCTCCGGACGCTCCGGACGCACTGGCCGTCCTGGTGGACCTGCTGTCGGTTCCGGACGTCTTCCTGAGGGTGCTCGACGACCTCGGGTCGCTGCCGGAAGCCATCGGCACGCCCGGGGTCCGGCTGCTGGAGCAGGACCTGCCGCCGGAGGTACGCGACCGGGCCTGGCGCGACGCGCTGCGCCGGTTCGCGGGCGAGGACGCCGAGCTCGCACCGGACCTGCCGGTGACCGCGTGGTCCGGCGCCGATCTGCCGGAGCCGCTGCGCGGGCTCGCCACGGGCCGGTCCGGCCGCGACCAGCGGCACCGGGAGCCGGGCGGGATGGCGGACAGCGCGTACGTCTCGTGCGCGCGGGCCCTGGACCAGGCCCGGAGCACCCTGGGCGGGCTGCGGGCCCTGACCGGGCTGCTGCGCGCCTCGCACCGGGAGGCATTCGAGGCGGACCTCGACCAGGCCCGCGAGGCCCTGGGCGAGTACCGGGAGCTCGTCACCACCGCCCTGCACAGCGACGGCGGCTCCGGCACGGCGCCCTCCGCCGCCGAAGCGGCGGCCCGGCTCGCGGCCCTCGGGCTGCGAGTGCCCTCGGCCGAGGGGGTGGGCGAGCGGATCGGCGAGGGGCTGCGGGAGTTCGCCCGGAAACTGATGGGCCAGAAGCTGGCCCTGCGCGC
The DNA here is from genome assembly GCF_040655445.1 of Streptomyces sp. NPDC050423. Lineage (NCBI taxonomy): Bacteria > Bacillati > Actinomycetota > Actinomycetes > Kitasatosporales > Streptomycetaceae > Streptomyces > Streptomyces sp. NPDC050423. The sequence goes on from NZ_JBFAJY010000002.1 coordinate 21,556, forward strand.
GGTGGCCCAGCGCTTCACCGGGCTGGCCGGGCAGGTGGAACCGGTCCCCGGCTCCGCGCTGCTGCCGAAGCTGGCCGGCCACTCCGCCGAGGCCGTGGCACGGCGGGCCGGGACGCGCGGCGGCCCGCTGCCGGACTTCGTCACCGGTCCGGCGGCGACGGCCCTGGCCGCCTCGGCGGGACTGCTCGGCGCACTGTGGCAGGGGCCCCTCGCGGTGCTCGCGGTCATCGTCCCGCTGGTGTTCTTCGGCGTGGCGGGGCTCAGCGCGTCCCGGCTGCGCGACGAGTTGGCGGGTCACCGTTCGGTCGGCCCCCGGGTCGCGGCACTCTGCGCCGCCGCGGGCGGGCTGGTCGTCGCGTACGCGACGGACCCCCCGCTCTGGCTGAGCACCGCCGGACTGCTGGTGGGGCTCGTCCTCGCGGTGGAGACGGCACGCAGGCTCTGGGACGCGGCAGCCGCCTACTGGGCCGCCGGCAAGGGGGCGACGGCGCTCCGCCGGGCCCTGGACGGGCTCGACGGCCTGCTGGCCGACGTGGTCCGTGAGCACTGGGCGGCGAAGGAGCGGCTGTACTGCGCCGACGCGGCACGGTCCGTCGCCGGGATGCTGCGGGCCACGGCCGCCGCCGCGGACGCCGAGGCGGTACCCGGTCCCGAACAGGCCGCGGTCCACGCGGGGTCCGGCGCCGAACCCCCGGCCATGGACGACTGGCTGGACAGTTCCTCGGCCCTGGAGTCCGACACCTTCGCCGCGTCCGACGACGAGGACACCGACTGGGCGAGCGAGTACGCCTGGCAGGACGAGCCGTCCTGGGACGAGCCGGCGGGCAGCCCCGGCGCCGCCGCCCTGCCCGCCGACCCGTGGGAGGACCGCACGTCCGGCACTCCGCGCTGGCTGGACCGCGAGAGCGGCGAGGGCGGGTCCGAACTGGTCGCCACCCTGGCCGACGATCTGATGGACGCCGCCCTGGTCGCGATGACCTCCTACTGGGGCGCCGTCGAACACGGCCAGACCGGCACCCGCGCCGTCCGCCGCACCGAGGAGCGGGTACGCGATCTGCTGTCCGCCGCCCGCCGCCACCTCCAGCGCAACGGGGTACTGGCCCCGCCACCGTTCGCCGACGCCACCCGCACCCGCACCGGCTCGGCGAACCTGCTCGGCACCGACCCGCACGGGGTGGCCGAACTGGTCGGCGCCGAGGCCGACCACCGGGCCGTCGTCCAGCTGTCCTCACCCGAGCAGGGGACGCTGCTCAGCCGCGACCCCGAGGCGGCGGTGTGGATCCGCTTCGCACCGCAGGCCGTGCGGGGCGAGGTCGAAACGGCCTGGCTGGCGAGCGGTTCGCTCCAGCCGGAGGACGTGCTGTGGACCTCGTCGGGCCGGTACGCCGGACTCATCCGGCTCACCCCGCTGCGCATGGGCGTGGTGGAGAACGTCCGGCCCCACCAGAGCCCCCGCAACCCCGGGTCGGACTGGCTGGAGCAGGAAGCACTGGAGTACGAGGAAAAGGACGGCGACCGCTGGTGACCAGCACCTCTCACTCGCACCTGGCGGATCCGGAGAGCACCCGGCGGGCCACGCTCACGTTCAGCACGCCCTCGGGCCGGCGCCGCACCGCGCCGGTCCGCTTCGGCGCCCGCGGGTCCCGCCGCGATCCGCAGCTGCCCCAGGTGATCCGCAACGGTCTCCTCGACGACGAGGGCCAGCAGTGCGTCCAGGTCCGGCTGACCGCCGCCGACGCCGCGAATCCGGCGGCGCGCGCCCTGCTGGACACGGAGGCGGGCACCGCCCTGCATCTGCACCGGGTGCTCGACGGTTCGCCGTACGCGCCGCTCTTCCCGAGGATCATCGGCCATGAGCTGGACACGGCCGAGCCGTACCTGCTGTACGCGGCACCGCGCGGTGTCGCCGCCGCGCGCACCCATGTGATGTCCGCGACCGATCAGCGGGTCCTCGCCCGCGATCTGATGCTGGCCCTGTGCCTGCTGGACAGCCAGGACCTGGTGCCGCGGGGCATCTCGCCGGGCACCGTGCTGTGGGACGGCACCTCGCTCCAGCTCTGGGGACTGGAGGCGGTGGCCCGCACCGGACGGCCGCGCACCCGGTGGGGCCGGGCGCCCTACTGCTCGCCCGAACAGCGCCGCGGAGAGGGCGTCACCGACCCCCGCGACGGGGTGTGGAGCGCCGCCCAGGTGCTCTACCAGCTGGTGACCGGCCGGCCCGGCCCCGCCGACCGGGTGCCCGCCGATCTCGCCTCGCACCGGGTACTCGCCGAGACGCTGCGGGGCGCCTTCGCCCCGCTCGCCCAGGACCGGCCGACGCCCGCCCGGCTGCTCGACCTGCTGGCCCCCGGCAGCTCCCGGCGCGTCGCGCTCGACGTACCCGCCGACGAAACGCGCCCGCACCGGGAGGCGTTCGAGCAGACGCTGCGCCTCAAGCGGCAGGCACCCGTCCCCGAACCCCGCGACGAGCCGGACGGGCAGGGCGCCGGCGAGGTGGTCTGCCCGTACTGCCTGGAGAACATCCAGCTCGACCTCGGCTCGCTGTTCGTCACCGACAGCAGGATGCAGTACCAGCCGCTGAACCCCGCGGGCATCGCCAACCCCTTGCGGCGCCAGGACGTGATGCGCGGCGCCGTGCAGAAGTGCACGGCCGACCCGGACTTCCCCGAGCACTTCATCCCGGTGCCCTATCTGACGTACGGACGGCCACTGACCGTCGCGATGGTCGGTCAGTCCTCCACCGGCAAGAGCCACCTGCTGACCCAGATGATCGCGGCGATCACCGACGGCGGCCTGGAGCCGTTCGGCCTGAAGTGGCAGTCCGTCAATCCGGAGCAGCACGCACGGTTCGTACGGGAACGGGTGCAGCCGCTGCGCAACGGCAGGGTCCTCGACCACACCAGCGGCGTCGGCCTGGACGGCTTCGCCCGCTTCGTGGAATCCCTGCTGATCACCGACGCGCAGGGGCAGGTGCGCCCGGTCGCCTTCTTCGATCTGGGCGGCGAGGACCTCGTACGGACCGACTCCGCGCTCCGCTTCCTGCTCGGGGTCGACGCCATGGTCTTCGTCGTCGACCCGGCGCTCGCGCTCCCGCTGCCCCAGCTCGACCACGCCAGGCGGCACTGGGGCCTGGAGGTGAACCGGGACGGTGATCTCGCCTTCGCCACCGTCCTGGACCGGCTGCCGAAGAACGGCCCGTACCTGGACGTGGCGGCCGCGATGGTGCTCGGCAAGGCCGACCTCCTGCGGTTCCAGCCCCCCGTCGACCGGTGGCTGGGCGAGGCCGCGCCCACCTCGCTCGACCCCGCGCTGACCCGCGAGGAGAGCACGGACGTCTACGCGTTGCTGCGCCGGCACGCCGGACAGGCATGGCTGCGCCCGTTCGACACGATCCGCCGGTGCACCCTGCACGTCTCCTCGGCCACCGGCGGCCAGGAGGCCGAGGGGCGCTACCCGGCGGGGGCGGGCCCCCGCCGGGTGCTGGAGCCGCTGCTGTCGGTGCTGGCGATGCACGGGCTGATCGAAGTGCCCGGCGGCGCGGAGGCGTTCGCCGTGGGAAAGGCGCCCGCGATGGAAGCGGTACCGCTGTCGGAAGCGAGTGAATTCCCGGGAGAGGAAACGACGTGAGCGACTTCCAGGACCGGAGGCCTGCTCACCGGGATCCGGCCGGCCCGCGCGGACGGGACGGGCAGGGCGCACGGGACGGGCAGTGGGCGCGGGGGCGCGCCGACGCCCCAGGCCCGGTGCACCAGGCCGTCTTCCGCTGGGAGGGCAACCAGGGCCGCCAGGGCACCGGCATGAAGGCCGTCGCCCACTCCTGCCCGGCCGAGCTCGCCGACGAACTGGGCCGGGAACTAGGTCCGTTGCTGTGGATGTCGGGTACGGCCGCCCCGCGGCAGAGCGTCGTGCGCACCCTGTCGGGCAACGGCCGGGTCATGCTCGTCCGGCGCTGGCCCACCACGGACCGGGGCGGCCGGCCCAGCACGGTCAGCCACGTCCTGATCGGGGACGCGCGGACCCTGGGGACCGAGGAGTGCCTCGGGCTCGCGCACGGCGGCTGGGGCAGTAGCCGGGAGTCCGCCGAGGGGGCGTCCGGGGAGCTGAAGGTGGTGGAGTACGCGCGGCTCGAATCCCTGGTGTCCCAGCGGCTGCCCGGCATGACGAAGCGGCTGGAGAGCGTCCGGCGCGCGCTGATCCTGGTCGCCGCGGAATGGCTGCGCGACCCGGAGCAGCGGGTGTCGCTCCTCACGGACGAGATGGATCCGAACGGCGGACTCGGCCCGGACGACGTGCCGTTGGTGTACCTGGGGCTGTACCGGCTCTTCGGTTCCTGGCCGGGCCGGGACTGGACGTTCGCCACTTACGACACGGCCGACCACCATCAGCTGCGCCTGATGTGCGTGTCGCGCTGGGAGCCGGACGCGGGCGGCTCCGGTCCGCTGGCCCGGATCACGGGGCGGATGGCGGGCGAGCCGAAGTTCGAACACCTGGCGGCCGCCCGGCTGGTGGACCACCTCCTCGCGCACCCGGCCGCCGTCCCCGGTGTACCGCAGCTGGCCGGCCTGCTCAGGGACGGCGCGGCACTGGCCTGGCAGCGGCGGCGCGGCCTGCTCAAGGAGATCCTGGACGCCGAGCACCGGCGCGGCGCCCGCCCCGTCGCTCCCCCACCGCACCACCCGGAAGCGGACCGCGCCCCGGGCGAGGAACCGGCCCCCGGACCGGCCGCGCCCGCCCCGCCTGCGCCGCCCGCCCCGCCTGCCTCCCTCGCCCCGCCTGCCCCGCCTGCCGAGAGTCCGGACGTACTCACCGCGATCCCGACCGCACCGGCCGAACGCCCGGCCGTGCCCACCGACCACCCGGCCGTGCCCACCAGGACCTCGGAGGCACTCGCCGGCCGCCCGGACCCGCTGTCGAAACCCCTGACCGCACCCGCCCCGCCCGTCCCCCCGGCCGCCCGCGAGACGGCTCTCCGCGAGGTTCTCCGCAGCCACCGGCGCAATGACGCCGTCGGTCGCGGTGTGCTCGCGGAGCGCATGCGCGGCGTCCCCGACGAACTGCTGCTGGCCGAACTGCGGTCCGAGGGGCAGCCGCAGGAGTCCGTGGAGCTGTTGCTGAACGAACTGGGGAGCCGCGCCCGGGTCTCGTCGCGGCCGGAGCCGATGCGCCACGAGCTGTGTGCGGAAGTGCTCCGCAACGGGCTGTACTTCGCACCGAACAGGCCGGGCACCGAGTCCGTCTCGCGGGCGGTCCGGGCCGAACGGGCTGCCGCACTGTTCACCTGGGCCGTCGCTCCGCTGGCCCGGGACGGGCGCTATCTGCTCGATCTTCAGGAGCTGCTGCACCGCATGAGCCGGGACCGCCATCCCACCGCGGGCAACTGGATCCGGCTGAGCATCACCGACCCCCCGGGCGGCAGCGCACCCGATCTGCCGCCCGTCCTGTGGCAACAGCTCCTGCGGGACCTGATCACCCATGCCCCGGCGCCGTACCCGCCTCCCCGGACCCCGCAGCCGCCCCTGTCCCCGCTCGCTCCCGCCCCGGCGCCGGTCTCGCCGGTGGCAGCGCAGCGGCCCCCCGGCCTGTGGGACCGGCTCACCGAACGGACGACGGAGGCCGGCTGTGTGGTGGGGTGCACCCTCGGACTGCTCGTCGTGATGATCGCGGGCGTGGTCATCTTCGCGTGACGGCAGCAGGCGGACGGCCGTGGCAGCGACGGCCACGGCCGTCCGGCCGCCGGCGCCCGCGCGTCGTTTCCCGGCGTCAGCGGTCGCCCACGAGCGCGAAGGCGAACTCCCCGGTCACTCGCCCGTTGCTCACAGCGGTCCCGGCCGGCACGCACGCCGTGGGCCGTTCCGGGAACTTTTCGGGTTTCCGCGAGAATTCTCCGGCGCGGTGTCGAGGACCGTCCGCCGGATCCGACGTCCCCTGTGAAGGCCGCCCACGAGGGGCGGCGGGGACACAGGGAGCGGAACCATGAAGTACCTGGTGATGGTGCAGGGCTCACAGGCCGGCTACGAGGCGATGCGCGGAAACGCGAGCGCCGGGAATCCGGCCTGGAGCGAGAAGGACGTGCAGGCCATGTTCGCGTTCATGGGCGCGGTCAACGACGATCTCGCCGAGACCGGTGAGCTCATCGACGCCAACGGCCTGACCGAACCGGCCAGGGCCCGGTTCGTCCAGGCGGGCGAGGACGGCCGTCCGGTGATCACCGACGGCCCGTACGGGGAGACGAAGGAGCTGCTCGCCGGGTACTGGGTGCTCGACTGCGAGAGCCTGGAACGGGTGACGGAGATCGCCGCGCGCGTCGCGCGGTGTCCGGCGCCCGCCGGAGCGCCCGCCAGTCCGGTGGTCATCCGGCCCATCGACGACGGCGGAGGCGATGTGTGAGGCGTACGCGTGACGTCGAGGACCTGCTGCGGCTGCACGCCCCGCAGGTCCTCGGCGCGCTGGTACGCCGGTACGGGCACTTCGACCCGGCCGAGGACGCGGTCCAGGAGACGCTGCTCGCCGCCGCCGGGCAGTGGCCGGAGCAAGGGGTGCCGGACAACCCGCGCGGGTGGCTGATCAGGGTGGCCTCCCGGCGGCTCGTGGACCGGCTGCGCAGCGACGACGCCCGGCGGGCGCGTGAGGAGACGGTGGCGGCGCTCACCCCTCGGGACGCGTTCACCACGCCGCCGCCCGACGAGCCCGGCGGGAGCCGGGCGCCCTCCGAGGACGACACCCTCACCCTGCTCTTCCTGTGCTGCCATCCGGAGCTGGCCCCGGCCGCGCAGATCGCGCTCACGCTGCGGGCGGTCGGCGGACTGACCACCGCCGAGATCGCACGGGCACATCTGGTGCCGGAGGCGACGATGGCCCAGAGGATCAGCCGGGCGAAGCGGAAGGTCCGGGGCGCGGCCTTCGTCCAGCCGGGTCCGGCCGACCGCGCCGGACGGCTCGGTGCCGTGCTCCAGGTGCTCTACCTGATCTTCAACGAGGGCTACACGGCGACCTCAGGACCCGCTCTGCACCGCGCCGAACTGGCCCGGGAGGCGATCCGGCTGACCCGTTCGGTGCGCCGGCTGCTGCCGCGGGACGGCTCGGTGACCGGGCTCCTGGCGCTGATGCTGCTGACCGACGCCCGCAGCGCCGCGCGCACCGGCCCGCACGGCGAGCTGACCCCGCTCGACGAGCAGGACCGCACCCGCTGGGACCGGGCGGCCGTCGCCGAGGGCGTCGCTCTGGTCGAGGAGGCACTGCGCGAGGGCCCGGCCGGTCCGTACCAGGTGCAGGCGGCCATCGCGGCGCTGCACGACGAGGCGCCCCGCACCGAGGACACCGACTGGCCGCAGATCCTCGCGCTGTACGACGTCCTCGTGTGCCTCGCCCCCGAGCCGATGGCCGAGCTGGGGCGGGCCGTCGCCGTCGCGATGGTGCACGGGCCGCGGGCCGGGCTCGTCGAGGCCGATGCGCTCGCGGACCGGCTGGCGGGCAACCACCGCCTGGACGCGGTCCGCGCCCACCTGCTGGAACGGGCCGGCGACACGGCCGGGGCCCGCGCCGCCTACCGCTCGGCGGCCGCCGCCACCCTGAGCCTTCCCGAGGCCCGCTACCTGCGCGGGCGCGCGGACCGGCTCGACGGGTAGGCCGCGGCGGTTCTGTCCACACCCGCCGGCCTCGGCCGGTGAGGGCCGGAATCGGCCGCACAAGGCCACAAAGGTCGGCAAACGGCTGCAATCGGCCGCGAACAGCTCCGCGGGCGGTGATGGTGCTGGCCGTCGCACCCCGCGCTCGTAATGATCGGGCCATGACCAAGAGCGACAAAGGCCAGGACATCACCCTCCGCATCGCCCAGCAGCCGGAGGCGGACGAGCTCCTCGCACGCAGCCCGCTCGCCGCCCTGGTGGGCATGCTGCTGGATCAGCAGGTGCCGATGGAGTGGGCCTTCTCCGGCCCGTACACCCTGGCGCAGCGGATGGGCGGGGAGGATCTGGACGCCCATGAGATCGCCACGTACGACCCCGAGGCGTTCACCGAGCTGTTCACCGCCAAACCCGCGCTGCACCGCTATCCGGGCTCCATGGCCAAGCGGGTGCAGCAGCTGTGCCAGTACCTGGTGGCTCAGTACGACGGTGTGGCGAGCGCGGTGTGGAGCGACGCCGCCACCGGCGCCGAGCTCCGGAAGCGGCTGAACGCCCTGCCCGGTTTCGGCACCCAGAAGTCGCAGATCTTCCTGGCGCTGCTGGGCAAGCAGTTCGGCGTCCGGCCGCCGGGCTGGCGCGAGGCGGCGGGTTCGTACGGGGAGGACGGCTCGCACCGCTCGGTCGCCGACATCACCAGCCCCGAGTCGCTCGCCGAGGTCCGCGCGTACAAGCAGGAGACCAAGGCGGCGGCCAAGCAGGCGGCCAAAGCCGCGAAGGCCGGCGCCAGGGGCAGGTGAGTCGGGCGCCGTCCGACGCCTCAATTCCGGAATGGACTCTTATATGCCCTCGCGGCCGGCAGCACGGTCCCGTCCCGTGGCTGCGCCCGGTGGCTCTTGACCGGTAGGCTTTCCGTGTGATCTTCAAGCGCATCGGAAATGGGAAGCCTTATCCCGACCACGGCCGGGAAAGCACCCGGCAGTGGGCGGATGTCGCGCCGCGCCCGGTCCGCCTCGACCAGCTCGTGACCACCAAGGGACAGCTGGATCTCGAAACCCTCCTCGCCGAGGACTCCACGTTCTACGGCGACCTGTTCGCGCACGTCGTGAAGTGGCAGGGCGACCTCTACCTGGAGGACGGACTGCACCGCGCGGTCCGTGCCGCGCTCCAGCAGCGCCAGGTACTGCACGCCCGCGTGCTCGAACTCGGCTGAGACACACACCGCCCCGCACCGCGTCCCGCGGGGTTCGTTCGGGTGTTTTCCCACTCGGACGGGTGCGATCCATTGATCATTTAGTAGGCATCATCACCGGGTCGCACTACGCTGCGCCCATGAGCATGCTCACTCCCCCCGGCATGGGCGGAAAATACCGCATCACGGGTGCCAAGTACCCGCGCATGCGGCGCCCCCGCCGCCGCAGCAGACTGGTCCTCGCAACCACCGCCTCCGTGGTCGCCCTAGGGGTGGCCGGATGGGGCACACTGCAGCTCATCGACGTCTTCACGGGCGGCGACAAAACGGCCAGCGCCGCCGACCGCAAGGCGGACTGCCCGTCCGCCGAGCCGTCAGCGCCCGCCGTGGCACTGCCGAAGCCCGCGAAGATCAAGGTCAACGTCTACAACGCGACCCCGCGCGGCGGGCTCGCGAAGGCGGCGGCCGATGAGCTGAAGAAACGCGGTTTCACGATCGGCAAGGTCGGCAACGCCACCGCCGCGTACGACAAGAAGGTCGCCGGGACCGGCATACTGCTGGGCGCTCCGACCGCGGTCAACGGCACCTTCCCGGTGCTCGGCACGCAGCTGCCGGGGGCCGCGACGAAGACCGACGCCCGCAAGTCCGCGGACGTCGATCTGATCATCGGTACGAAGTTCAAGGCGTTCAGCACGCCGCAGGCGGCCTCCACCGCCCTGACCGCCCTGACCAAGCCGGCCCCCGCGCCGTCCTCCTGCTGAGGACCGCGGGGGGCGGCGGGCGGGACAGGCTCTAGTCGGCGGTGCCGTACATCCGGTCACCCGCGTCGCCGAGGCCCGGCACGATGTAGCCGTGCTCGTTGAGCCGCTCGTCGACCGAGGCGGTGACCACGGTGACCGGCGTCCCCGCCAGCTCGCGCTCCATCACCTCGACGCCCTCGGGGGCGGCGAGCAGCACGACGGCGGTGACGTCGTCCGCACCGCGCTTGATCAGCTCCTGAATGGCCGCGACCAGCGTGCCGCCGGTGGCCAGCATCGGGTCCAGGACGTACACCTGGCGGCCCGAGAGGTCCTCCGGCATACGGGACGCGTACGTGGACGCCTGCAGCGTCTCCTCGTCGCGGATCATGCCCAGGAAGCCCACCTCGGCGGTCGGCAGCAGCCGCACCATGCCGTCGAGCATGCCGAGGCCGGCCCGCAGGATGGGCACGACCAGGGGCCGCGGGTACGAGAGCTTCACGCCGGTGGTGGGTGTCACCGGGGTCTCGATGTCGACCTGCTCGGTGCGCACATCGCGGGTGGCCTCGTACGCGAGCAGGGTCACCAGCTCGTCGGCGAGGCGCCGGAAGGTCGGGGAGTCGGTGCGCTTGTCGCGCAGGGTGGTGAGTTTGTGCGCGACCAGTGGGTGGTCGACGACGTGGATCCGCATGGGCCCACAGTAGTCGCGCCTCCCGTACCCGTGCGCTGGCATCAACCACACGTTCGGGGGGAAGGTGGGGGCATACGGACCCAGCCTTGGGGTGATGAGCCGATGCCGGACGGGGCACAGCGGAAACGGGACGGGGCGGACCCTCCCGAGCCCAGGGACACGCAGGAGACCGACGCACAGGAGACCGACGCGCAGGAGACCGACGCGCAGGAGACCGACGCGCAGGAGACCGACGCGCAGGAGACCGACGCGCAGGAGACCGACGCGCAGCGCCGCAGGCGCCGCGCCCAGTTCCTCCGCGAGCTTCACGAGGCCAAGGCGCTGCGCGACCGGGTCCAGCCGCGGCGGGTCAAGGCCGCCCGAATGCGCCAGGCCATGCGGATGCGGACGTTTCGCTGGTAGCCGTCCGGCCTGCGGAAGAACCCCCTGGTGGCCGCGCCGGACAGAACTGATGGCCGACGCAACGTCCGAACTGCTCTCGCCGGGCTCTCGTTTCTGCCACGATTCCGATGGGCGGGACGCAGGGCAGCCGGACCACCGACTGCCCTCCCGCCGGACCGACACACCTAGGGTCTTTCGTTTGGATCGGGCCGGATCAGGCCGGATCAGGGAGCGGGGTCAAGATGCGCGTGCCGGACCCCGCGAGCCCGGCCTGAGCCGAACGAGAGGCCCCTAGACCAGTGGGAGAGTCACGGTGTACTTCGCCGCACTGCTCGCGCGCACCGAAGACGGGTGGGAAGCGAGCGACACGGATCTCGACGACGTGGAGACCCTGTCCGATCTGACGGATCTGGCCCGTGAAGCCTCGGTTGACGAGGACACGGTGCTCGTATTCATCGAGCAGGAGGACGCCTGGTTCGGCGTCATCCGGGTGGACGGTGAGGAGGACCCGCGTATCTACGTCTCGAACGCCTCCGCCGCCGCCCGCTCCTCGTACGGGGAGATCCTGCTCACCGATGAACTGCTCGGCCGCGAACCCGGGGCCGAGGACTCGATTGCCGCCCTCGAAGAGCTCGTCGGACTCGACGGTACTGAGGACGGCGAGCCGGACAACGCCCCCGACAACCACAACGACGACAACGACACCACCGACGACGATGACGACGGGCTCGACGCCGTACCGGCTGGCCCGCTCGGTGAATCCGGGGTCCTGTCCGACCTCGGGCTCCCCGAGGCGGAGCTGCTGATGCTGCGGACGGACGCACTGGTGGAGATCGCGGACGCGCTGGGAGCGGCCGAGGTCCTGGAGACCGTCCGTTAAGGTCCGCGGGTGACCGAAGCACCGCACCCGCACGACCCGCCCCAACCGCACGATCCCGTACGGAACCCGTGGCGGGCGGCCATGCGCCGCGCCCTGGACGAGGCCGACCGGGCGGCGGCGGCCGGCGATGTGCCGGTCGGCGCCGTCGTCCTCGCCCCGGACGGCACACCGCTCGCCGCGGGACACAACGAACGCGAGGCGACCGGCGACCCGACCGCGCACGCCGAGATCCTCGCCCTGCGCCGGGCCGCCGCCGCGCTCGGCGAATGGCGGCTGTCCGGATGCACCCTGGTGGTCACGCTGGAGCCCTGCACGATGTGCGCGGGCGCGCTGGTGCAGTCCCGGGTGGCCCGGGTCGTCTACGGGGCCCGGGACGAGAAGGCCGGAGCGGCCGGCTCCCTCTGGGACGTCGTACGCGACCGCCGGCTCAACCACCGCCCCGAGGTGATCCCCGGAGTGCTGGAGGCCGACTGCGCGGCCCGCCTCACCGCCTTCTTCCGCCACCGCTGACCTGGCGTCCCCGTGTCCGGGCGGTGCCTTCGGGAATCGGATTTCGAAGGACGGCCGGGATGGTCTAAGCTCTCTCTCGGTAGCGTGTCCGAGCGGCCGAAGGAGCTCGCCTCGAAAGCGAGTGTGGGGAAACTCACCGAGGGTTCAAATCCCTCCGCTACCGCAGGTAAATGAAGGGACCGACCCGTTGGGGTCGGTCCCTTCACTGCGTTCCGCCTGCCCCACGGAACGACGCGGGCCCCGGCTCGGGAACGAGCCGGGGCCTGCGTGCTGTGCCACTGATCAGGTCGGAGGGAGCGGCATCGGGGGGACAAGCCGCTCCCCCCGATGAGAACAGGCCCTACCAGCCCTCGCCGCGATCGGGGGGATGCCGCGGCGAGGACCCCACAGAGGGACCCTGTTCCTCGCCCTGCGGACTTCCTGCCACATCCGCCGGGCTCGCCATCCATTTTGCCCGCCCGCAGAAGCCGCACGGCCGGGCAAACGGCCCCGATCTCCGGGTCCTTGGTCCCTAAAGTCCGGATGAGTGATCGGAAACAGCAGGCGGATACGGCCATTCGTGCGGATAGACTCGCCCGACCGCGCAGGCGATCGAAGGGGAGTCAGGGGCCGATGGTGCAAGCGAAGAAGATCGCTCTCTACTTGATAGTCGTCTTCGTGCTCTACACGATCATCACGGCCCCGGCACGGTCCGCCGATCTCGTCCAAGTAGGGTTCGAGGGCGTTGCGAGTGCCGCGCAGAGCGTCGGTGACTTCATGTCCGAGCTCGTGAAGTAGGAGTACCCGCATGATCCGCCATCTGGTCCTGTTCAAGCTGAACGACGGCGTCGAGCGGGACGACCCACGGGTCGTCGCGGGGGCCAGGGCCTTCCAGGAACTGGCGGACAAGGTCCCCGGGCTGGAGTTCTGGGAGTGCGCCTGGAACATCACCGACCGGCCGATCGCGTACGACTTCGCCATCAACTCAGCCGTCGCCGACGAGGCCGCACTGAAGAGCTACATCGAGCATCCGGCCCACCGGGCGGCCGCCGGTCAGTGGCGTGAGTTCGCCACCTGGGTGATCGCCGACTACCCGTTCTGACCCCTTCGGCCCTGCGAGCCCCTCACCACAGCGGTGAGGGGCTTTTCTTTGTGTTTAAACCGATTCGAGGCCAACACGGCGCAATAGGGTGCTTGCGCATAGTGGACATGTCTTGTGATGCTATGACCGCTTTTGACGGATGAGTTGATCGAAGTTGACCGCAAAGGGGTGGCGTCACCGTGCCGGCCAGTACAGCGCCTCAAGTGCCTCCCCAGACCGCCCAGACGGGGCAGACCACCCAGACGGCGTCCGCCGTCCAGACGGCACCGACCGCCCGGACGGAGCAGACCGTCCAGCAGCCGCAGACCGTCCAGCCGTCACAGGCCGTCCAGCCGCCGCAGCAGGCGCAGCAGGCGCAGGAGCAGCCGCAGGCGGCGGTGCAGACGATCGAGACCGAGACGCCCGACGACACCGTCGCACCCGCCCGGACCAGGGGCGCGGACACCAGGGCGCTCACCCAGGTGCTCTTCGGGCAGCTGAAGGGGCTGGAGCCGGGGACGGCGGAGCACGGCCGGGTCCGGACGGCGCTGATCGAGGCGAACCTCCCGCTGGTGCGGTACGCCGCGGCGCGGTTCCGGAGCCGCAACGAGCCGATGGAGGACGTCGTCCAGGTCGGCACGATCGGTCTGATCAACGCCATCGACCGGTTCGACCCCGAACGCGGCGTCCAGTTCCCGACCTTCGCGATGCCGACCGTGGTCGGCGAGATCAAGCGGTACTTCCGGGACAACGTACGGACCGTCCACGTGCCGCGCCGGCTGCACGAGCTCTGGGTCCAGGTCACCGGCGCCACCGAGGACCTGACGACCGCTCACGGCCGCTCACCCACCACCGCGGAGATCGCCGAGCGGCTGAAGATCTCCGAGGACGAGGTGCTGGCCTGCATCGAGGCGGGGCGCTCGTACCACGCGACCTCACTGGAAGCCGCCCAGGAGGGTGACGGCCTGCCCGGCCTGCTGGACCGGCTCGGCTACGAGGACCCGGCCCTGGCCGGGGTCGAACACCGCGATCTGGTCCGGCACCTGCTCGTCCAGCTGCCCGAGCGGGAACAGCGGATCCTGCTCCTGCGCTACTACAGCAACCTGACGCAGTCCCAGATCAGCGCGGAACTGGGTGTCTCCCAGATGCACGTGTCAAGGCTTCTCGCCAGAAGTTTCGCCCGACTCCGGTCCGCAAACAGGATCGAGGCGTAACCGGAACGGGTAATCCGTTCGTTGGGAATTCCGGCCGGACCTCATGCCGCATACCCCTTGTTAACTGCACAGACTCCCCCAAGACTTGTCGACAAGTCACTACAGCGCGTTGCCGACATGTGACATTCTGCGGGAACCGCGTTTGCCGCCGCCTCACCTCCGGTATTCAGGTGGAGGCTGCGTTCCTCCGATGGTCGCGGCCGCCGCGACCGTCCGCGACCTCAAGGGGGTGGCATGTCCGCAGAACAGGGCAGCTCGAAGGTGCTCACGCTCACCAAGAGCGCACCCGCACCCGTTGTGCTCACCAGCTCGTCGGAAGCCATCGACACCCGCACGCTGTCCCGCTCGCTGTTCGTGCGGCTCGCCGCACTGGGTCCCGCACCGGGTCCCGATGGAACGGACAGCCCCGAGCGTGCCTATGTGCGGGACACACTCATCGAGCTCAACCTGCCGCTGGTGCGTTACGCCGCGGCACGGTTCCGCAGCCGTAACGAACCCATGGAGGACATCGTCCAGGTCGGCACGATCGGCCTGATCAAGGCGATCGACCGGTTCGACTGCGAACGCGGCGTGGAGTTCCCCACGTTCGCGATGCCCACCGTCGTCGGCGAGATCAAGCGCTTCTTCCGCGACACCTCGTGGTCGGTACGGGTGCCCCGCCGGCTCCAGGAGCTCCGGCTCGCCCTCACCAAGACCAGCGACGAGCTCGCCCAGAAGCTCGACCGCTCGCCGACCGTGCCGGAGCTGGCCAAGGCGCTCGGGGTCTCCGAGGAGGACGTCGTCGACGGCCTGGCCGTCGGCAACGCCTACACCGCCTCCTCGCTCGACTCGCCCTCACCCGAGGACGACGGCGGCGAGGGCTCGCTGGCCGACCGGCTGGGATACGAGGACGCGGCGCTGGAGGGCGTCGAGTACCGCGAGTCCCTCAAGCCGCTGCTGGCCAAACTCCCGCCCCGGGAGCGGCAGATCATCATGCTGCGGTTCTTCGCCAACATGACCCAGTCGCAGATCGGCGAGGAGGTCGGCATCTCGCAGATGCACGTCTCGCGCCTGCTGACCCGCACGCTCGCCCAGCTCAGGGAGGGGCTCATCGCCGACTGACCCGCGCGCAGCCGCGCAAGGGTTCCGAATTGACGGGTCGTCAGCCACACTGGCGCGATGCGACGTCAGACATTCGGCCCGCCCGGCCGCCGGGGCACCGTGATCGCCGCCTCGGCGGCCGTGCTGTGCCTGGGCGCGGCGCTGGCGGGCTGCGGCGACGGGACGGGCGGCGGCGGCTACACGGCCGTCGGCGCCGCGCGGGCGGCCTCCGGGAAGGCCCCCTCGGGGGCGGTGCCGCCCTCGGGGAAGGTCACGCTGGTCCCGCTGGACAGGGACGAGCGCGGGGACGAGCGCGGAGGCGCCAAGGGTGACGGCGACGGCAGACGCGGCGCCTCGCCCTCACCGGGCTCCTCGGCCGCGTCCCGCGAGGCGGGCGATGCGGGTGGTTCCGATGGTACGGGCGGTGCGGGTGGTTCCGGCGGTGCTGCAGGGCGTCCGGGTACGCCGGGCCGTACAGCGGACGGCTCCGGCACCGCGGGCGGCAGCGGCACGGGCGGCTCCGGCACGGGCGGCGCGAGCCCCACGGGCGGCTCCGGCCCCGATGGCTCCGGCAGCTCCGGCTCCACCGCTCCCGCGACCCCGTCCCCGCCGGGCTCCACCGCCCCCGCGGGGGCGGCCGTGCTGAAGGTGGGAGCTCCCGAGCGGGCGGCGGCGGACGAGCGCTGGTGCGAGAAGGTCACCGTGGAGTTCCGCAACACCGGTGGATCACCGGCACGTTCGGGCACCGTCACCTTCGCCACGCACATCATCGGCGGGCTGGGGATCGACTGGGCGACCCGGGAATCGACAGCGCCGCTGCCCGCACCGATCGGCGCGGGAGCGGCGCGGAAGAAGACGTACACCGTCTGTGTGGACGCCTGGCGGGTGCCCCTGGGCATGCATGTCGAGACCCGGGACGTCACCGCCGTCTGGAAGTGACGGATGGGGACGGGGTGACCGGAGGGCCGGTCAGCCGAGCGCGAGCCAGGCGACCGCGCCGAGGACGACGATCACCGCGACGACGATGGCGATCAGTCCGGTCCTCGGGCCGGACGACACGGCCGCGGGCTGCTGCCGGCGCTGCGGCTCGCCCTCGTCGACGAAGGCGCGGAACATCTGCGTGTTGCCTGCCGGGTCGCTTGTGCCCTCGGGACCCTGCGGGGCGTGGGGGTTGTGTGCCATGTCGCAGGACCCTAGCGAACTCGGCGCGGGCGCCCAACCCCCGGGGCGGTGAAGGCGCGAGGCCGCGGCCGGGGAACCGGCGCGGAAGGCGCGGGCGAGGCGTGCGGAAGCCTCGGATGTCCGGCGGGGAAGGCGCGGGTGCGCGGCGGGAAGCCCTCCGGGCCCGCCGGCCCCCGAGCCGTGACCGGGGCCGCGCCGCGCACCGCGTCTCCCGCACAACACCCGTGCGCCCCGGGCCACTTGGGGATCACGGCCACCCGCGCCTGCCGCCCCTCCCGTATATACACGCGAGGGGCGGTCGCGCACCGCTCGCGGGCGGGGCGGCATCGCTCCTCGGGCGGTCCGGTCCGCCCGGGGACCGGGCTCCGGACCGTACCGCCCGCGCCTCCTGTGTGGCACGAGACACATCCGCCACTCGCACACCGCACACGCTGGGGCTTTGACTTCAGCTCTACGGAGCCTTTTGCGTTCCTTTACTTATGCAAGCCCTTTTTCATTTGCCTGCAGCAACCAACGGCTTCTATCGTTGCCCTAAGCAACAAGATGATCGGTATGAAGATGTGTCTGGGGGTCCCGTGGCTGCACGGAGTCAGTACGAAGAACTGGCCCGGCAGCTGAGCGCCATCGGCGCCGTGAAACGAGGACTCGCCCGAACCCTGCCGGCCGAATGCCCCGCTGGCTCCGCGGCCGTACTGGCTCTGCTGAGCCGGCACGGCGAAATACGCATCAGCAGACTGGCCGAACTGCTCGACGTCAACATGTCGGTGACCAGCCGACACGTCGCCCACGTGGCAGAACGCGGCTGGATCGAACGGTGCCCGGACCCGGCGGACAAGCGTTCCCGGATCCTGCGGCTGACCCCCGCGGGCGATGACGTGCTCGGCGACCTGAACCGCCGGACCACCGAAATGTTTGTCCACCATCTCCAGGATTGGTCCGACGAAGAGGTCGGGCAGCTCAACACGCTGTTGGCCCGGCTGCGCGACAGCTTCTCCTGTCGCGGTTCCGGCGGGTGCGCCCCCGGAAGACACAGCGGCGACTGCCGCTCCCGGCCGGCCGACGGCAACGACGGCTCGTACACCCGTACACCCGTGTAACAGAAGCAAAGACAAGGAATTAAATGGCTACGACCACACCAACCGGTGTGCGGGGCGGCCACGCCAAGCACGGAGGGAACGATTCCTCCGCCGGCACGCCGATGACACACCGGCAGATCATGGAAGCACTCACCGGGCTGCTGCTCGGCATGTTCGTCGCGATCCTGTCGTCCACCGTCGTCTCCAACGCCCTGCCGGAGATCATCTCCGACCTCGGCGGCGGTCAGAGCGCCTACACCTGGGTCGTCACGGCCTCGCTGCTGGCCATGACGGCGACGACCCCCCTGTGGGGCAAGCTCTCCGACCTGTTCAGCAAGAAGCTGCTGGTCCAGATAGCACTGATCATCTACGTGCTCGGCTCGGTCGTCGCCGGTCTGTCGACCAGCAGCGGCATGCTGATCGCCTGCCGTGTGGTGCAGGGCGTCGGCGTCGGCGGTCTCTCCGCCCTCGCCCAGATCGTGATGGCCGCGATGATCGCCCCGCGCGAGCGCGGTCGTTACAGCGGCTACCTCGGCGCGGTCTTCGCCGTCGCCACCGTCGGCGGCCCGCTGCTCGGCGGTGTCATCACCGACACCAGCTGGATGGGCTGGCGCTGGTGCTTCTACGTCGGCGTGCCGTTCGCGGTCATCGCCCTCATCGTGCTCCAGAAGACCCTGAAGCTCCCGGTCGTCAAGCGCGAGGTCAAGGTCGACTGGACCGGTGCCTTCTTCATCAGCGCCGCGGTCTCGCTGCTGCTCCTCTGGGTGACCTTCGCGGGCGACAAGTACGACTGGATGTCCTGGCAGACCGGCGTGATGCTGGCCGGCTCCCTGCTCCTCACCCTGCTCTTCGTCTTCACCGAGTCCCGGGCCCGCGAGCCGATCATCCCGCTGCGGCTGTTCCGCAACCGCACCATCACGCTGGCCTCGCTGGCCTCGCTGTTCGTCGGTATCGCGATGTTCGCGGGCACCGTCTTCTTCAGCCAGTACTTCCAGCTGGCGCGCGGCAAGTCGCCGACGATGTCCGGTGTGATGACGATCCCGATGATCACGGGCCTGTTCATCTCCTCGACCCTCTCGGGCCAGATCATCACCAAGACGGGCCGCTGGAAGGCCTGGCTGGTCAGCGGCGGCTTCCTGCTCACGGCCGGTCTCGGGATGCTCGGCACCATCCGGTACGACACCACGTACTGGCACATCGCGGTCTACATGTTCGTGATGGGTCTCGGCATCGGCATGATGATGCAGAACCTGGTGCTCGCCACCCAGAACCAGGTCGACCCCAAGGACCTCGGTTCGGCCAGCTCCGTCGTCACCTTCTTCCGTTCGCTCGGTGGCGCGATCGGTGTCTCGGCACTGGGCGCCGTCATGGCGAACCGCGTCACCCACTACGTCAAGGACGGCCTGACGGACCTCGGTCCCCAGGGCGCGTCCATGGACACCGGCGGCGGGGGCATCCCCGACCTGGACAAGCTGCCGGGACCGGTCCGTACGGTCGTCGAGGCCGCCTACGGACACGGCGTCGGTGACGTCTTCCTCTACGCGGCTCCGGCCGCACTGCTCGCCTTCGTGATCACGATCTTCATCAAGGAGGTCGCGCTGAGGACGAACGCCGCGAACGACGCCCCGGCCCGGCCGGAGGCAGCGGCCGCGGCAGAGACGCCGGCCGACGCGGCGGTCCTCGCCGAGGTCCCGTCCGGTACCGCGGCACTGGTCTCCGAGGGAACGGCCGGCGTCACCGCGGTCGACACCCTTCAGGCCGCTCCGGTGGCGACCCTGCGGGGCACCGCGGTACGCGGTGTGGTGCGCGGCGCCGAGGGCGCACCCGTCGGGCACGCCGCCGTCACGCTGATCTCGCTGGGCGGCCGGCAGCTCGGCCTCTCGGCCGCGCAGGCCGACGGCGGCTACGCCCTGGACGCCCCGGGCGCAGGTTCGTACGTACTGATCGCGTCCGCCGACGGCTTCCAGCCGCAGGCGTCCACCGTGGTCGTCGGCGAGGAGCCGCTCACGTACGACATCCTGCTCGCCGGTACGAGCGGGCTGGCCGGAACCGTGCGGGCCGCCGAGGGCGGTGCGCCGGTCGAGGGCGCCATGATCATCGTGACCGATGTGCGCGGCGACGTGCTGGCCACCGGCAAGTCCGGTGAGGCGGGCGAGTTCGCCTTCGGTGAGCTGGTCCCCGGTTCGGTGACCGTCGCGGTGAACGCGGCCGGGTTCCGCCCGATGGCGCTGCCCGTGGAGGTCGGCGGCCAGGGTGTCACCCGGGTCGACGCCGCACTGCGGTCCGGTGCGCTGGTGCAGGGTGTCGTGCGGGCCGGTTCCGGTCTGCGGCCGCTGCCGGACGCCCGCGTCACGCTGATCGACGCGGCGGGCAACGTGATCGCCAACTCCACGACCGGGGAGGACGGGGCATACGCCTTCGCCGACCTGGACGCGGGCGAGTACTCGGTCATCGCGACCGGATACCCGCCGGTGGCGGGCGCCCTGACCGTGGCCGGTCGCGGGATCGACGGCCACGACATCGAGCTCGCCCACCCCGGCGAGTAGTCAAGACCCCTGGCGGGACAGCACTTCGAGCGGAGAGGCTGTCCCCGCCGGTGGAAATGGGCCCCGGTGGCGGGAACGGCAGGCAGGGGACGGCCTGCCGTCCCCGCCCCGGGGCCCGACTCATAGAGTGACCCGTTCCGTGAGCGGGCGGGTCATGAGCAAGGAGAGAGAACGGGATGGGACTTCGCGCACAGGTACGGACGCGGGACGGCTGGGCCGTCCAGCACGCGGTCGTGACGGTCACCGACATGACCGGTACGCAGGTGCTGCGGGCCGCCGCCGACGAGGACGGGGCGGTACGGGCCGACGCCCCGCTGTCCGCGGGCGCGTACACCGTGATCGTGACGGCGGTCGGGTACGCCCCCGCCGCCTCGACCGCCCTCGTGACGGCCAGCGGCCGGATCGAGGCCGGCACGGTGGTACTGGCCCGCCAGGGCGGGGTGGAGCTGCCGCCGCCGGGCGCCTGGTCGCTGGACCCGGCGCACTCCTCGGTGGGCGCGGTCGCCCAGCACCTGGGGATCTCCAGCGTGCACGGCCGGTTCACCGAGTTCGGCGGCCGGATCGAGATCGCCCAGGACGTGCAGCGGTCCCGGGTGGACGCGGTCATCAGCGCGACCAGCATCGACACCGGCAACGGAATGCGGGACAAGCACCTGCGGTCCCCGGACTTCCTCGACACGGACCGGTTCCCGGAGATCACGTACCACTCCAGCGGGCTGACCCCGGCCGGCCCCGACCGGTGGACCGTGCACGGTGAGCTGTCGCTGCACGGGGTGGCGCGCCCCATCGACCTCGACCTGAGCTACCTCGGCACCGGCCCCGACCCGTGGGGCGGCGTGCGCGCGGCGTTCCGGGCGACGGCCGAGCTGCGCCGCGAGGACTTCGCCATGAACTACAACCAGGTGATCCAGGCGGGCATCTCGGCGATCGGCACCACGCTGCGGGTGGAGCTCGACATCCAGGCCGTGCAGGGCGATTCCCTTCCGGCCGCGTAACCGTCCGCGGTCGTAGGGTCTGTTCCATGGCATCCAACATCGCGACCAACACCGCCGTGGAACTCGACGGACTGCTGGCATTCGTACGGCCCAGGCACCGGGCCATCCTGCTGACCACCCGGTCCGACGGCCGCCCCCAGGGCTCCCCGCTCACCTGCGGCGTCGACGACGCGGGCCGGATCGTCGTCTCGACGTACCCCGAACGCGCCAAGACCCGCAACGCCAAGCGGGACGACCGGGTGAGCGTGATCGTCCTGTCCGACGAGTGGAACGGGCCGTGGGTGCAGATCGACGGCTCGGCCGAGGTGATCGACTCACCGGACTCGGTCGAGCCGCTCGTCGAGTACTTCCGCAACATCTCCGGGGAGCACCCCGACTGGGACGAGTACCGGGCGGCGATGGTGAAGCAGGGGAAGTCGATCATCAGGATCACGCCCGAGCGCTGGAGCCCCATCGCCACGGGCGGCTTCCCGGCGCGGCCGGCGTCCGATGACTGACCCGATACCGGACCGGGTGACGGACCGGATGACCGTCCCGCCGGTCAGTGCCGAACACCTCGCGCGGGCGCGGCTGCTGGCCGCGCCCGGCCTCACCGCGTCCGTGGTCCGCTCGCTGGAGCGGACCGCCGGGCGGCCGGTGGAGCGGACGGGCGCGGACCCCGCCGTTCCGGACGGTCCCTACGTGTACGTGGGGGCGGCGCTGCCCGAGGCGCTGCGCGGGGACGGGCTGCTCTGGTTCCACAGCGTGAACGCCGGTACCGACGCCCTGCTGGACGCCGGGCCGTGGCCGTCCGGGGCGCTGCTCACCCGGACCGTCGGCCGGATGGGCGAGCGGATCGCGCAGTACGTGCTGGCGTGGGTGCTGGCCGACTGCCAGTTCGTCCCGGAGTTCACGGCGCAGCACGCGCGGGCCGAGTGGCGCCGCGTCCCCGGCGAACTCGTTTCCGGGCAGACCGCGTTGATCCACGGCACCGGCCGGATCGGCTCGGCCGTGGCGGGGCTGCTGCGGGCCTGCGGCATCCGGACGGTGGGCGTGGCGCGCACCCCGCGCGAGATCCCGCCCGGCTTCGACGCGATGGCCGGCCCGGACGAGCCGGTGGACGCCCGCTGGGTGATCGCCGCGCTTCCGCTGACCGGGGAGACGGCGGGCCTCTTCGGGGCGGACCGGTTCGCGGCCATGGGCGGCGCCTCGTTCATCAATGTGGGCCGGGGTGCGACCGTGGACCTGGTGGCGCTGGAGGCCGCGCTGCACGCGGGGACGGTGGGGCGGGCGGTGCTCGACGTGCTGGCGGACGAGCCCGCGGGACCCGGTGACCGCTGCTGGCGGCTGCCCCGGACGGTGGTCACCTCGCACTCCGCGGGCATCACCGCGGACGACGACATCGTCACGGACTTCGCGGCGTGCCTGCGGGAGCTCGTCGCGGGCCGCGTCCCGGCACTCGCCGTGGACCCGGCACGCGGCTACTGACGGCGGGCGCGCCCCGGCGGGACTCCTGGAACCCGGCCTATCCCCGTCCGCGCATCGCCTCGATGCCCGCGATCAGCAGGTCGAGGGCGAAGGTGAAGTCCCGCTCGCGCATCTCCTCGACGGTGTCCCCGCCGCGCGCCTCGATCAGGCGCTGCGAGGCCGCCATCAGGTCCTTCAGCTGCGGCTGGGCGCGGATCGTGCCCAGCGCCTGCCGGTAGAACTCGTCCTGGCTGAGTCCCGCGTCCGCGGAGCGCTGCACGACGTGGCCCTCGATGGTGCCGAACCCGTACACGAACTGGAAGACCGCGGACATCGCGCCCGTCCGGTGCCGCAGCGGCAGTCCGGTGGCCCGGATGACGTCCTGCATGGCGTACGAGAAGAGCAGCGAGTGCGGGCCGATGTTCAGGAAGTTCCCGGCCAGCGCCGACGCCCAGGTGTGCCGGACGAGCATGCTCCGGTAGCTGGTCGCCAGTTCGCGCAGCCGTTCGCGCCAGTCGGCGTCCGTGCGCGGGGGCGCGATCTCGGCGAAGACCGAGTCCAGGGCCAGCTCCAGCAGGTCGTCCTTGGTGTCGACGTACCAGTAGAGGGACATCGCCGTGACGTTCAGCTCGGCGGCGAGGCGGCGCATGGAGAACTTGGCGAGGCCCTCGGCGTCCAGCAGCCGGACCGAAGCCGCCGTGATCCTCTCCCGGTCGAGACCGGCCGGCTGGTCGGATTTCCGGCTGCGCGTCGGTGCCCTGCCGTCGAGCCACACACTGGTCCTGGCAGGGTTCTTCACGCGATCGGCCGCGGACACCATGGCGCACTCCCTTGTCTCGCCGGCGGGACGAACCGGGTACGTACTCCATGCCCAAAACCGGAGTCGTACGGTCCGGAACGTCCCGCCCGATGCTATGCCGCTACCGCGGCCGGGTCAGCCTGAGCTGATTCTCCCCGCTCGGCACGGCGCAGCAGCACGGCGGCCAGCACTCCGCCCACCAGCACCGCCACCGCCCCCACCAGCTGGCTCGTCTCCAGACCCGAGGCGAAGGCGTCCGTGATGCGCTGTCGCTCCCCCGCACCGCTCGCGGCGGCCAGTGCGGCGGGCAGCGAGGCGGCTCCCACGGCCGTCGGGACGAGCGCGGCGAAGCGGGAGTTCAGGACCGCGCCGAGCACCGCGACCCCGAGGCCGTTGCCGCATTCGGCGAGGGTGCCGTTGACCCCGGCGCCGACGCCCGCCTTCTCCGGCGGGATCGCGCTCATGATCGCGTTGGCCATGGCGGGAGCGGCGAGCGAGATGCCCGCACCCATCACGACCAGGCCGAGCAGCATGCCCCCGTAGCCGCCCCGGCCGAGCAGCGCGATCGAGGCCAGACCGGCGGCGAGCAGCCCCATCCCGGAGGCGATGGTCACGGGCGTGCCCAGCCTGGGCAGCAACCGTGCGCCCAGCCCGGCGAGGTTGAGCACGATGACGCTCACGGCCAGCGGAGCCGTCCGCAGACCGGCCTCCAGCGGACCGTAGCCGAGGACGAACTGGAGCTGCTGGGTGAGCAGGAACAGCGAGCCGCCCATCCCGAACGCGACCAGGATCGCGCCCGCGACCGCGCCGACGAACCGCTGGTTCCGGAAGAAGTGCATGTCGAGCATCGGATATGGGATGCGCAGCTCCCACAACACGAATCCGGTGAGGACGGCCACCCCGGTGAACGCGGTCAGCAGCACCTGGCCGGAGGTCCAGCCGTGCCCCGGTCCGGAGATGATCGCGTACACGAGCGCGGTCATGCCGACGGTGGAAAGCAGCGCGCCGAGGAGATCGGGGCGGTCCCCGGTCCCGCTCCTGGACTCCGGCACCAACCGCGCCACGGCCACCAGGCCGAGCACGGCGACCGGGATGTTGACGAGGAAGATCGCTCCCCACCAGAAGTGGTCGAGCATGACCCCGCCGATCAGCGGGCCGACCGCGAAGCCGAGCGAACCGACGGTCGACCAGATCCCGATCGCCTTCACCCGCTCGGTGTCGTCGAAGATCTGGACGACGACGGCCAGCGTCGTGGTCATCAGCAGGGCACCGCCGATGCCCATACCGGCGCGCGCGGCGATCAGTTGCGCGGAGGTCTGGGCGAGCCCGGCCACCAGCGAGCCGATCCCGAAGAGGGCGAGCCCGGCGATCAGCATCTTCTTGCGGCCGTAGCGGTCGGCGGAACTGCCGGCGGTCAGCAGCAGACCCGACTGCACGAGCGAGTAGGCGTTGATCATCCACTGCACATCGGCGGTGGTGGCGTTCAGTTCGCGGGTGAGGGAGGGGATCGCGATGTTGAGGACGGTGTTGTCGAGCACCACGGTGAGCTGTGCGAGGCAGATGACACCGAGGATCAGCCAGCGCTGCGGATGGCTCGTCGGAGCGAGGTGGTTCTGCTCGGCGGCGGTCGCCGTCATACGGACTCCCGGACGTTCGGTCATGGACCTGTACGGTGTACAGGAAAGTAGTTATACACCGTATAGGGGCTCCCGTCCGGCGTACGACCGGCTTTCCCGGGGTACGGTGCCGGTCGCTGATCCGACAAGGGCTGGAGTGGTATGTCACTGCGTCGTCGTACGGTGGAAGTCCTGCTTGCCGCAGGCCTGTTGGGGACGGTGCTCGCACCTCCCGCGACGGCTGCCGGGCACGGCCACGGGCAGGAGCGGCTGGTGCCCCTGCGGGTCGCCACGTACAACATCCATGCGGGTGCGGGCATGGACAACGTCTTCGATCTCGACCGGCAGGTGGCCGAGCTCCGCTCGCTGGACGCGGACGTCATCGGGCTCCAGGAGGTCGACGTCCACTGGGACGCCCGCAGCGAGTGGCGGGACCTGGCGGGCGAGCTGGGCCGGCGGCTCGGCATGCGGGTGTCGTTCGCCCCGATCTACAGCCTCGACCCGGCGACCGCGGGTGCGCCGCGGCGCGAGTTCGGGGTCGCGGTGCTGTCCCGGTACCGGATCGTGAGCGCCGAGAACCACGACATCACCCGGCTCTCGACCCAGGACCCGAACCCGGCGCCGGCCCCCGGACCCGGCTTCGGCGAGGTGGTGCTGCGGGTGAAGGGGCTGCCCGTGCACGTGTACGCGACGCACCTCGACTACCGCGGCGACCCGTCCGTACGGACCGCCCAGGTGGCCGACACCCGCCGGATCATGGCCGAGGACCGGAAGGAGGAACGGGGGCCGGTGCGCCAGATCCTGCTCGGCGACTTCAACGCGGCGCCGACCGCCCCGGAGCTGGCCCCGCTGTGGGAGAACCTGACGGACGTCGAGCCGGGCGGCCCGACCTTCCCGGCGCAGGACCCGGTGCAGCGGATCGACTACGTGGCCGTGTCCAAGGACACCGTGCGGGTACGCGGCGCGGCGGTGGCCGAGACACTCGCCTCGGACCACCGCCCCGTCGTCGCCGACCTGTTGCTGCGGCGCTGAGACCTTCCTGCCCCCCTCAGCCGCTCTTCGCCGGCCGGGTCAGGTCGTAGAACGTGGCGCTGCCCGCCGTGACCTTCTCGAAGTTCGCCTCCACCCAGGCGGAGATCTTCGACGAGGTACCGCTGTCGCCGCCCATACCGCCACCGCCGCCTTCTCCGCCGGAGACGAAGTAGTGGATGCGGCCGTCCTCGACGTACTTCTTGAACTGGGAGAGCGTCGGGGACGGGTCGCTGCCGTTGAAGCCGCCGATCGCCATCACCGGGTCACCGGTGGCGAGCTGGTAACTGGCGGCGTTCTGCGAGCCGATGGCCGCGGCGCTCCAGGTGTAGTCGTCGGCGTTCTCGGCCAGGAGCTTCTTGGCCGCGGCGTCGACGGACGCGCCGTTGAGCAGCCCGCCCATGCCGCCACCACGGCCACCGCCACCGAAGCCTTCGCCCGTGCCGGGCACGGCACCGGGCTGCCGGCCTTGCTGCTGTCCCGGCTGCTGTCCCGGCTGCTGTCCCTGCTGCCCGCCTTGCTGCGCCGTGCCGGGCCGGCCCTGGGCCTGGCCCTGCTGGTTGCCGGTCGGGGGCTGTCCGCCCTGGCCGCCCGTCGGGGGCTTCATGCCACCGCCGGGGCCGCCGCGCCCGCCACCGCCACCGCCACCGCCGCCGAATCCGCCCATCCCGCCGGCGGACGGGCCGGCCGTCACGATCGAGCCCTGGTGTCCGGTGTTCAGCGTGTTCAGCGTGTACGCGACCGGCCCGGCCAGCGAGGCGGCGAAGCCCAGCCCCACGGCGGCGAGGGCCAGTTGGCGCCCCAGCCGGGCCGCGAGCAGCAGGCCGACCGCGCCCACGAGCCCGGCGACCAGTACGGTCAGCCGCAGCCACGGCAGGTAGTCCGGGGTCCGCCCCAGCAGCACGTACGACCAGAGCGCCGTCGCGGCGACGGTGAGCGCGAGCGTGGCCCCCGCCCACCAGCGGGACCGCTCCTCCCACAGGACCGTGACGCCCATGCCGATCAGCGCCGCGATGTAGGGGACCAGGGCGACCGTGTAGTACTGGTGGAAGATGCCGGCCATGAAGCTGAACACGCCCGCGGTCATCAGCAGCGAGCTGCCCCAGGCGAGGAAGGCCGCCCGGACCGTGTCCGTCCTCCTGGCCCGCCAGGTCAGCCAGACGCCCGCGACCAGCAGGATCAGTGCGGCGGGCAGCAGCCAGGAGATCTGGCCGCCGATCTCGGAGTTGAACATCCGGCCGAGGCCGGTCTCGCCCCACTGACCGCCGGACCCGCCGCCGCGACCGCCCCCGCCGCCGACGCTGCCGGTCTCCTCGCCGTTGATCCGGCCGAGCCCGTTGTAGCCGAAGGTCAGCTCAAGGAACGAGTTGTTCTGCGAGCCGCCGATGTACGGGCGTGAGGAGGCGGGCCACAGCTCGACGATCGCCACCCACCAGCCGCCCGCGACGACCATCGCGAGGGCCGAGAGCCCCAGCTGGCCGAACCGCTTCCCTACGGAGACCGGTGCGAACACCGCGTAGAGCACCGCCAGCGGCGGCAGGATCAGGAACGCCTGGAGGGTCTTGGACAGGAATGCCAGACCGACCGCGACGCCCGCCCACACCAGCCACTTGGTGCGGCCGTCCTCCATCGCGCGCAGCACGCAGTAGACCGTGACGGTCATCAGCAGCGCGAGCAGCGCGTCCGGGTTGTTGAAGCGGAACATCAGCGCGGCGACGGGCGTCAGCGCGAACACCGCCATGGTGATCAGCCCGGCGGCGGCGCTGAACCGGCGCCGCACGGCGGCGTAGAGCACCCCTGCCGTGGCCACGCCCATCAGCACCTGCGGGAGCAGGATCGCCCAGGAGCTGAGGCCGAGGACGCGCACCGACAGGGCCATCGGCCACAGGGTGGCCGGGGGCTTGTCGACGGTGATGGCGTTGGCCGAGTCCAGCGAGCCGAAGAAGAAGGCCTTCCAGCTCTGGCTGCCGGCCTGCGCGGCCGCGGAGTAGAAGGAGTTGGCGTAGCCGGAGGCGCTGAGGTTCCACAGGTAGGCCACCGTGATGACCAGCAGCATGCCGAGGAAGGCCGGACGCGCCCAGCGGGGGTCCTCGGGCCGGCCCCGCCACCCGCGGTGCGGCAACGACCGGCCGGGGCGCCCGTGGTCCACGGGAGCGGCGGGCGGGGGCGCGTCCGGCGAGGACGGGAGGTGATCGGGATGGAGCGTGGTCATCGGACGTTCCTCAGGTCGTTGCGGGTGTCATCGGCCGGGGCGGGGGAGGCGGCCGGGGCCGGGGAGGCGGGGACGGGGACCGGGCCGGAGGCTGGAAGCGGAGCCTCGCGGTCCGGGAAGACCCAGGCGCGGAAGAGCAGGAAGCGCAGCACCGTCGCCGCGAGGTTGGCCGCGATCAGCACGGCGAGCTCGGTGGAGTGCGAGGGCGCTCCGGTCGCCGCCCCCAGCGCGGCGAGCGAACCGCTGGTCAGCGCGAGGCCGATGGCGAAGACCACCAGGCCCTGCGCCTGGTGGCGGACGGCTCCGCCCCGGCCGCGCACCCCGAACGTGAGCCTCCGGTTGGCCGACGTATTGGCGACGGCCGACACCAGCAGCGCGCCCCCGTTGGCGATCTGCGGGCCGGCGCCCAGCCGGAACAGCGAGTACAGGGCCAGGTAGAAGAGGGTCGAGAGGGCGCCCACGACACAGAACCCGACGAGCTGCCGGGCCAGTCCGCGCGGCACCCCGCCGATCCCCCGGTCGCGCGGGTCGTCGCCGAAGGGCCGGGCCAGCCGGTCCAGCGGCAGCGCGCCGACGGCCAGCGCGCGCCCCACCCGCCAGACGCCCTTCAGGTCCTCGGTCGCGGTCCGCACGATGTGGACCGTCGAGTCGGGGTCGTCGACCCAGTCGACCGGCACCTCGTGGATGCGCAGCCCGGCCCGCTCCGCGAGCACCAGCAGCTCGGTGTCGAAGAACCAGCCGGTGTCCTCGACCATCGGCAGCAGCCGCTGCGCCACATCGCGGCGGATCGCCTTGAACCCGCACTGCGCGTCGCTGAACCGGGCGGCCAGCGACGAGCGCAGGATGATGTTGTACGCCCGCGAGATGAACTCCCGCTTCGTCCCCCGCACCACCCGCGAACTGCGGGCGAGGCGCGAGCCGATGGCCAGGTCGGAGTGGCCGGAGATCAGCGGGGCGACCAGCGGGAGCAGCGCGTTGAGATCGGTGGACAGATCCACGTCCATGTAGGCGAGGACCGGGGCGTCCGAGTGCGACCAGACCGTACGAAGCGCCCGCCCCCGGCCCTTCTCCTCCAGCCGGAAGGACCGCACCCGGGGGAGCGCCGCCGCGAGCCGCCGCGCCACCTGCGGGGTCCGGTCGGTGCTCGCGTTGTCCGCGACGGTGATCCGGAAGGCGTACGGGAAGGTGCGCGCCAGATGGTCGTGCAGCCGCAGCACACACGGTTCGAGGTCCTTCTCCTCGTTGTAGACGGGTACCACCACATCGAGTACGGGGGCACCTGCCGTGTCGCCCGCGCCGGCCAGGAGGTGTTCCCGGGCCGGCAGGGTGCCCCAAGGAGTGTCGGTTCGCATGACATCGACACTCGCCAACCGCGCTGTCACACCCGTGTGCTGAGCCTGTGGCCGGCCTGTGAGTGCGCGGGGGCGTTGGGCGTGGATCCCGGGTACCCGGGATCCGCCGGGAGATGGACGGCGAACACCGTGTCCCCCGGCACCGACCGCACCTCGGCGAGACCGCCGTGCGCGGCGGTGACGGCCTGCACGATCGCGAGGCCGAGCCCCGTCGACCCGGCGTGCCGGGAGCGCGAGGCGTCCCCGCGGGCGAACCGTTCGAAGACGTGCGGCAGCAGCTCCGCCGGGACACCGGGCCCGTTGTCCTGGACCTCCAGGGTGACCCAGGGACACCCGTCTGCGGCGCGCACCCGGGCCGTGACCGTGGTCCCGGGAGGGGTGTGCGTACGGGCGTTGGCCAGCAGGTTGACCAGCACCTGCTGGATCCTGGTCGGATCGGCCCGTACGGTCGCGGGCACCTCGGGCAGCTCAAGCCGCCAGTGGTGCGTGAGCCCCGGCCCGTCCGGGGAGGCCGTCCGGCCCGCGACGCGGGCGTCGCTCACCGCGTCTATGACGAGCGGTGACAGATCGGTGCTCTCGTACGAGAGCGGCCGTCCGGCGTCCAGCCGGGCGAGCAGCAGCAGATCCTCCACCATGCCCGTCATGCGTTCGGCCTCGGACTCGATCCGTCCCAGCGCGTGCCGGGTGTCGGGGCCGGTGTTCTCCCGTCCGCGCCGGGTCAGTTCGGCGTATCCGCGGATCGAGGCGAGCGGGGTGCGCAGCTCGTGGCTGGCGTCGGCGACGAACTGACGGACCCGCATCTCGCTCTTCTGCCGTGCGTCCAGCGCCGAACCGACGTGTCCCAGCATCCGGTTGAGGGCCGCGCCGACCTGGCCGACCTCGGTACGGGGATCGGCCTCGGTCTCCGGGACCCGTTCGAACAGGGCGACCTCGCCGCTGTGCAGCGGCATCTCGGAGACCCGCGTCGCGGTGGCGGCCACCCGGCGCAGCGGCCGCAGGGCGACAGTGACCATGGCGGCGCCCGCGATCCCCGCGGCGATGAGCCCGGCCCCGGTCACGCAGACCTCGACGAGGATCAGGGTGCTGAGGGCCTTGCTCACCTCGGCGGTGGGAATCCCGATGAGGACGGTCGTGCCGTCGCGCATGGAGACGGCCTCCACCCGGTAGCCGCCGAGTCCGGGCAGCTCGACATCGTGCGCGTGCCGGTCCGCGCCGACACCGGCCGCCTCCAGCACATGCTGCTGGGCGCCGGTCAGCGGCTCGTTGCTCGGCTGCACGCCGGGCCCGCCGGCCTTCACGACCACCGAGTCGGTGACCGCACCGTCCGCGAGGACGACGCCGAACGTATTGAACGGCTGGCCTCCCCCGCCTATGAACCCGAGCGGCTCCTTGTTCTTGAGCCCACCGGGTACGGGCGCGCCCGGCAGCCGCTCGGCCCGGACCACGATGTCGCGCAGCTGGTCGTCGAGCTTCCCGTACATGTAGCTGTGGAAGGCGATGGCGGTGACCGAGCCGATCACGGCCGCGACGACCGCGATCAGCGTCACCGCGGAGACGACGAGCCGGGTCCGCAGCGTCCACGGCCCCTTCCGCAGCCGTCGCATGCGGTTACTCACCGGGCTTGATGAGATATCCCGCCCCGCGCCGGGTGTGGATCATCGGCGTCCGGCCGGCGTCGATCTTCTTGCGCAGGTACGAGATGTACAGCTCGACGACATTGGCCTGGCCGCCGAAGTCGTAGTTCCAGACCCGGTCCAGGATCTGCGCCTTGCTCAGCACCCGGCGCGGATTGCGCATCAGGAAGCGCAGCAGCTCGAACTCGGTCGCGGTGAGGTGGATGCCGGCACCGCCCCGGCTCACCTCGTGACTGTCCTCGTCCAGCATCAGGTCGCCCACGGCGAGCGTCGACTCGCTGCGCACCGTCGCCGTGCCCGACCGCCTGATCAGCCCGCGCAGCCGGGCCACGACCTCCTCCAGGCTGAACGGCTTCGTGACGTAGTCGTCGCCGCCCGCGGTGAGCCCGGCGATCCGGTCCTCGACGGAGTCCCGCGCGGTCAGGAACAGCACCGGTACGTCGGAGAGTTCCCGGCGCAGCCTGCCGAGGACGGCGAGCCCGTCCATGTCGGGCAGCATCACATCGAGGACCACCGCGTCGGGCCGGAAGTCACGGGCGGTACGGACGGCACCGGCACCGTCCCCTGCGCTGCGCACCTCCCAGCCCTCGTAGCGCAGCGCCATGGAGAGCAGCTCGGCCAGCGGGGCCTCGTCGTCCACGACCAGGACCCGGACGGGGCTGCGGTCCGGCCTGAGCAGTTCGGTGCGCCCCTGGGGCGAGGTCGTCGTCATCATGCCCCCACCCTGTGAGACGCCCCTGAGAGAGTTCTTTCCCGATTCTGTGAATTCCCTGAGAAAGGCGGTACCGGCCCGGCTCAGCGGTACCGGCCCCTCTCAACAGTCGAACAACGCCTTCGCGTTGTCGTGGCAGACCGCCCGCAGCCAGTCGTCCCCGAGCTCCAGCCGCTCCAGGGCGTGCAGCTGATGGGCGTACGGGTACGGGATGTTCGGGAAGTCCGTCCCCAGCAGGATCCGGTCCCCGAGCGCCGCGAGCCGCCCCCGCTCCGCCGTCGGGAAGGGGGTGAAGCCCTCCGTGAAGTCGGTGAACGCCATCGTCGTGTCGAGCCGCACCTGCGGGTACGCCTCCGCGAGCGCCAGGAACTCCGCGTACTCCGGCATCCCCATGTGGGCCACGACCAGCCGCAGCCGGGGATGCCGGGCGAGCAGCCGGCCGATCGGTTCCGGCCCGGTGTGCTTCCCGGGGGCCGGCCCGGACCCGCAGTGCATCACGACCGGGACCCCGGCCTCGGCGAGCAGCCCCCACACGGGTTCCAGCAGCGGATCGTTCGGGTCGTACGCCCCGACCTGGAGGTGCGACTTGAAGACCCGCGCCCCGCCCCCGACCGCCTCCGCCACGTACCGCTCCACGCCCTCCTCCGGGAAGAGGGTGGCGGTGTGCAGACAGTCGGGCACCCGGCCGGCGAACCCGGCCGCCCAGCCGTTCAGCCAGGCCGCCATGCCCGCCTTGTGCGGGTAGAGCATCGAGGTGAACCGGCGGACGCCGAACGAACGGAGCAGCGCGAGCCGTTCGTCCTCGTCGTGCCGGTAGGCGATCGGCCACTCCATCCCGGTGAGCGGACCGGCGGAGTCGAAGTAGGCCCAGACCTTGCGCAGCACCTGCTCCGGCATGAAGTGCGTGTGGACGTCGATGAGCCCCGGCAGCCCGAGCCGCTCCCAGAACCGCACCACGTCGTCGCGGCCCGCAAGACCCTCACTCATCCGGCACCCTCTTCTCCGATGATCCGATCGCCCGCCGGCCCGCCGGCCCGCTCTTCGCTTGGCCCCGTCCGTCCGACGATCTCAGAACAGCCCGTCCTGCGACACGCCGCCCCCGACGCCGACGGTCGGCACGCTCACCCCGGCCTCCGGGCCGGCCGCCGCCAGCGCCCAGCCGGTCATCAGCCGGGTGTCCACCACGACGATGCCGTCCGCACCGGTCTCCAGATGCAGATCGGGCCCGGCCGCCGCGACCAGCCGCCCCGCGACCGCACCCCCGCCCACCAGCCCGGTCACCGCCCGCACCACCCCACCACTCCCACTGCCCCCACCGACCTCACCGGCCTCACCGACCTCACCGGCCTCACCGGCCTCACCGGCCTCACCGAGCCCGAAGATCCCCGCGTGGTCGACGGCCTCGAACGGCAGCCGCTCCAGCGCCTCGGGCCAGCCGCCCCCGTCGAGCGCCACGGCACGCCCGTACAGCTCGCCCACCTCACCGGCCCGCTCGGCCGCCCCCGGGAGCTCCGCCCGCACCACCCGCTTTCGCGCGTACGGAATCCGGTCCGGCACCCCGAGCGCGGCCCGGAGCAACTCCTCCGCCCGCCGTGCCGCCATCAACGGACCCCGCCCCAGCCAGCTGAAGACCACCGCCCCCTGCTCCCGCAGCCGGGCCGCCCCGCGCGCCTCGGCCGTGATCCCCACCTTCACCATCTCGGGCCCGAACCAGGCCAGGTACACGCGGTAGGTACGCGGGTCGTCGGGAATCGTGTCGGCCGCCACCGAATGGGCCCGGTCCAGCCGCCCGCACTCCGGACACCGGCCCCCGGTGCTCCGCGCCGCCACCACGGCCCCCACCGGACACGCGTTCCCCCGGGCCCCGGCGCAGCCCCGCACCCCCTCGGCGCGGAACCCGAACCCGGCCCCGTACGCCAGCGCGCTCCCCCGGACCTCGCGCCCCTTCCGCCACCCGAGCACGGGACCGCCCCGTTCCTCGGGCCACCGAAGCCCGGTGCACTGCCATTCCATACGTGAACCGTACGACCGGACACTGACAACGGGCGCGGGGGACCTGGAGGACGCGCAACGGACGTGACTAGGATTCCGGCCATGGACCTGACCGTGCAGGACGTGGACCGGTTCGAGGCCTCCAGGCCCCGCCTGGAGGCCATCGCCTACCGTCTCCTCGGCTCGGCGAGCGAGGCCGAGGACACCGTGCAGGACACGTTCCTGCGCTGGCAGGCCGCCGACGTCGACCGGATCGAGGTCCCCGAGGCCTGGCTGACGAAGGTCCTCACCAACATCTGCCTCAACCAGCTGACATCGGCCCGCGCCCGGCGCGAGACCTATGTGGGCCAGTGGCTGCCCGAACCGCTGCTCGCCGGGGACTCGATGCTCGGCCCGGCCGAGACCGCCGAACAGCGCGAGTCGGTGTCGTACGCGGTGCTCACCCTCATGGAACGCCTCTCGCCCAACGAGCGGGCGGTGTACGTGCTGCGCGAGGCGTTCGGCCATTCGCACCGGGAGATCGCCGAGATCCTCGACATCACCGAGTCCGCCGGCCAGCAGATCTTCCACCGCGCCAAGAAGCACATCGCGGAAGGCAAGCCCCGCACGGAGGTCGACGAGGCCGCCACCCGGCGGATCGTCGAGGAGTTCCTCACGGCCGCCACCAGCGGCCGGACCGAACCGCTCGTACGGCTGCTCACCGAGGACGCGGTCTCCATCGGCGACGGCGGCGGAAAGGTCCCGGCCCGTGCCAAGGCGTTCGAGGGCGCCCTCGCGGTCGCGACGTTCATGCGAGGCCTGTTCAAACCCGGCAAGGCCAAGCGCGCCCTGGTCGGCGGCTCACCCGGGGTCTACGTCACGACCGCCAACGGCGCCCCGGCCATCGTGGCGGTCTTCGAGGGCCGGGTCATCGGGATCATGTGCCTGGAGATCACCACCGAGGGCATCGCCGCGATCCTCAACCAGGTCAACCCCGACAAGCTCGAACGCGCGACCCAGCACTGGGCGGCCGCCGACGGCCACGGAGAACCCCTGTTCAACGCCTTCTAGCTCCATGTGTGATGCACATCACACCCTGCTCCTGTCAGAAAACGGCGGGCCGCCCGGTTCAAGGGGCGAACCCGCGCCAGACAGGAGCAGGGAAATGCAGCATCGAATCATCGTTCTCGGAGCCGGATACGCCGGAGCCACCGCCGCCGGACGCCTCGCCAAGCGCCTGCGCCGCGAAGACGTCGCGATCACCCTCGTCAACGCCGAGCCCGACTTCGTCGAGCGGGTCCGGATGCACCAGCTGGCGGTCGGCCAGGGCCTCAGGCCCCGGCCGCTCAGCAAGATGTTCGCGGGGACCGGGGTCGAGCTGAGGCTCGCGGAGGTCACCGGCATCGACGTCGACCGCAGGACGGTCAGCGTCGTGGAAGCGAACAGCGCCCAGGAACAGGAGCTGGAGCAGGAGCAGGAGCTGACGTACGACAGCCTCGTGTACGCCCTCGGCAGCAGCTGGAACACCCAGGGTGTCCCCGGCACCGCCGAGCACGCCCACGAGATCGCCGGCCGCCCCGGAGCACTCCGGCTGCGCGAGCGGCTGGCCCGTCTGGAAGCCGGCCGGTCCGTGGTCGTCGTCGGCGGCGGACTCACCGGGCTGGAGGCCGCGACCGAGATCGCCGAGTCCCGCCCGGACCTCGACGTGGCCCTCGCCGCCCGGGGCGGACTGGGCGACTGGCTCTCGCCCAAGGGCCGCCGGCACCTGCGCCACGTCTTCGACCAGCTCGGCATCACGGTGCACGAGAGCACCGCCGTCACCGGCGTCGAGACCGACCACGTCACCACCGCCGACGGCACGTCCGTCCCGGCCGCGGTCACCGTCTGGACCACCGGCTTCGCGGTCCACCCGATCGCGCGGGCCACCGCCCTGGAGGTCAGCGGCACGGGCCAGATCGTGGTCGACGCAACCATGCGCTCGGTCTCGCACCCGGACGTGTACGCCGTCGGCGACGCGGCGATGGCGATGGGCCCCGGCGACAAACCCCTGCGGATGTCCTGTGCCTCGGGCGCCCCCGCCGCCTGGCGGGCCGCCGACGCCATCGCGGCACGCCTGACCGGCGGCAAGCTCCCGAACACGCCGCTCCGCTACTTCAACCAGTGCATCTCACTGGGCCGCAAGGAGGGCCTGATCCAGTACGTCACCGCCGACGACCGCTCGGTCCGGGCGGCCCTGACAGGACGGCTCGCCGCCGTCTACAAGGAGCTGGTCTGCAAGGGAGCGGCATGGAACGTCGCCAACCCGACCTTCGGCATCCCGTCCCGCCGCCGCCGCGTCGTCCGGGCCGGGCAGCATCCCCAGGAGGCTGCGGCGGCCAACGCCGAGGCCTGACCCGCGGCGAGCCGGGCCCATGCCGATGCCGGGCACGGAGGCTCACCGCTTCTGTGCCCGGTACCGCTTGAGCAGAGCGGATCCGCTCGCCCCCACACCGGTCACGTCAGAGCAGGGTCGTGCCGGGCGCCGGTACGACCACGGCGCACCCCGGTGAACTCGTACAGCAGCACCTCGTCCACGAGCCGGTTCGTGTACAGACGGCGGGTGTCCCGCTCGCCGAGGTTCTCCAGGGCGGCGAGCACCAGCCCCGGGTCCGTCGCGGCGGCCGAGCGTAACTGGAGAACCTCGGTACGCGTCAGCCCTTCGATTCCGTACGACGCGCCGTCGGCCCCCACCGGCACCACGCTCCCGGCCGACTCGGCCGACGCCTCCCGCACGTCGGTCACGGCACGGCTGAACGCCTCGGGCGCGTTCGTACCCTCATGCCCCACGGGCACTCGGTCGACTGCCAGGGCCGCGGTGATGCGGGCCGCCGGACGGGCCGGGCGCCAGCCCATGGCCATCGCGTAAAGCTCGGCAGCGATGTCGCGGGCACCGAGGCCGCGGTCGATGAGCGGGCGCAGCGCGTACGCGAGGCGGCGCAGCCCCTCGTGCTGCGTCCAGGCGACGAGGGGGCGCACCTGCCGGGCGACGGCGATGTCCCGGGCGACCTGCAACGGGGAGCGCGGCGGCACACGGCCGGATGTCGCGCGCCTGCGCGAGGTGTAGTTCAACCTCCCACTCACATCAGCCTTGCGTACGTCGTGGTGGGGCCCGGAAGAATGGGGTGCACGCCCGCCTGAACCGCGTCTCCGCAAAGGCGAGTTATCCACAGGACGGACAGGCCGGGGCTTCACCCGCGCGCGCTCCACCGCGCGAGTCCGGCCCGCGTCCGTCACGCCGCTCACCCTCGCCCCGTATCCGGCGCCCTCCAGGCGGTGACCCATCGCCGAGTCGTACACGGCCGGGATCGTCGCGGCATAGATCGTCGCGGTGCCCGCGTACCGGCGGCCGGGCAGACGCAGATTCCGCTTCGTCCCGTGCCGCTGCCACACCAGCGCACCCAGCTCCCGTAAGACCCGGACGTGCCGCTTCACCGTCGCCACCGACACCCCGCACCGGGCGGCGGTGCCCTCCAGGTCGTACAGCACGAAACCGAGCCGGTAGTCCATCCGCCCGGCCAGATCGCGCGCGACGGCCAGCGTCGTCGCCCCTGCCCGGCGATGCAGACCCGCCTCTACGAGCCACACCACCGCTCGCAGCCACGCACGCGGCCGGGCGCACCGGGAGGCTGTCGCGTCGACCTCCTGGAGCACGCGGGGAACGGGGGTCCATGCCGGATCCGGGCATGACGGAGAAGCGCAGCACGAGGCCGCGCCGGTGGGGTGGCGCATCACAGTCCGTGGGGTGAGGGGCGGCCGGTGGGACCGCGGGGGTCGCGGAGAAGGGGGCCGTCGCGGACGGCTCAGGGCGCGGGAGTGGTCACCACGCGGTTACTGGCCCTACGATCGAACGCGAATCCTTCTCTTCACATGGGTGGATTTCGGATCGGCGGGGTGATGACCCGCTGGTCACTACGGCCGGGCGGTCTCTACACCGCTCGGCCGTTCTGCTATTCGGCGGCAGGCCCTTGCGCTTCGCGGTCGGCCCTGCGACGTTGCGCTCCGCTCAGCCCCTTGCCGATCTGCTGGGCGCGGGCTGCAGAAACGCCACCAAGGAGCTGGCCTATTTCCTTCCACGTCCTACCTTGTGCCTTCAGGGCGTTGACACGCTGCTGCCGTAGTTGTCGGAGATTCGTCTGATAGCTGGGCCAGTCCTCCAACACCCGCGAGACGGCCAAGGCACAAGCCTCGTCGTCCTCGATGTCCCTGAATGCCGCAATGGCTTCCATCAAACGTTTCACCTCCTCGGTCTGCTCACGGTCATTCGCCATACCCGCGCTCCCTCCTGCGGCGCGGCCAGCACGACTGTAAACCCCAGGGTTGACGAAATTCAAGCCCAGGGTTTAACTTCGTTCTCGCGAGGCCGACCAACGGTCCCGTAGCAACAGAACGGCCCCGGACCGGAGTTCGCACCTCCGCAGGGCCGGGGCCAGTCAGAACCCTGAAATCACCAGGAGACCGACCACACGCCATCCTTCCACCACGGGCCCCCTGCCCGACAGGCGACTCGTCACGCTGCCGCCGGTCATGAGGGACTGACTGCCCAGCAGCAGCGGGCTGTGCACTGCGCCTTCTGCGGCACAGCCCTGCACACGGGCGTCACAACTGCGTTTCCACGATGCCGTGATGCCCTGAACACGACCTGCCTCCCTACTTGCTCTGAGATGCTGGAGGCCGATCGAGAGGGGCCGCAGCGATGCAGTGGAAGATCCACGGGGAACGTCCGATCTACGAGAACAGCTGGGTGAACCTGTGGCTCACCGACGTCGAAACGCCCGATGGGAACCGCTGGGAGCACCACGTCGTCAAGCTCCGGCACT
Organism: Streptomyces sp. NPDC050423; assembly: GCF_040655445.1. Taxonomy (NCBI): domain Bacteria; kingdom Bacillati; phylum Actinomycetota; class Actinomycetes; order Kitasatosporales; family Streptomycetaceae; genus Streptomyces; species Streptomyces sp. NPDC050423. The sequence goes on from NZ_JBFAJY010000002.1 coordinate 60,346, forward strand.
TGGCCGTGGCAGCCGTCGTCAACGAGCGGCGCGAGGTCCTGATGATGTGGCGGCACCGCTTCATCACGAACGCTTGGGCGTGGGAACTGCCCATGGGGTTGGTCGAGGAGAACGAGACGCCGGCTGAAGCCGCTGCCCGTGAGGTGCTGGAGGAGACCGGCTGGCGGCCCGGCCCGATCAAATCCCTTATCTACGCCGAGCCGGCCAACGGCATCACCGACTCCCAGCACCACGTCTTCCGGTCCGATGGAGCGACCTACGAAGGACCGCCGACCGAGAAGAACGAGTCGGACCGGATCGAATGGATCCCGCTGGCCGACGTCCGGGGCATGATCGACCGGCGCGAGATCGTCAGCAGCGGATCCCTGGTCGGGCTGCTCTACGTGCTCATGGACGAGGCGATCCGCTGACCTGGCCGGGCAGTATTTCCCGGAGCCGGGACTCGAACTCCACTGCGGCCGGTTCCTGGCGGAAGGGCTCCAGCTGCTCGTAGAACTCACGGAGGTGGCCGGCGACTCGCTGCGAACTGACGGCAGCCGCCGGGACCAGGGCATCCATCGCCGTGTGGCACGCCTCGTCGAGCTTGCCGCGCTGCAGTTGGGTGCGGGCGAGCCAGAATGCGTGGAAAGCGCGGCCTCGGTGGTTCGCCTGATGCTCTCGGCGGAGAGCGTCCGCGATGAGGGGTTCGGCAAGGGCGGCTTCGCCCAGGCGGCCGTGCGCGATGCCTGTGTCCACGATCAGTTTGGGCTCGTCGAAGTAGACGACCCAGGCCGGGTCCGGATCGCCGGTACTGATCCGGCCGAAGTGGGTGTGGGCTTCCGAGATCGCGGTGTGGGTCGCACCGTGATTCCTCAGGGTGGCGTGGGCGAAGGCTTCACGCATCGCGAGCATGGCCAGCACGCGCGGTGTCGTCTCTACGGCGGCTCGGGTCTGGTCCTGCGCTGCGGCGACGAGAGCGAGGGCATCCCCGGGCTTGTCCTCGTAGGTGGCCTGGAGGCTCATGCAGGCGAGGACGTTGGCCATGAACTGGCGATCGTCGATGGCCCTGGCCAGCCCCAAGGATTCGGTGAAGTAGGCGCGTGCCTGGTTGAACTGGCGGGCATCGAAGTACGTCCAACCGGTGAGCCGGGCCAGCTCGGCCGCAATGCCGTGCAGGCCGTTCCGCATGGGCGCGGGGCGCTCCCCCCCAAGGAGACCGACGACGTAGCGGAGCTGGCCGACGACCGCCGGCCGTAAGATCTCGCCGCCGTGTTCGTCGTCCCGCCGCCAGTAGTCCGTGATCGACGAGTGCAAGGCGTCCAGCATCGACGGGCTGAGGTGTCTCTCGGCCGCCAGGGCGAGGATGCTGTCCACGTCCGCCCCGGGCAGACCCTCGGCCAACTGCACGTCGACGGAGACCGGTTGCTCCGAGGGTTCTCGTGGGGTGACGGTCAAGTTCCGCGGCGTCTCCCACGAGCGCCGGGCCAGACCGAGCATGTGGCCGGGGATGCGCAGTCCGTCAGAGATCCGCTCGATCACGTCCATGTGCAGCAGCTGCCGCCGCCCCGAGATCACCTCGCCGACGCGGCTGGGAGTGAGGTCGCAACGTCGCGCGATCATCGACGGGTAGATGCCCGCTCGCGCTTTGACCAGCCGAAAGATGCGGCCGAAGTCTCTGGCTCGGCATGCCTCGATCATCACCGGGTCCGTGAGCAGCCTGACCGGGAGTTCCTTCGAGTGGGGTGGCTCGGACATCGGCACGCTCCAGCATGAGAACTACAGATCGTCACTCTTTACCAACCGAGGGTGATGTTACCCAGGTTGGGTATTCCGCCTGGCCTTTCCGGGCGAGCCCGCAGATCGCGATGCTCCTGACCATGGCGAACGGACAGGACGACGTACGAATGACACTGCGGGTCTCGCGCGACTCCGGCCGAACGTGGGGGTCTCTCACCGAGGTACGCGTGGGGGATGATCCGGTCCTCCCGGACAACCCTGGCAGCTTCCCGCCTTGCGCATGCCGTCGCTGCGCGGAGCGGAACTCCGTCGGCTCTCTGCGGCTGGTGTCGTGATGCGGTGCACACACTGGCGCCGGGTGCCCCCGGACCTGGCACGGGAAGCGCGGGAGAGGTCAGCCGCCGAGTGCGTCGACAGGGCAGTGCAATGCCAGCTGTCCACGCACAGCGGCGATGAGCACTACGGCCTCCTCGGCGACCTCGTCGAGTACGGGATCGCGCTGTGGCTCCGCTGGCGGGAGAGGATCGAGGTGAGCCTGGTCGTACTGCCTGACTGTCCAGTGGTCGCCCCGCGTTCCGACGGTGAGGCCTGCTGTCTGTTCGCCGACCACACCGAGCAGCACACCTGGGAAGACGGCTCGCCATCCCGCCCGCAAGTGCTGTAGCCGAGTCCGATCCAGCAGTGCCCATCGCCGGACAGCAACACAAGTAGTGCTGGCATGCTCCACTCCTGGACCAAGTACGGAGTATCGAGCAACGAGGTCATCCGTCGCTTCGCCCGATGCCCACCAGGTGGTCGAATGGGGCGCGCCTTCGCTCCACGAGGTCAGCGGGCCAGTGGGGAACGCATCGTGATCGGCAGCCACGATGTCTCCTTCCTGAACTCGCAGAAGGTCAAGCAGGGGCGAAGGCAGCGTCAAACCCGGCACACGCTCTGCCTCTCGGACCGTCTCGTTCGTCAGAGGCTGCTGGACACCGCAATCACCTTCGCCCCAGAGCATCGCCCTGGTGCGTTGATGTCATCCGCTGATGTCCAACGGGCCTTTGGCCTTCTGCGCACTCGGCAGGATTCGAACCTGCAACCTTCTGATCCGTGACGGCCAGTCCCTGCAGCACCGCTGCGGAGGGGCATCGAGACATTGCGACTGAGCTACTGGGCTGTCGTGACCAGCCAGTGCACCCCGGACCGATCGCAACTGCTGATCGATGCGCGTTCCGCCGGCTCTGGCGCGGTGGTGGCACGAGCCCGATTCCCCAGTCTTCCCAGCCATGGGCCCCTGGCCGCCGGACAGGGGGGCTCATAGTCTCCAGGCCATGGAATGGACAGCATTAGTTGCCACCGTGGTGGGTGCGATTATTGGGGTGGGCAGCACGCTCACTACAGACCGCGTGCGTTGGCGACGGGACATGGGCGAGCGCGACAGAGAGACCATGCGCACGGTGTCCGCCCAGTTCTTGGAAGCCCTGACTGAGGCACGCGATGCAATAAGCGATGCCAGCAGATCGGGGCACCTGCCCCTGGATGAGCGGGCTGAGCTCGCTCGTGCCAGCACCCTGGCCCACGGCGTACATGCGAAGCAGTACCAACTGGAGCTGCTGGCTACCCAAGGGGTGGCCCAGTCCGCCAGGGACGCCGCCTACCAATTGCTCCTCTACCGGGACACGGTGGTCGCCGGACATTTGCGTGATGACCCTGAGTGCGCGCAAACACGGCGCGACTTCCGGGAGGCGCGCCAGAAGCTCATGGCTGCGATGCGTTCGTCGCTGACTCGCCCCTGAGAGCCTTCGGCCGCCGCGCTCCGCCCCTACCTGGCCCACGGAACACCCGGCATACCTGCAGTCGCTGCTGGTGGCTCTCAAGGTGCATCCGAAGATCGCTCAGCGGATCCTTCGCCACTCGCAGATCGCCATGACGATGGAGGTCTACGCCGAAGCGAGCGAGGAGGCGGTACGGGACGCGATCGGTCGGCTCTCCGACGCGATGGGCGGTACCGGCTGACACGGTTGCTGTACTTCGCTGCTGTACGGGCAACGCGAGAGGCCCCCAGGATTTCTCCTGGGGGCCTCCGGCCTGCTGTGCACTCGGCAGGATTCGAACCTGCAACCTTCTGATCCGTAGTCAGATGCTCTATCCGTTAAGCTACGAGTGCTTGGCGTCCTGGGCTTTTCTGCCCCGTCTGCGTTGCGAGAACAACATTACATGACCTGCGGCGTCACGCGAAATCCATTAGCCGCACCCCTGCTGAGCTGTGAAAACACCCGTTCGGCGCCGTCCGGATCCAGGCCCGTCCCGGGCCGGTCCAGGACGAGCGCGCAGTGGTCCAGGGCGGGCCGGGCCCGGATACGACCGAAGCCCCGGCCAGTGGCACGGGGCTTCGGTGATCACGCGGAGGCGGAGGGATTTGAACCCTCGATGGGCTTTAAGACCCAAACCGCATTAGCAGTGCGGCGCCATAGACCGGACTAGGCGACGCCTCCAGCACACCCCGCGCAAGCGCGGGTGGTGCGTGCAGATGATGACACAGCTGCACGCCGTGTCACCAATCGCCGCCTACGGTACTAGGCAGTCGGCCGCGAGGGCAAAGCGCCTGCGGTTGCGCAACGCCGTGGCGTTCGGAGCGTTAGTCATGCCGGGGGCGCCGCCCCCGCCGTTCCCCTCCGTCGCCGGCCACTGCCGCCGACGTGCACGACCACTGGAGCCCGCATGCTGCGTCGCCTCGCCCTCACCGCTGTCGTGTCCCTCGCCGCGCTCTCCGCCGCCGCCCCGGCCGCGACGGCTTCGGCCGGTCCCCTGCCGCTGCAGTTGCTGCCGCTGCCCGTGCTCCAGGGCGAGGACGGCCGGACGCATCTGACGGTGGTCGTCTCGGGGTCGGGGGACCCGGCGGCGGACGGGAGCTACGAGCTGGAGTGCGAGCCGGCGGGCGGCAGCCACCCGGCGGCGCGGCAGGCCTGCGACCGGCTCGCGCAGCTGCCCGGCGAGAGCACGGACCCGTTCACCCCGGTCTCCCGGGACGCGATGTGCACGCAGCAGTACGGCGGACCGGCCACCGCCCGGGTCACCGGTAGCTGGCGGGGGCGAAGCATCGATGCTTCGTTCGACCGGTCCAACGGGTGCGAGATCGGGCGCTGGAACAGCCTGCGTCCGGTGCTCCCGAACGTCCGCTGAGCAGGGGCTCCGCAGGTCACGGGGCGGCGCGCGGGGCGCGTAATGGGCCAGGGTCGTACACCGTATGCACAGAACCTTGGTGAGAGCTCCCCCTCATCCGCCGCCCCTTGCCCCTCCCCTGCCTTTAGACTCCTCCAGTGACAGCCTGAGGCCCGAGGGGCAAGATGGGGCCGCTGTCGGCAAGGTGCAGTAATCAGGGAGGAAGCGTCGTCGTGAGCAGCAGGCCATCCCGAGGCGCTGCTCGCCTCGCAGCCATACTCGACGCCCTTCCGGACGGGCTTCTGCTCGTCAACTGCAACGGTACGGTCGTCAACGCCAACACCATCGCCCTCGAAATGTTCGAGACGCCGGGCACCGCGCTCGTCGGACGCGGACTGCTCGATCTGCTGCCGGAGTTCGACTCCAAGCTGATCCCGGGGTCGATGCGGAGGCCGGAGGCTGCGGACGAGCGGGGCCGTACCAAGCCCACGCGGATGACCGCGCGGCGGACCGACGGCAACGAGTACCCCGTCGAGGTGACGAGCGCCAGCCTGGAGGACGGGCAGGCCGCGTACAACGACGTCCAGGCGAGTTACAGCGGCACCTATACGGGTGACGAGCTGCTGATGCTCGTCGTGCGCGACCTGTCGGGCACCGTCGACACCGAAGCCGAGCTGGCCCGCTCGCAGCGCCAGACCGAGATGATCCTGCGGGCCGCGTCCGAGGGCGTCGTCGGCACGGACACGGACGGCCGGGTCGTCCTGGTCAACCCCGCCGCCGCCCAGATCCTCGGCTTCCGCGCCACCGACCTGGGCGGCCAGGAGCTGCACCCGCTGATCCTGCACTCGCGGGCCGAGGGCGAGCCGTTCCCGTACGAGGAATCGCCGCTGGCCGACACCCTGAAGTCGGGGCGCAAGCACCGGGTGCGCGGGCAGGTCCTGTGGTCCAAGAGCGGCGCGCAGGTGCCGGTCGACCTGACCACGGCACCCGTGCGGGACGGCGACCAGCTGGTCGGTGCGGTGATGACGTTCACCGACCGCAGGCCGTACGAGGAACTCGACGAGCAGCGCGCGGCCGAGATCACCGAACTGACCGAGAGCCACACCGCCGCGGTCACCGAACTGACCGAGAGCCACACCGCCGCGGTCACCGAGCTGACCGCGAAGCACACCGCCGAGCTGGCCGCCCTGACCGGACAGCACGCCGCCGAGCTGGCCGACCGGACCGAGCGGCACACCTCCGCGCTGGAGGAGCAGACCGACCGGTTGGAGGAGCAGGCCGGGCGGCTGGCAGACCTGTCCGCCCGGCACACCCAGCTGACCGCCGTGCTCGGCGAGTCGCTGCGCGGACCGCTGGAGGAGCTGCGCGGCGAGCTGTCCACGCTCGCCGCCGACCCCGCGGGCCAGCTGTGGCCCGAGGCCAACCAGATCCTGCACCACCTGGCCGCGGGCTACGCGCGGATGACGACGCTCGTCGACAACGTACTGAGCTACCAGCGCCTGGACGGCGGCTCCGAAGCACTCGTCAAGACGAACGTGCTGCTCGACGGAGTCGTGACGGCTGGTATCGACGCCGCCGTCGAGCTGATCGGTCCAGGCCGCGCCCAGTTCGCGGTGCACGCGCCGCCGATCGAGGCCGAGGTCGACGCGGGACGGCTGGTGACCGCGCTCGCGCACCTCGTCGCGGACGTCGCCGGCGTCGACTCGACCGGCAAGGCACGGCTGATGCCGGGCGGTGGCTACGTCGACTCGACGGTCGTCGTCGCCGCGGCACAGCGCGGTGAGGTCGTACGGATCGAGGTGCGCGGACCGTTCGCCGGGGGTGACCCGGTGCACGAGCCGATCGTGCGCGGGATCGTGCGGGCGCACGGCGGCGTGCTCCAGACACACGAGATGCCGGGCATGAGCGGCAGCGCGTACGTGCTCGAAGTACCGCTGGGCGCGGGCTCGGGAACAGCGATGCCTCCCATGGCCCCGGACGTCCCGGAGAGCGTGGGAGGTCTGGGCGGCCCTGGAGGTCCGGAGAGCGCGGGGGGGCTGGATGTTCCCGCTGGGGGTCTGGAGGTTCCTGCGGGAGGCCTGGAGGTTCCGGGGGCTCCGATGGCTCAGGGAGCTGCGATGGCTCCGGAGGCTCTGGAAGTCCCTCAGGCGCCTCAGGACCCTCAGGCACCTCACGTTGAGGCGGTTGCGGGGGCCGCGGGTGGTCATGAGGGCGGCGGGGGGCGGCGCCGGGCGCGCAGGGCCTCCACGGATGCCTTCCTGGAGAGCCCGGTGGGCGGTTCCGAGGGCGCGGGTGCGCCCGGGGCGGCTCCCGGGGACACCGCGGCGGCCGAACCGACCGGCCGGCGGCGGGCCCGGCGCAAGCCAGCGGCCGAAACTGCTGACGTGCCCGTGGACCCGTCCTCGTCCGCGGCTGCCGTCGAGCACGACGGGCCGAACCCGCACGAACTGAATCCCGCCGAGCAGAGCGGGGGGTCCGGGCGCAGGCGCGGCCGGCCCAGTCCGGCGGAGACCGGCGCTCAGGCCGCCGACGGACAGCAGGGACCGGGGCAGGCCCTGGCGCTGCCCGCTGCCGCGGCCCCGTCCGAGGGGTCCGTGGTGACGGCGGCCGAGGGCGCTCAGGGGGCCGGGGGCAGACCGCAGCGGGGGCAGACCGTGCCGCCGCAGGGCGTTCCGAACGAGGCGCCGACGCCGGTACCGGCCGCCGGCCACCGGGCGCGCCGGGGCGGGGAGAGCCGGCTGGCCCTTCCGGCCGCCATGCCGTCGGTGAACGCCGTGGAGTCCGAGGGCCCTGCGGCCTTCTCCGATCTCGACGGTGCCGCCCGGCTGGAGGCGCCGGCTCAGCAGGCCCGTCCGGCGGCGCCCGCTCCGGAATCCGCGCCCGCGCGGCAGCAGCCGGCCGGGCGACGGGCCCGGCGCGCGCTCTCCGCCGCACAGGACCGGGCCGCTCAGGCCGAGCCGAAGGGCCCTCGGGTCCCCTTCGCCCTGCCGCCCGCCGCCGCCGACCAGATGCCGGCGGTCGCCGCCGAGCCCGACGCCTCGCTGCCGGGGCGTCACGACGCCGTGTCCGGTCCGCCGGACGACGACCACACCCCGCCGCAGGCACACCCGCTCCCGACCGGACGCCGCCGGGCCCGGCACGCGGACGCGCAGGCCGCCCCGCCGCAGCAGTTGCCCGAGGCATCGGGGCTGCTGCCCGAGGCGGCTCCCGCCTCTCTGCCCGAACAGGCTCCCCCGGCCGCACCCGCTGCCCCGTCCGCACAGCCGGCACCGTCCGCCGCGCTGGACGGTGGGTGGGAGCAGGACAACGGCTGGGAACAGAACGGTGGCTGGGAACCGGAAGGCGTACCGGACCTGGTCCAGGTCCGGGGCCAAAGCCAGGGATCGGCTACGGCTACGGCAGACCGGTCTCCCGGGGAGCAGCCCGACGGCGACGCGGAGTGGCCCGGCGCAGGCCGCACCACGCACACCACCGGCACGTCCCCGGCCGGCAACGCCCGCGGCTCCGGCCGTACCGACACCCCCGACGGCCTCTCCGGCTCCGCAGGCCCCGACGATCCCACCGGACCCGACGAGACCCGTCCGAGGACCCTCGTGCCCGGACCGGACGCGCGGCGGCAGCCACTGCCCGCTGAGGCGCCCATGCCCGAGGGTTCTTCGGACTCGACGCACGGACGCGCGTTCAGCGTGCGGACGCTCGGGCAGGGCGTGCCGTTCGCCCAGCACATCGCGCACCAGCAGAACCAGACGCTCGGCGGCGCCGGCCGGCGCCGCAAGCTCGCCGCACCCCCCGAGAGCGACCCGGCCGACCCGGCCGACCTGACCGACCAGGCCCCCCTGCCGGCGTCGGCTGCCTCAGCACCGCAGCCGGCGAACCCGCAGTCCGGGGCAGGCGTCGGCGGCACCGGCGGCCCCGGCCCCGGCGGCACGGGCGGCACGGCGCAGGGCTCGGGATCAGGCCCGCTGCTCCCCGCTCCGGCGGCCGAAGGACGCGCGTACGCGATCGGGGCACCCGACGAGGGCGCCGCCGAGGGACCGGAGCCGCTCGACGGCCCCGGTGGCGCGGTCGAGGTCGCCAACCGCCCCTCCCCGCAGCCTGTGGACGACGAGCTGCCCCCGGAGCCGCTGGACAACCCGCGCCGGCTGCTCGTCTGGCCGGCGCCCGACGTCTCCACCCAGCAGGCGCTGAGCGACCGCGGCTACCGGCCGGTGATCGTTCACTCGCGCGAGGAGGTCGACGCACAGATCGCGGCGTTCCCCGCCGCGCTCTTCGTCGACCCGCTGACCGGTCCCATTACCCGTAAGGCCCTTCAGTCACTGCGCCAGGCGGCGGTGGCGGCCGAGGTGCCCGTGCTGGTGACGGCCGGTCTGGGGCAGGCCTCGCGGGACGCCGCGTACGGTGCCGACCCGGCCGTGCTGCTGAAGGCACTCGCCCCGCGCGACAGCGAACAGCACCCGCCGCGGGTCCTCCTGATCGACGAGCACGAGGACATCGCGTACGCGCTGACACAGACGCTGGAGCGCCGCGGCATGCAGGTCGCCTGTGCCGCGACCGACAGCGAGGCGGTCTCGCTCGCGACCCGGATGCGGCCGAACCTGGTGGTGATGGACCTGATGCAGGTACGCCGCCGCCGGGCCGGAATCGTCGACTGGCTGCGCGCCAACGGTCAGCTGAACCGCACCCCGCTGGTCGTCTACACCTCGGCCGACATGAGCCAGTCGGACCTGCCGAAGCTGAGTTCGGGCGAGACCGTGCTCTTCCTCGCCGAACGTTCGACGAGCGACGAGGTACAGGCACGCATCGTCGACCTGCTCGCGAAGATCGGCACGAACTGACCGCGGACGGCGGCAGCGGCGGTAGCAGCAGCGAGACGAGGGCGGTGCGGGAGAGATCCCGTACCGCCCTCGTCCTCGTACTGGCCCTGGCCCCGGCCCCGGTCCCGGCCGTCCGGATCAGAGCTGGGTGATGTCCAGCTCGCCCTCCGCGTACTGCTTGCGGATCACCTTCTTGTCGAACTTCCCGACGCTGGTCTTCGGTACGGACGCGATGACCGACCAACGCTCGGGCAGCTGCCACTTGGCGATGCCCTGCTCCGCGAGAAAGGCCCTCAGCGACGGGTAGTCGGCGCTCGCGCCCTCCTTGAGGACCACGGTCGCCAGCGGACGCTCGCCCCACCTGTCGTCCGGGACGGCCACGACCGCCGCCTCGGCCACATCCGGGTGCGCCATCAACGCGTTCTCGAGCCCGACGCTCGAAATCCACTCTCCGCCGGACTTGATGACGTCCTTGGCGCGGTCGGTGAGCGTGAGGAAGCCGTCGTCGCTGATCACCCCGACGTCGCCGGTCTTCAGCCAGCCGTCCTCGCTGAACTTGTCCTCGGGCCGCAGCGCCTCGCCGTCCGCACCGCCGTAGTACGCACCGGCGATCCAGGAGCCGCGCACCTCCAGCTCACCGGCCGACTCGCCGTCCCACGGCAGGTGCTCGCCGCCGGGTCCGACCAGCCGTGCCTCGACACCGGCCGGGAAGCGGCCCTGGGTGATGCGGTAGGGCCACTCCTGCTCCTCGGTCAGTCCGGCGGGCGGGTTGGCCATGGTGCCGAGCGGCGAGGTCTCCGTCATGCCCCAGGCGTGACAGAGGCGGACACCGAGCTTGTCGTACGCCGCCATGAGGGAGGGCGGGCAGGCGGCGCCGCCGATGGTGACGCGCGCCATGGAGGTGAGGTCGCGCGGATTCGCGGTGACCTCGGCCAGCAGCCCCTGCCAGATGGTGGGAACGGCGGCGGCATGGGTCGGCCTCTCCCGCTCGATCATGTCAGCGAGCGGGGCGGGCTGAAGGAAGCGGTCCGGCATCAGCATGTTGACGCCGGACATGAACGTCGCGTGCGGCAGACCCCAGGCGTTGACATGGAACTGGGGGACGACCACCAGGGTGGTGTCCTTGTCGGTCAGGCCCATCGACTCGGACATGTTGACCTGCATGGAGTGCAGGTAGATCGAACGGTGGGAGTAGACGACGCCCTTCGGGTCCCCGGTGGTGCCTGAGGTGTAGCACATGGCGGCGGCCTGGCGTTCGTCCAGCTCGGGCCAGTCGTAGCTGGTGGCCCGGCCGGCGAGCAGCTCCTCGTAGTCGTGTACCCGGGGCACGGCGCCGTCGAGGACGGAACGGTCACCGGGTCCCGAGACGACCACGTGTTCCAGCGACGTCAGCTGGGGGAGCAGCGGCGCGAGGAGCGGCAGCACGGAGCCGTTGACGATGAGGACCTTGTCGTCGGCGTGCTTGACGATCCAGACCAGCTGTTCGGCGGGGAGCCGGAGGTTGAGGGTGTGGAGCACGGCGCCCATGGACGGGATGGCGAGGTAGGCCTCCACGTGCTCGGCGTTGTTCCACATCAGCGTGGCGACGCGCTGGTCCCCGTCGATACCGAGCTCGTCCCGCAGGGCGTGGGCGAGCTGGGTGGCCCGCCGGCCGATCTCGGCGAAACTGCGCCGCTGCGGCTCGGGCTCTCCAGTCCAGGTCGTGACCTGCGACTTCCCGTGAATGGTCATCCCATGGCTCAGGATGCGGGTGACAGTCAGCGGTACGTCCTGCATGGTGCTGAGCACGGCGTCCTCCCGGTAGGCGCTACGCGGCAGTAAGGTTCCGCTGATTCTGCGCACATACCGAGCGGTATGTCACTACTCCCGGACGTACGGATCGGCGTCGTCCGGCAAAATCACACCCCCCGTGCGCAATGACCGAACCTTCCTTCCCCGCGTACGTGACCATGTCCATGACCAGCCCCGACGCGTCCCTCCTCAGCCGTGTCCCCCGGCCGACGCCGGCGCCTCGGCCGACGTCTCGCTTCCTGGCCCCGGGGCGACGCCTCACCTGACCGGTGCCAGCTCCGGGTCCTGGCGCAGCTTGCCGAGCGCCCGGGACACGGCACTCTTGACCGTGCCGATGGACACTCCCAGCACCTCGGCCGTCTGCGCCTCGCTGAGGTCCTCGTAATAGCGCAGGACGACCATCGCGCGCTGCCGGTCGGGGAGTCTCAGCACGGCCCGCCACATGGCGTCGTGCAGCGACTGCCGCTCCGCGGGGTCGGGCCCCGGAACCGTTTCCTGCTCGGGCACCTCGTCGCAGGCGAACTCGTCGACCTTGCGCTTGCGCCACTGCGAGGTCCGGGTGTTCAGCAGCGCCCGGCGGACATAGCCGTCGAGAGCCCGGTGGTCCTCGATCCGCTCCCAGGCGACGTACGTTTTGGTGAGAGCGGTCTGCAGCAGGTCCTCGGCATCGCTGGGATTCGCGGTGAGCGAGCGGGCCGCGCGCAGCAGCACAGGCCCACGGGCCTTCACGAACGACGTGAACGACGGGTACGGGACGTACGGAACGCGTGCACCGTACGGTGTGCGCGCGGCGGCCGGCGTGCGCGGCACCGCGTACGCGGCGACCGGCGCGTGCGTTGTGCGTGGGGCCGTCGACGCGTGCGGCGGGTGTCCGGCGAGCGGCGCCTGCGGGATGTGCGGCGTGCGTCCGGTGTTGGCGGCGACTCCCCTGGAGGTGCCCGTGCGGACTGGCGTGGTCATGCCTCCACGCTAGGAGCGGGCGCCGCTCCGGGGATCGCCCCCAGGTCCCGAAACCGGGTCCGCCTCAGGGTGTAGGACCGGCCCCCCTGCCACCTCCTGTAGGTGGAGGGGCCGCGCGACAGCACTCAGGGTCGCCCAGCGGACCGCGCGTCCCACGGACCGGTTACGGGTCGCCCAGCAGACCGCGCGTCCCACGGACCGGTTACGGGTCGCCCAGCGGACCGCGCGTCCCACGGACCGGTCGCGCCGCTCACTGCTCCCGGCCCAGGACAAGACCCGAGGTGGGTACCCCCGTGCCGGCCGTGACCAGGGACCGGGCCGCCCCGGGTATCTGGTTCACCGAGGTGCCCCGGATCTGCCGGACCGCCTCCGCGATGCCGTTCATCCCGTGCAGGTACGCCTCCCCCAGCTGGCCGCCATGGGTGTTCAGGGGCAGCGCGTCGGCTGCCACGAAGTCGGCGGCCTCGCCCGGTCCGCAGAATCCGAACTCCTCCAGTTGCATCAGCACGAACGGGGTGAAGTGGTCGTACAGGATCGCCACGTCGATGTCGGCGGGGGAGAGGCCCGAGCTCCGCCAGAGCTGGCGGGCGACGACATTCATCTCCGGCAGACCCGTCAGCCCGTCACGGTAGAAGCTCGTCATCTGCTCCTGTGCCCGCCCGGCTCCCTGCGCGGCGGCGACGATCACCGCGGGCGGCTGCCGCAGGTCTCTGGCCCGTTCCGCGCTGGTGACGACGATCGCCTGTCCGCCGTCTGTCTCCTGACAGCAGTCGAGCAGGCGCAGGGGCTCGACGATCCAGCGGGACGCCGCATGTTCGGCAAGGGTGATCGGCTTCTCGTAGAAGTACGCCGCCGGGTTGCGCGCGGCATGGCGCCGGTCGGTGACCGCGACGTGGCCGAAGGCCTCCGGCGTCAGCCCGTAGGTGTGCAGATACCGCTGGGCCGCCATGGCCACCCAGGAAGCGGGGGTGAGCAGCCCGAAGGGCAGGTTCCAGCCCAGCGCCGCGCCCTCGGCGGTGGGTTCCCGCTGCTGCACCCCGGAGCCGAAGCGCCGCCCCGACCTCTCGTTGAACGCGCGGTAGCAGACGACCACGTCGGCCACCCCGCAGGCGACGGCGAGGGCCGCCTGCTGGACGGTGGCACAGGCCGCCCCGCCCCCGTAGTGGATGCGGGAGAAGAACGACAGCTCACCGATGCCGGCCGCCTGGGCGACGGTGATCTCAGGGCTGGTGTCCATGGTGAAGGTGACCAGTCCGTCGACATCGGCGGGGCTGAGCCCCGCGTCGTCGAGCGCCGCCCGCACGGCCTCGACGGCCAGTTTGAGTTCGCTGCGTCCTGAGTCCTTGGAGAACTCGGTCGCCCCGATCCCGGCCACGGCCGCCCGTCCGCCGAGCGAATCGGCCCTGCGCACGCTCATGCGGATCCCTCCGGAACGCTGATGGTCACCGTGCCGGTGACATGCCTGCCCAGCCCGTTGGCGCCGACTATCGACACCTCGGCCGTCCCGTCGTCACCGAGCGCGGTCACCTTGCCGCTCAACACCATCGTGTCGCCCGGATAGTTCGGGGCACCCAGCCTGATGGCGATCCTTCTGAGCACCGCCGAGGGCCCGAAATGGTCGGTGACGTACCGCCCGACCAGGCCGTTGGTCGTCAGGATGTTCATGAAGATGTCCGGGGAGCCCTTCTCCCGGGCCAGCTCCGCGTCATGGTGCACGTCCTGGTAATCGCGGGAGGCGACCGCGCCCGACACGATCAGGGTGCGGGTCACCGCGATCTCCAGCGGTGCCAGCTCTTCGCCGACCTTCACCGCGAACCCTCCTCCACCAGCAGTGCGCCGAGTTCCTGAAGCACTTCGCTGCCGCAGCCGAGACAGGCGTCGAGCTGACGACCCCAGAGGAAGTGCCGGTGCACGGGGTGGTCGAGGTCGGCGCCCGTACCTCCGTGCAGGTGCTGCGCCGCGTGCACGACCCGTTTTCCCGCCTCGGACGCCCACCACGCGGCGGTGAGCGCCTGCGCCGCACGGGGCAGCGACCGGTCGTGCAGCCATGCGGCCTCGTACGCCGTGACGCGTATCGCCTCGGTGTCCATATGGGCGTCGGCGGCTCGCAGCAGCACCCCCTGGTTGGTCGAGAGCGGACGCCCGAACTGCTCACGCGCGCCGGTGTGTTCGACAGCGCGCGCCACCGCACCCGCGCACACCCCCGCCTGCAGGCCCGCGAACGCCGTCCGGGCCGTCGCGAGCACCTCCTCGTACGCCCGCGCCCCGCCGAGCCGTTCGCCGGGCGCCCCGTCGAGCACGAGCCGTCCCGCCGACCACGGGGCCGTGGTCTCCACGGGCTCGGTCAGCACACCGGCGTCCGCGGTCCGTACGATCCACAGCGACCGGTCCGCGGCTGCGACAAGGACATGGGTGGCGTCCCTCAGCCACGGCACCAGCGGCGCCGTGCCGCTCAGTCCTCCCTCCGGCCGCGCCTGTACGGCGCCGCCCGCCGGGAAGGCCCCCGCCGCAACCGCCGTACCGTCCCGGAACGGGGGCAGCAGCCGCTCGCACTGTTCGTCCGTACCGTGTCCGGCGACGGCGAGGAGCCCGTAGACACAGCTCGACGCGAGGGGCACCTGTGCGGTCGTCCGGCCCTGTTCCTCCAGGAGGAGCACCAGGCCGAGGAGTCCGATCTCCTCGACCGCCCCGGGCAGTCCGGCCGCGCAGAGCTCCTTCCAGAGCTCGGCGTCCGTACCGGTGCCGGCCGCGACCAGACGGTCGTGCGTCGACAGATCCCCGAAGATCCGGGCGGCGAGCCCCTGCGCGGCGGTCTGCTCCTCAGTGGGTGTGAAATCCATGTCAGCCCTCGCTCCCCCGGAAGACCGGCAGTTCCAACTCGGGGTCCGTACGGAGGAATTCCAGCCGGACCGGCATTCCCACCCGCACCTTGTCGTACGGCACCCCGATCACGTTGCTGACCATCCGGACCCCCTCCGCGAGCTCCACCAGCGCCACCGCGTACGGCTCGGCGCCCTCGGACGTGCTGAACGCGGGGAAGGGCGGGTGATGCATCACGACGTACGAGAAGACGGTGCCCTCGCCCGACGCCTCGACCGTCTCCCACTCGGGCGACCCGCAGGCGTTGCAGCCGGGCAGCCAGGGGAAGCGCAGGGTGCCGCATGCGCCGCAGCGCTGGATCAGCAGCTGGTGCGCGGAGACGCCCTTCCAGAACCCGGCGTTGTCCCGGTTGATCACCGGCCGGGGCCGCAGGCTCCCGCCACCCCGCCTCTCCCCGGACCGCGCTGTCCCCTTGCCCGGCGCCTCGGCCTTCCCCTTCGCATTCCCCTTCGCATTCCCCTTCGCCTTCCCCTTCGGCGACGCCGGCCGGTACTTGAGGATCCGGAAGCGGTGCGTCCCCGCCGGCTCGTCCTGCGCCCGGACGTCCATACGCGTGGTGACGAAGTAGCCGGTGCCCAGCTTCGTCGTCTTCCGCTCCGACACCGCCTCGATCACCGCGTCGAAGGTGATCCGGTCACCGGGGCGCAGCGGCCGCAGATACTCCTGCTCACAGTCGGTCGCGACCACCGAGCGGTACCCGGCCCCGTCGAGCAGGCCGAAGAGCTCGTCGTAGGCCTCGCCCCGGTCCGTGTGCCCCGACAGCCCGCCCATCGTCCACGCCTGCAGCATGGCCGGAGGGGCAATGGCGTCGGGGCCGGCGTATGCGGGGTTCGTATCCCCCATGGCCTCGCACCAGTGCCTGATCATGGGCTCGTTGACCGGGTCCTTGCCGCTGCCGGCGATGGCGGCCGACCGCCCCTCGTACGCCCTGAGCCGCTCGTACAGTTCGTCCCGCACGCCCTGCCCGTCCATCACCGTTTCCCCCTCTTCATCCCGAGCCGCATCGTCGCGACGATCTCCCGCTGCACCTCGCTCACCCCGCCCCCGAAGGTGTTGATCTGCGCCGCCCTGTTCATCCGCTCCAGCTCCCCGTCCCCGAAGGCGCCGTGCGAACCGCCCCGGATCATTCCGGCGTCGCCCGTGATCTCCTGGCACATCCGATACACCTCTACGGCGCTTTCGGTTCCCACGAACTTCACGCCGCTGGCCTCGCCGGGGGCCAGCGCGCCGGCCCCGACATCCCCCACCAGACGCCAGTTGAGCAGGCGCGTCGCGGCCAGCCGGGCGTAGGCCTCGGCCAGCCTGGACCGGATCCACGGCTCGTCGACCGGGCGCCGCCCCGTCACCGGATCGGGCGTGCGGGCGAAGGTGAGCGCCGCGTCGTAGAAGTCCTCGGCCTGCATCCCGATCGCGGCCAGGGCCACCCGCTCATGGTTCAACTGGTTGGTGATCAGCCCCCAGCCCCCGTTCTCCGCACCGACCAGCCCGGTGGCGGGCACCTGAACGCCGTCGTAGTACGTGGCGGTCGTGGTCAGCCCGCCCACGGTCTCGATGGGCGTCCAGGAGAAGCCGGGCGCGTCTGTCGGCACAAGGATGATCGAGATGCCCCGGTGCTTGGGCGCGTCCGGATCCGTACGGCAGGCGAGCCAGATCCAGTCCGCGTTCTGCGCGTTGCTGGTGAAGATCTTCTGCCCGTCGATGACCCACGAGTCGCCCTGCCGTACGGCCCTGGTCCGCAGCGCCGCCAGGTCGGTACCGGCCTCCGGCTCGCTGTAGCCGATGGCGAAGACAATCTCACCGGCCAGGATCCGCGGCAGAAAGTACTCCTTCTGCGCCTCGGTCCCGTACTTCATCAGGGTGGGGCCCACGGTGTTGAGGGTGACCATCGAGACGGGGGCGCCCGCCCGGTAGGCCTCGTCGAAGAACACGAACTGTTCGTCCGCGCCGCGCCCCTGCCCGCCGTACTCGACGGGCCAGCCGAGTCCCAGCATCCCGTCCGCGCCGATGCGGCGCAGCAGTCGCCGCTGTTCGGCCGGGCTCCCGGCCACCGGACCGGTCCGGTGGCCGGACTCCGGCATCACATCGCGGAAGTACGTGCGGAGTTCGGCGCGCAGCTGTAGCTGGCGCTCCGTAGGGGCCAGGTGCACGGCGGCTGCCTCCCGGGAAAGGCCTGCGGATCAGGCATCAGGCATCAGGGATCAGGGATCAGGGGTTTCTGACTGTCCGTCAGATTCTGTTCACCTGTCAAGACACCCGACAGCAGCCCCTCACCGGCCCCTCCCCCTTTCACCCCCTCCCACCCACTTCATCCCCGCGCCCCTCAGCCCCCTCACCTCAACTCCCCGACCCCCTCAACTCCCCCTTCCCCCTTCCACCCTCACCCCCTCACCCCCTCACCCCCGGGAACGACGAACGGCCTGCACGCCACCACCGAAGGGATGCCACGCAGGCCGTCGTTCCCCCAACCGCGGCCCGACCCACCGACCGGCCCGCGGCAGGCACCGGATCACCAGAGATTGGTGAAGTTCACCGCGACGGTGTGGCTGGACTGGTCGATCGCAGTGAATGCGGAGCCGTTCACCTGGGCGGAGTTGCTCTGGTTCGACGCCCCGTCTCCGACGGCCTGCTGCTGCGAAGTGGACGAGTTGCCGAAGTTGGCCCCGACGCCGCTGCCGCTGATCGCGGCCACCCCCGCGTTCGATCCGTCGTTCGCGAACGAGCCGTTGTCGGCCTGGGCCACACCGGCGAAGAGCGCGGCGGTGAGGGGCAGAGCGGCAACAACAGCGAGGGCACGAGCGGTACGGATGCTTGCCATGTCTATTCCTCCAGGAACCGAAAGTAAGGCCGGCCCCGGGCCGGTTGGCCGACCGCCCGGGTGATGGTCACGACGTCGCGAGATCAAGGCTGCCCGCCACCACCCCGGCGAACCACCCATGCTTTTCGATTCCCTCGCAAGCGTGAGGAAGAGCCGATAAACCCCCAGACATCACAGACTCGCAGGTCAGCCGGACGCACCCCCACAGCCCTTGCCCCGCAGGAGAAGAAGCGTTCCACCACTACACCTCGCACCGCGCTCACGGACCCACCCCTCTTCCTTTATTCGAACGTTAGTACGAGCATGGAAGCATGGCCATCACCGACCGGCGAACCTTCACCCTGGCCCTGGCCCACGCACTGTCCGCGGCCGAACACGGGCTCCCCGTCATCCCGTTGTCCGCCACCAAGCTCCCCGCCCTGCGCTCCCCGCACCGCGACGAGGACCGCCCGAGCAGTTGCCGGGGCGCCTGCGGCCTGCCCGGACACGGCGTCCATGACGCCACCACCGACCCCACCGCCGTACGCGCCCTCTTCGCCGCCGCCCCCTGGGCCACCGGCTACGGCATCGCCTGCGGCCGGGCCCCGCACCACCTCATCGGTATCGACCTCGACATCGACGCCACCGGCCGGAACGACTCCACGGCGGCCCTGCAACAGCTCGCCCTGCACCACCTGTTCACCATCCCGCCGACCGTCACGGTGCTCACCCCCAGCGGCGGCCGCCACATCTGGCTGTCCGGCCCGCCCGGAACGGCCGTACCGAACTCCGCGGGCCGGCTCGCCCCCGGCATCGACATCCGCGGCACGGGCGGCTACCTGGTCGGCCCCGGCTCGGCCACCACCCGCGGCACCTACCGGCTCGTCCCCGGCACCGGCACCCTCCCGCCGGCCCCCTGCCCCCGCGCCCTCCTCCAGCTGCTGACGCCCCCGGCACGCACACATCGCCGCCACGGCCGCCCCGACGACCGGGGCCGCGGCCTGATCCGGTTCGTCCTCGCGGCGGACGAGGGCCAGCGCAACACCCGGCTCTTCTGGGCCGCCTGCCGCGCCTACGAACACGGCTTCGGCGACAGCCTGGCGGACGCCCTCACCGAAGCCGCCGTCCACACCGGCCTCCCCGAACACGAGGCCCGCGCGACCATCGCCTCAGCGGCACGTCTCACCACAACCCGCTGCGAACCCCCGAGGTGACGGCCAGGGCTCCCGGTGCGCGGACATGCGCGCAACGACCTCTGCGCTACAGCTCCGCCCCGTCCACCACCCTGAGGAATCCCGCCGCGTCCGAGGTGGTATCCGCGCTCTTGCCGTGCCCGTTCCGCCGGGAGCCGACGGGGAACGACGAGTACTGGCCGAGGGGAACCACGAGTACTGACAGACAGTGCGCAGCGGAACGGCCCCCGACCGATTCACCCGGTCAGGGGCCGTTCACCTGCGGTGGGTGTGGGATTTGAACCCACGGTGACATCGCTGCCACGACGGTTTTCAAGACCTTTCGGGGGCGCGTCGGGTGGCGTTCTCCGCAGCAGGTCAGACAGGTACGGGCATCCCGGCGGAGCCGTCTTCATCGTCACCGTGCCCGCTACGTGCCCCAGTGCCTCCCCACACCGCGCACACGGCCACAACCGCTTGCCCGAGCTGCCCCGGCAAATGAGCACCGGGGCAGCTTGTTCAGGTATGGAGGAGGATAAGAGTCACGACTGCGAGACCGAGTGTGGCCACGCAAACCGCAGACTTAGCTCCCCACTCAACGGCCGTCACCCTCGACTCGCCCAGCAGGACTGCAAGCCACGAAGCGGCAAGCCCCACTACGGTCGCCAGAAGGAAAACGATCACGAGCAGCATGGCCAAGGCAATCTTCACATCTACGTCTTTCTCTGTAGGTGTCAGGAATTGCCGCTGGTTGTGGGCCAGGCCATACCTGTGCCAGCCGGTAGCCTTACAGCACCCAACTGGCAACGTGAATATTACACATCGCCCGCACGCGCTCACATTCCGTTGCCATGTGCTCTCCCGACAGGCATCGCCTCGCAACCGAGGATCAGTTGGCCAAGGCTGGCGACTGCAACTGCTCAGGTCGGCCTACTTTCCGAACTGCCTTCTACACCCCCGCTCATCCATAGGTCAGTTGCATGAGCCACCTGGTCATCGCGACCGGCAACCGGCCGGGCATAGTGCCGGGTAGTGACGCTCGCGTTCGAGTGGCCGAGCCGATGGGCTGCGGTCATCACGCCGTACCGGTCAGCGACCCACGTGCCGTGCGAGGCGCGCAGATCGTGCGGCGTCACGTCAGTGAGCCCCGCCGCCGCCACCGCAGGGTCGAAGTAGGCCTTGCGCCACTGGTTGTAGCGCAGAGGCTTGCCGCCGGGCGTGACGAAGAGGAGAGCATCCTCCCCGCCGGGCAGCGTCTCCAGGTGTCGGCCTATCCGCGCCGCGAGTGACGGCCCGATCCGCAGGACCCGCTTCTGATGGGACTTGGGAGTGTCGAAGACGAGGGTGCCGTTCGCTTCGGCCAGATTCTCATCGACGAGGACCAGGCCGCCGGACACATCGATGTCCGCTCGCCGCAGCGCAAACGCCTCCCCAACTCGCAGACCCGCGTAGGCGAGCAAGGAGATCAGCAGATCATGCGGCTTCGTCGCGCACCGCACGATCCGTGAGGCTTCCAACGGGGTGAGGATGTGCGGCTCGGTCTGCGGCATCCGAGGCAGCTTCACACCCCTGCACGGGGTCTGCCCGATCATCTCGTTGTCGACAGCCGCCCGCATGATCTGCGAGAGCACCCGATACGCCTGCCGGATCCGTGACGCGCTGAGACCCCGGGTCTTCATCGAGCCGACCCACTCGACGACGGTAATCGGCCGAAGGCTGGACAGCTCACGATCACCGAGAGCCGGAACGATCAGCGAGTTGATCAGGGATCGATACGACGCCTGTGTCTTGTGCTTGAGCTGCGGGGAGACCGCGGCGAGCCAGCGTGCCGACCAGTCGCGGACGGTGGTCTGGCCCTCGGCGGGGTCGAGCCAGCGGCCCTCTTCCATCTCGATTCGCTTCCGTGCCAGCCAGCGATCGGCGTCCGTCGTGGTGGCGAACGTCTGATCAGCGGCGCGCAGCACGCCGTCAGGCCCCGGGTATCGAGCCTGGAACCGGCCGGAGGGCAGCTTACGAATGCGGCCGAAGGAGCGGCGGGACTTGCGCTTGCCGGCCATCAGGCAGCCCGCCGGTACGTCGAGGTGGGCCGCAGGACGATCGGTTCCACCGTGTGGGCACTGACGTACTCGTCCACGGCACTTTCCCGGATGCGGACGTGTCGGCCGACCTTGACGAACGCGATGCGGCGTTCCTCGATGAGCCGACGTGGGAAGCGGAGACCGGTGCCGAGGCGTTCGGCGACCTGGCCCACGGTGAGCAGTCGGTCCACGGTCACCACTCCCCTTCGTCGGCGGTGCGAGCGTTCAGTGCTTCGCGGGCGGTCTCGCGGTTGGTCTGGAGGTCACGGGCGATGGTGGCGGCAAGGGCCCCTTCGCCGGGGGTGTGCCCGTGGCCGACGTACTGCCAGTCGGTCAGGACGAGGACGGTGTCCGGTTCGCGGTCGGCGAGGCCGAGGGCGGGCGCTTCCTGGGCGGCGCGGTAGTCGGCGCGTTCCTGGCGGATGGCGCCGAGGGTCGTGGAGTAGGTGCGCGACTTCGACGAGAAGTGGCCGCGGAAGCCGAGCATGTGCGCCCAGGCCCAGAGGCGCCGGTCCGGATAGAGGCCATCGAGCTCACGGCATGCGGTGATGAGCCGACGGGTGTGATCGGGGATGCGGTGGCGGTCGAGCTCGGCAAGCTCGCCGATGCGGCGGTCAAGGGTGCCGGTGTTCTCGGCGGCTTTGGTGGCGTACTTGGCCACGTAGGAGGCGACTGCCTGTTCGGTGATGTCGGATCCGTCGCCGAAGACTTTGACCGGGCGAACGTCGAGCTGTCGGCCCCAACGGAACGTCCGGGTCGGCTGGTCACCGGCAGCCGGGACCGAGACCGAGGTGTACGAGTGCGTGGCGGCGGCTCGTATCGCGTCGCTGAGTGCGTCGACCGTGGCCCAGGCGGGTGGCGGTGTGCCGGGTCCGTCCGGGCCGTCGAGGCGTACGACAGCGTGGAAGTGGAGAGCGCCGCGCTTCTGGAATTCGGCGACCTTGCCGAAAGAGACCCGGAGATGGTCGCCGAGTTCACGGCGTCGGATGCCCGCGCGGACGGCGAGTTCGCGGCGGAGTCGGGTGGTGAAGCGCTGCCAGAGCTGTCCGGCATGGTTGTTGAAGAGCACGGCGCCCGCGTAGTCATAGGTGCCCGGGTCGAGGGCGGTGCCGAGGTTCGGGGCGTCGGCGGCGTGCCGGGTGCCGCAGCGGCAGGTGCCACGGTCGGGTCGGTTGTGGACCGGGCCGAATGAAGGTGCGGTGAGGGTGGCGAAGACGCGCGGGTGGTCGCGGACGGTGGTGGGGATGTCGCGGCGGTCGTCTCCGGCGAGGCCGGCGCGGATGAGGTGGTAGGTGTCGCCCGCGTAGGTCCAGGCGCAGGAGGGGCAGCGGGAGACGCGGCGGTTGCCGCAGGCGATACGTAGGCGCCCGCCCGGCTCGGACGCGGTGGAGTAGCGGTGCAGGGTCTCGCCGCTGCTCTTGTCCTTGTGGGTCACCCAGCCGCTCAAGTGGACCGGGTCGGCGCAGCCGCCGGTACGGCGAATCTGATCCTCCCAGCGGGTGTAGTCGGAGGCCGAGGCCACCCGGAGGACGTCCCCGAGGACGGCGGGGTCCATGGACATGGACGGTTTCTGTGTCGAGAGTGAGGCCCGGTGGGCCATGCTGGGAGTTCCTTCCGGTTGCGAGTTCGATCGGTGGGGACGGCTCCCGGGCAGCGGATGCTTGGCGGTATCGAGGCCGCCCGGGGGCCGGTCAGCGGCGTTTGGCGCCGGAGGCGATCAGGGAGCGCAGGACGACCGCGCAGACCGCTACCGAGGCGCCAGTGACGGCGACCGCCAGGAGCAGCGAGACCAGGACGGCGCCCACGACCAGGACGACGGCGGTGCCGGCGCCGACGAGTGCGAGCGCGGTTCCGGGGGTGAGCTGGACGACCGGACGGGACGACACCGGGGCGGCGGTGGGCACCGCGGGCGGGACCGGCGTACCCGGAGTGACAGCGGTCGGCTGGATGACGGCGGGCGGGGTGACCAGGCCGGTGGGCTGGGGCATGGTCGGGATCTTGGGCTGGAACATGGTTGGTCTCCTCTCCTGGGTGCGGGCTACTTGACGGCGGTGTCGATGACGGAGGCGAAGAGGCTGTCGGCGAGGAGGTAGCCGCCGAGGAGGAGCACGCAGATCAGCCACACCGGCGGGCGGAAGAGTTTGATGCCGAGGTAGCCGACAGCCAGCAGGGCGAACCAGAGGGGGACGTCCATGGACGCTGTCTCCTAACGGACGGTGCAGCGGTGTGTGCGGGCGGCGAGTTGGGCGGCGGTCCGGCTGGAGTAGTCGGCGGACCAGCCGCAGCGGTCGGCGGTGCAGACAGCGGCGTGGGCCGTGCGGCCGGTGCGGTCGCGGTGGGTGCCGATCTGCACGGGGCCGATACGCATCACGGAGTGGAAGCTGTCGCGAGCGGGCATGCCGGTCAGCCCCTGTCGGTCGCGGGGTCGGGGTACTGGGCGCGGATACTGCGGGCGGTGGCCGGGTCGTCAACGCGTCGAGCGGCTTCCTCGGCGAGCAGGTGGGCGAGGAAGGGGCGTCCGGCCGCGGCCATGTCCCGCGCGCTGTCGAGGTAGTCGGCCACGGTCAGGTCGGCGGGGTCGTTGGTCATCTCGGTTCTCCTTTGCGGTCAGCTGAGGTGGGCGGCGATGGCATCGGCGAGGTGGGGCGGGACGCCGAGGCGGGCGCGGAGGGTGTCCGTGTCGATCGGAGAGCCGGTGCGCGTGCGGTACTCGTCGGCGACCTTGCGGGCGTGGTCGACCAGTGCGGCGGGGACCGGCGGAGCCGGGGGCGAGGGCAGGGCCGGAGGCGTACTGGCTTCCTCAGCCGGGGACGGGGCCGGGACGGCATCAGGCGCAGGCACCGGCCCGACGTCCTCCGCGTCCGCGACGGTGGCCGGCTCCGACTCCGCATCCCCCGACGAGTGCGCGAGGAGGGTGCCGCCAAGGAAGGCGAGCGCAGGCCATCCGGCGATGCCGAGGCGGAGCGGGGCGGGCGGGTCGGCCAGGTCGAGGAACCCGGCGGTGGCGACGTTGGCGCCGAGCGAGGCGAACAGGGCGACCAGAAACCAGCACCAGGCCAGCCGGGACGGTCCCTCACTGCGCAGCCGACGCCAGGCGGCGACAAGGAGGAGGTCGACACTGACCGGGTAGGCCCATGCCTTCCAGCCGTCCTGTCCGGCCGCGGCGGCGAGATCGTGCAGGTGGGCGAAGGACAGAGCTCCGGCGATGATCGCCTGGATCAACACCGCGTCGACCCGGAGACCGGGCCGGGCGCCCATCAGGAGTCCTCGGCGGGGTCGGAGTCATCCAGGAACGTGCCCTGCGGCGGCTCCGGCAGCGACACGGCGAGGGACGGGCTGACGACGTCCACGAAGTCGAGATCGGCGCCGGCCATGTCGGCGTACAGGGCGAGTTGACCGAGGAGGAGCACGGTCCGGGCGAAGTCGTCGCAGTCCGGGCACATGGCGGTTCTCCCTTCTTTGGGCATGGAGGGGGTAGGGACCCGGCGCGAAAACGGTCGCGCCTACCGGGTGGATCGGGGAGGAATCAGGCGGTGGCCGGAGAGGACTTCACCGATGGCGCGAGGGCGGTGACGGGAGCAGTCACGACAGGCCGGAAGGGGGCCAGCTCGGGCAGGTCCGGGGTGCGGTCGGCGTACCGGTTGCAGAGGTTCACGGCCTGGCGGAGCGAGGTGTGCGGAGCGCGGATGCGGTGCCACCCGCCGGACGAGTCGCCAGCGATGGCGAGGCCCCGCATGTCGGCGGGAATCTGGATGGCGGCGAGGACCGCGTCCGGGGCGATGTCGCCGAAGGCCATGTTGGCGGAGGTCTCGTCGTTGAGGCGGTGGGCGGTTCGGCCGGTGAGTTGGGCGCGGAGCATGGTGATGCCCTTGCCGAGTTCGGAGCCGAAGCGCTGTCCGCAGATTTCGAGGTAGATGCCGGCCGCGCGGCCGAGCTGTGCGAGGCGGACCAGGGCAGTGATGATGCGGTCCCGCCGCTTCTCCTCCTCCTTCGTTGCGTACAGGGCGAGTTCGGCCACCTCGTCGACCAGAACGACAACCGGGGTTGGTCGGAGGTCATCGGGCAGGTCCCAGATGTCGGCGGCGATGTCCGCGTCCGGCACATCGACCGTGATGCGCTGCTGGGTCCGGATGAGGTGGTAGACATCTGCCATCCGGGCCACGAGGGCGTCGAGGAGTTCGGCGGCAGCGTCGGGGCTGTCGGCCAGCGCGGAGAACCGGCGGGCCAGCGGGAAGAGTTCGACTCCCTGCTTGCAGTCGATGCCGACGAGAGCGACGTCCATGGGTGCGAGGCCGGCGACCAGGTTGCGTTGGTAGACGGACTTGCCGGACTCCGTGGCGCCGAGGGTGAGGGCGTGGGGTATCGCCCGGTAGTCGCGGTAGTGCACCGCCCCGTCCTCCCGAAGGGCGACCGGTACCCGCATCGGCCGGGTCTCTGTCTCAGCGGGCATCTGCACCCGCTTGAGCACGTCGTATCCGGTCATCCGCACCTCGACGACGCCGGACCGCACTTCACGCGAGGTCACGCCGAACATCGAGAACGAGTGCCGGAGCCGGTCCGAGGCCGCGGCTATGTCGAAGGCGTCCTGTCCGGGACGGAGCTTGAGCCGCAGGACCAGACCGGTGCGCGTAGGCCGCAGCCGTCGGATGCGCGGCGGGCGGGGCTCAGGTACCGGCCGACTCGCGGCACGAGCCAGGGCTAACCGCCATCGCGCTGGCGGAACGGTCAACCCGCACGCGTCCATGACCGAGCGGTACCGGACCAGGACCCGCAACGCGGCCAGAGTGACCCCGAATGCCAGCCAGTACCAGGCGGGGCGCCGCCACCGCAGGAGACCCGCAGCGGCGACGACCAGCACCAGGGCGACCGTGAAGGCGGTCATGATCAGGCCGCCTTCGACCCAGCAGCGGCGACGTCGGCGAGCGAGGTGACCGCGACCGCGCGGAACGCGATGCCGTGCCGCCGCTGGCCGTTGAAGTCGTTCTCCCACGGGCGGGCGACCAGGCCGGTGAGCGCGACCGGCGTACCCATGGACAGCTCACCGCTGATCCCGGGCTCCGGAACGGTGACGGACAGGATCTCCACCTCCTCGTTCGCCGCGAACATCACGTCCACCGTCATGAGCTGAGCACCGGTCTCCATGTCGGTGGCGATCTCACCGGTACGGCGGTCACGCACCTTGACCTGCGGAGTCTTGGCGACCATCACGACCGCGCTGGAGGTGTCGACGGGAATCTGACGCACAGCAGATCACTCCTCTATAGATGCTGAACTCCGCCACTCATGTATATGAGTGACACGAAGAAGAGTGCATCACTCCTGTACATGAGTCAACCCGCCGCGAAGAAGAACTCGCGACGGGCTGCGGGGAGTTGAGCGGGCGTCAGTCGCCGGCAGGGATCCTGTACTCGAAAACGAACTGGTCAGCGGCCATGAGGGTGTCGCACACCTCGACCACGCGCCCCGCGGTCGTGCAGGCCTCCCGGATCAGGTGAACCACGGGCGCACCAGGGCTGAGCGCCAGCTCCGACGCTTCCGACTTCGAGGCCGGACGCGCTTGCAGCGTCTCGACGAACTCCGCGAACTCATGGCCGTGGTCTTCGAGTCGGGCGTAGATGCCACCGCCTCCGGGGTTCTCGGCGAACAGCTCGGGGATCTCCTTCACCACGTCCCAGGGCAGGTACGACGAAGCGGTCTCGACCGGGGTGCCGTTACGGAAGTAGAGGCGTCGACGGGCCAGCACCTGCGTACCGGCAGGGACGCCCAGGCGCTCGGCAGCATCCTCGGGCGCATCCATGGGGCCGATGTAGAGAACGCTGACCTTTGCGGTGGCGCCGGACTGTGCGGACTCCGCGAGGTAGGCAGCCTGGCCACCCTGCCGGAGCGAGCGCCGGAACCGATCGGAGGAGCGGTGCCGCACGGGGGGCCGGTTCTTCACGATCGAGCCCTTGCCGTGCCGGGTCTCGACGAGCCCACTCGCCCGCACCTCGACCATGGCCTTACGGATCGTCCCGCCGGAGACGCCGTAGCGGTCCACCAGCTCGGATTCACTCGGCACCATGTCGCCGGCCTTGAGAACTCCCGCCCGGATCTGCTGCACGAGGTCATCAGCGATCTGCACATACCGAGGACCGGAACCGGCCCCTCCCGCCGCAGTTCCCATAGTCCTTCCCTGCCTCCTATGCTCCTCTACATGAGTCAACCACAGGAAGCGACACCCCCTCCCCTGCACTCCGTGTCCGTAGCCGGCGTAGTGGTGCGCGAGGACGGCCGCCTCCTGGCGATCCGCCGAGCCGACAACGGCACCTGGGAGCTCCCCGGCGGCATCCTCGAACTCAACGAGACGCCGGAAGCCGGCGTTGCCCGCGAGGTCTGGGAAGAGACAGGCATCCACGTCGAGGTGGACCAGCTCACCGGCGTCTACAAGAACACGACCCGAGGCATCGTCGCCCTGGTCTTCCGCTGCAAGCCCTCCGGCGGCACCGAGCGCACATCAAGCGAGTCGACAGCCGTCTCCTGGCTCACACCCGACGGGGTCAGCGAGCGCATGTCCGAGGTCTACGCGGTCCGTCTGCTGGACGCCCTGGACGGCAACGGCCCTCACGTGCGGAGCCACGACGGCAAGCAGCTCATCACAGCGGGATAAGACTTTCTCTACTTCATCAAGTGCCCGCGCACGGCGCGGGCGCGCGCCGCCTGTGCGGCGCGGCCTGCCTCCTGTCTGCGCCCCGGCTGGCCGCGCCCGGCGGCGCGCTGCGTGCATGCGGGCGGAAGCGAGAACTCATCCGCGAGCTAAAAGACATGCCTCCGGCGGGGGCGCTCAGACTCTGGGATGGAGGGGGCGCCGTACGCGAGTGCCGGCCGGTTCGTGGTGAGCGTTGTGGGCTCCCATCCCGTCCGCCATCGACCCAGGCAGAGCCGAGCAGTCGCGGCCCAGGGCGTCAAGGTCGTTCGTACAGTGGCGCGCTCCACCTTGACGCCCTGAACCACGCCCGCTCCACGGTGTGTGGGTCGACGGCGGACGGGATGGGAGCTGGGGGAGGTGGGGTAAGGATGCTGACAGTCAAGCTGAGCTGATAACGAGTCCCGGTTTGAGAAATGGAGGCCTACGTGCCCACTTGGTCCGAAGCTCTTTCCATAGCCTCTCCAGCAATTGCGCTAACATCCGCATTCTTCGTGCGTCGCTCCAGCCGAATTGCAAGAGAGTCTCTTGAGTTGACCCGCAGAACCGGCCAAGCGGCATACGAAGTGGCGCGAAGTTCTCACACGCCCTCGGTGGACCTGTTCCTCACCAAGATCGAATACAGAGAAGCAACAGCGCGCGAATTTGAGAGCATGATAGGGGACGAGGCGCACAAATGGGTCCGGGAGTGGGAAAAAGATAGCCTTGAGGTGGTCCTCAAAGGGAGGCTCATCAATACCCACCCGTGCGAAATGCTGCTCACTCTGCGCGATCATGAAAACTCGGGACGAGAGGTTTGGTACAGATACCGAAATCAGTCAGTCTTCTTGCTTGACGACGAGGAAGTGGAGCTGGGGCACGCCATCCTCCAGCCCGAGCAGGAGGTGACGTTCACGTGGATCGATCGCAGATCAAGGGATGAATGGATATCAATTCGCAACCTGCACGGCAGGAACATGTGGAACGATCCGGAGCTTGAGGCCCCAAAGCTGACCGCACTTGAAACCGTAGACGCCATCCTTCGCCGTAAACCGCTTGCATGGGCGAAGGATTCGAAGGTGAAGCGCTCCGGTTTTCAGATCGTATGTGAACCCCGCACGAGTCAACGGGTTGCGACAATTTGGGATGCGGAAATAATCCAACCGCCCATTCAAGCTGCCGGCAGGGATGAAAGTGGGGCCATTACCTTCGAGGCAAGAAAGGAGACCATCGCAGGCCCACTAGATGACCGCATAGTCCGCTATCGCGCCGACTTTGACGCCACCCTAGCGCTCGCAATTCCACCAAAGCATCGATACCTTTCCGGCCGTATGTAGATGGGACGTCGCCCGCCCTGGGATCCGTGCCAGACCCGTGCCAGGTTGAGCGGGGAGCCACGGGGAACGGCGGGCAACGAGCCGCCGGCGTTGAGGGCGGCCAGGGCGCGCCGCCGCAGGTCAGACATCCAACTGGCCCTAGATCGCCTTAGCTTCCCAAACTGAGGTGTCAGAGCCCGCGGTTACGCTCCCGCGCACGGATCAACTCGTGAGCGCGGGAGAGGTCAAGTTGAGCAACAACTACGTCTACTTCATCTACGACGGTGACGGCAGCATCGGCTACGTGGGGATAGGGGACCGCGCCCGACCGTACGGGCCGCACACCAAGGTCGTCGACGACCTACGTGACCGGAGCGGCGACGTGAGGATCACGAGCATGCCGTTCTCAACTCGTGGGGATGCCGAACGTGCGGAGTCTCTGATCATCCGGGCCCTTGCGGATGCGGAAGAGCATGGAACGCATCTCCTCAACGTCGCGAAGCGCAAGCAGTCGAAGGATCTGGTGCCGCTACTGCCTTTCCAGCAAGGTATCTTGCGATATTCTGATCTCTCCACGACTCTGCTCGTCAAGATCAGCCTCAATGCGATTGACGATGAACGGGTCGTCGTCTCTGGGGCGGCCCATTCGGCGGATGCAGCTGAGCGATGCAGCCGGTATTGGCCGCTCGGCAAGTGCGTTGACCGAGAGGCGCCGATCAAGCGCCTGGTAGCCGTCACCACGGCCGAGGCCAAACCCGTACGCGTCGTGGGCGTCTGGGACGTGGATCACACGAGCGCCTGGAAGTACCACGAGGACGTTCAGAGGTGGGAAGTCCGTCTGACGAATCCTGTCCAGGGCAACATTGGCGGACACGTTGGAAAATGCTTCGACTGGGAAGGCTACGCCCCTCAGAACGTGGGCTATAGCTCAGACATACGCACATACCTGGGACTGGGGTAAAGCGGTACAACAGCGAAGTACCGCAACCTCAGCAACCGGCCCCGTCCGGCGACGCCCAAGGGGGGCCGGATGATGACCGGTCTAGCCGCCGATGACCGATCTACGTAGAGCTACGGACCAGAAGTTCACGCCACGAACGGTCTCAGCTTCAATCACGCCCGCAGGATCGTGCTGAGAGGCGGGCGCCGCCGATCCACCCGCTACCGGCCTGGCTTCCAGTCCGCATCGAGGATCGCAGCGTGTACGGCGGCAATGATCATCGTGATGGCGAGGACGCCACCCACCCAGTTCTTCGGGTTGCCGAGAACTGAACCGAGGACAGCAGAACCGTAAATGATCACCGCATACACTGCGGGCACTGCCATGCTGACGACACGCTTCTTGGCTGCGATGAAGAACAGCGGCGGGGCGAGGAGGCCGGCCGACGCCACGACCACAACGACCCAGACAGCCTTATGCAGTGCGTTGGCGTACATGCGCACCTGGATGGGCGTGTTGATGTGCGGGCTACTCATGATTCCCCCTTGGCTTCACCAGGGGCTCAGTGTGACCTACGACACCCACGACGTGAGGGTGTTTCGGAGGATGTACGAAACGAACCTCACCGTTCGCCCGCCTCGGTCCGCCTCGCTCTCCGTCTAGTTCGGCACCATTGAAGCGCGGCATGACCCAGTTCCGCGAGGCGACGGACAACGTTGGACGAGCACGAACGCCAGCAAACCATCGGCACAGGCGAGAAGCAGAGCGACCCAGGGTGAGGGCCCACCCTGAGTTGCTTCGGGACGAAGCAGTCCTCAGACCGTCCAAGGTTCGACGGAAGTCGGCCGGCAAAGCCAGAAGCCCATGGCATCTGATCTAGTCAGAGCCATGGGCCACTCCTGCTGTACTGGTCGGTGGGACCGTGGATCAGTAGGCGGACTCACGAGGATCGCTTGTTGCCCGGCGGTGACCGCGGCTCGTTGCAACGCGGTAGACGTCGCGCAGGGCCCCGGTCAGCTCTTTGGCCAGGCACCGCATCTCGCCAGGGGACGTGTCCTGGTTGTCGAGAGCTTCTGAGGACTCTTCCAACAGTGCGCTTGCCGTGCCGAGTTGGATCGCTTCGATGTTGTCCGCGAGGCGGGACATGTAGCCGTCCGGGTCGTCAGTGCTCAGGTAGCAGGGCTTGTCCTCCGGGCCCGTCCACGGTAGAAGCCGCAGTTCGTTCGGTGCATTCATCCTTGGGCCTGCCTCTCTTCGGGCACGTGGTGGTTGGTGAAGACGGCATCGAGGCGGTCTCCCGGGAAGGCCAGAAGCGCGGCTTCGATGACGCGGCCGGTGGAGTCGGTGGCGATGCGTGTGATCGCGAGGACGGCCGTGGTGGTTCCGATCCGGAGGGCCGAGGCTTCGTCCGGTGTGGGGGAGCGGGCGCAGACCGTTTCTCGGATGGTGGTCGGCGACGGGCCGAGGACGGCGAATCTCGTGGCTGCCTCCCGGCACACGGAGTCGTCGTCGAGGACTCCGGCCGGGGCCAGGTCGCGTGGGATGTAGATGCGGGCCAGCCCGTGCGGTGACCCTTGTTCGAGGCTGAGGCAGGTGTATTCGGCGAGAGGGCTGCCCGTTGGCACCTTCAGCAACGTCGTCAGGACCACGGAGGCCGGAACCGTGGTGCTGCGAACCGTGACGCGCAACGTGGGCTCAGCCGCGGTCCAGGGGTCCAGTGTGCCCCAGCCGCCGACATACATGATCTTGCGGCGGGGGCGACGGACGTAGTTGCCCTTGCCGTGGATCTTCTCGACGAGTCCTTCCCCCTGGAGTACGGCGAGGGCGCGGCGCAGGGTCACTGTGCTGACCTTGTACCGGGCGGCCAGGCCGACTTCGGACAGCAGGCGCTCGCCAGGCTTGAGGCGGCCCGTCGTGATCTGGTGGCGGAGATCGTCGGCGATGTCGTGGTGACGAGAGGGCACGGCGCCGGTCACCGCCTTCTCATCAGTCGTACGGCGACGAGCCGAGTACGAGCGTGTATGGCCAGCAGTTCGCCCGACTCGAAGACCAGTTGCTTGGCCCCTTGGGGGAGCTGGAAAAGGTCTCTCACCCGGCATGCCTGCCCGCCGAGTTGGATGATGTCGCCGCGCTGCACGGTGGCCGCGGTGACCTCGATGTGAGAAACCAGCACACCGACAGGGACTTGAGGCCTCACAGCGTCACCTCCACGGCCGCGGACAGCTCGGGCATCGAGTGGCACGGACAGTCGCACGCCTCATAGATCACCGGGACGTCGACCGGTGCCAAGAACGGGGAGGACTCAACGCAGGAGGAGTGCGTGCCGATCCTGCACGCGATCGAGCGGTAGGGGACGGAAGTGGTGTCCGCACCGGACGACTGTCGGCGAGGGGGCATCAGCGAACCCCCGCGAGGGCCGACCACGCCTCGGCCGGCAGACGAGACGCGACGAGCACCGCTCGCGTCCGTACACGCTCTTCCCACGCCACCAGGTACGGCCCGTCCTCACCCCTCAGCGGGCGACGGTGGACCGCGCCAGCCAAAGCCGGGCCCAAGGGAACGGTCGACGCGTCAGCCAGCGCGGCGGAGGTGGGAGCGGCCAGTGGCCGGGAGGGCGTTAAGGGGCGGCGGTGCCGGCCCTTGGGGAAGTGCCGCTCTCTGGTGAGGGAGGCGGCACGGCAGATACGGTTGAGCATGCTGGTCAGCTCCTATCGCTGATCGCCCGGTCCCCCGACATCGCCCGTCGTGGGGACCGTTTTGCGTACGACCGCCCATAAGGTGCGGCCGTTCAAGCTGGTGGCCAGTAGTCCGAATCGATCGGCCTCAGCCACCACGTCCAGGACCTCCCGCCATGACTCGGCGGAGAGAACTTCCGGCACTTCCGCCTCGACCGTCGCGAACCGGTTGTGCTCCTCCACCCGCGTGGGGAGCCCGGCGGCGGACAGCCGGGCGGCGATAGCCGCCGCACTCACTCCCGAAGCGGACACAGCACAGCCCCCGTCACCGACTATCACTTTCAGTGAAGCTAGTTAACTAGATTAGAGCTAGTGGACTAGATTTTCCATATGTCTGAGCAACCGCCGTATCTCCGCATCGCCGACGAACTCCGGCAGCGCATCGCGGAGCACGTCTGGGAACCGGGCGACCGCCTCCCCTCCCGCGCCCAGATCGGCCAGGAGTGCGGCGTCGGCGAGAACGTGGTGCGCCGGGCACAGGAGTTGCTGATCTCCCAGGGTGTGTTGGAAGGCCGAGCCGGATCGGGCACGTATGTCGCCGAAGCCCGGCAACGCGTTCGAGTCGTGCGGTCGTCCGCACGCGAACAGCCAACGGGGTCCCCGTTCCGCCAGGACATGAAGGCTCTCGGCAGGCAGAGCGACTGGGAGAGCCGGACCGAGGCGAAGGTGCCGGCCCCGGCGGAGATTGCCGCGCGGCTGGGGATCGCCGAGGGCGAGCTGTGCGTGCGGACGACGTACGAGTTCCTGGCCGACGGCAGGCCGGTGCAGCTGTCGACGAGTTGGGAGCCCTACGACCTCACCGCGGGCACACTCGTCGTCCTCCCCGAGGGAGGGCCGCACGCCGGGGCAGGTGTCGTGAACCGCATGGCCGCGATCGGAGTAACCGTCAGCCATGCGGTGGAGCAGCCCGAGCCACGGCAGGCGACCGCCGAGGAGGCGTCGCTACTCGGCATCCAGAAGGCCGCACTTGTGACGCACATCCGGCGGACGTACTACAGCGACCAGGGTCGCCCCGTGGAGACAGCGGACATCGTGGTGCCCGCAGCGCACTGCGAGATCGTCTACGAGATCCCCATCAGCCGCTGACCGGCCGACCCCAGCAGCCACAAAAAGCAGCGCCCAGCCGTGCCCCCCGCGTGCCCCATCCGTGCCCAATAGACCGGGAATCCAGGGGGAACAGCGGTGACCGGCAGGGAGCGGGCATGGCAACGGCCCCTGACCATACGTACTGGTCAGGGGCCGTTCACCTGCGGTGGGTGTGGGATTTGAACCCACGGTGACATCGCTGCCACGACGGTTTTCAAGACCGTTCCCTTAGGCCGCTCGGGCAACC
The DNA here is from genome assembly GCF_040655445.1 of Streptomyces sp. NPDC050423. NCBI lineage: Bacteria > Bacillati > Actinomycetota > Actinomycetes > Kitasatosporales > Streptomycetaceae > Streptomyces > Streptomyces sp. NPDC050423. The sequence continues at coordinate 94,680 of NZ_JBFAJY010000002.1, forward strand.
CACCCCGCGTCGGCGGTCAACAACCCGCTTTCGACGCTAGGACAGCCTAGCCGGTCAGCTGTCGCCCTTGCGCTCCCCCAGGGTGACTTCGGCGGTCGACGTCTTTCCGCCGCGCTTGTAGGTCAGCGTGACCTTGTCGCCCGGCTTGTGGGTCCAGATCTCGCCGATCAGGGTCGGGCCGCTGTCGACCACGGTGTCGTTGAACTTCGTGATGACGTCCCCCGGCTTCAGACCGGCCCTGCCCGCCGGGCTGTCCTTCGGGACCGCGTCCGTGCCGCTCGTGCCCTGGTCCGAGATGACCGCGCCGCCGGTCTTCTCGTCCATCGTCACCGTCGCGCCGATGACCGGGTACACCGGCTGGCCGGTCTTGATCAGCTGCTCGGCGACGTTCTTCGCCTGGTTGACCGGGATCGCGAAGCCGAGGCCGATGGAGCCCGCCTGGCTCTGGCCGGTGCTGCTGCCGGTCGACTGGATCGCCGAGTTGATCCCGATGACCGCGCCGCCGGCGCTCAGCAGCGGGCCGCCGGAGTTGCCCGGGTTGATCGAGGCGTCGGTCTGCAGGGCGCTCATGTACGAGTTGCTGCCGCCGGAGCCGTCGCCGGAGGCGACCGGGCGGTTCTTCGCGCTGATGATGCCCGTGGTGACCGTGTTGGACAGGCCGAACGGAGCGCCGATCGCGATCGTCGAGTCGCCCACCGCCACCTGGTCCGAGTTGCCCAGCGCCAGCGGGGTGAGCCCCTGCGGCGGGTCCTTCAGCTTCAGGACCGCGACATCGTAGCCCTCGGCCCGGCCGACCACCTCGGCGCCGTACTTCTTGCCGTTCGAGAAGGTCGCCGTGAGCTGGCCGTTGTCCGCGGCGGAGGCCACCACGTGGTTGTTCGTGAGGATGTGGCCCTCCTTGTCGTACACGAAGCCGGTGCCGGTGCCGCCCTCGCCGTCGCCGCCCTGCGCGTCGATGGTGACCACGCTGGGCAGCGCCTTGGCCGCCACGCCCGCGACCGTGCCCGGGTCGCGCTTGAGGTCCTGCGGGTTGGCCGACGCCGCGACCGTGGTCGAACCGGAGGAGCCGGAGCCGTCATTGCTGTCCGCGGCCCAGTAGCCGAGGGCTCCGCCGATGCCGCCCGCCACGAGCGCTGCCACGACCACCGCGGCCACCAGACCGCCGGCGCCCCGCTTGCGGGGGGCGTCGGGTGTCTGCAGTTGGCCGGGCGGGCCCCACACGGGGCCGCCGCCCTGCGCGCCGTGGGCGTAGGCCGGGACTGCGGGCGGGGGCGGGGGCCAGCCGGCGTCCGCTGCCGACTGGGGTACGGGAGGGGGCATGTGGGGCTGCGGCGCCGGCGGGACCTGGGCCATGGTCGTGGTCGCCGGGTCATGGGCCGGGGGAACCTGCGGCTGCTCGGCCGTCACATCCGTCCGCGGAGGGGCCGGGTGCGTGCTTCCAGGAGGCCCCTGGGGAGCATCGGCCGGCACTGGAGGTGTGGACGGAACGGACGGCGCGGCCTCGGCCGCGGTGCCCTCGTTGCCCTCGTTCTCTGTGCTCACAGCTCTATACTCCTCGGTTCCACATCATGATTCGGCAAGAGATCCGCTGTGTACGTGTCTGGAGTCAGCTTTTCCCACAGCACGTCAGACCACTGTAAGCAGGACCTGTGCATCCGCGCACGGGCCTTTATATCGGGCAAAACGGTCCTGCGTCGCAGGGTTCGCGCGCCCGCGGGCCCGCCGGTGACACCATGACGCGGTGACCCACGCACGACAGCAGCACACCACGCAGCATCCCATCCAGGTCATCGCACACCGAGGCGCGTCCGACGACGCCCCCGAGCACACCCTGGCCGCGTACCGGAAGGCGATCGAGGACGGCGCCGACGCCCTGGAGTGCGACGTACGGCTCACCGCCGACGGCCATCTCGTATGCGTGCACGACCGCCGGGTGAACCGTACGTCCAACGGTCGCGGCGCGGTCTCCGCCCTGGAGCTCTCCGAGCTCGCCGCGCTCGACTTCGGCTCGTGGAAGGACCGCGAGGAGTCGGAGTCCCCGGACTGGGACCCGGTGCCGGGCGAGCTCACCTCCGTACTCACCCTGGAACGGCTGCTCGAACTGCTCGTCGAGACACGAGCCACCGGGCGTCCGCTCCAGTTGGCCATCGAGACCAAGCACCCGACCCGCTGGGCGGGCCAGGTCGAGGAGCGGCTGCTGCATCTGCTGAAGCGCTTCGAGCTCGACGCGCCGCCGGCCGGGGGCCCCTCGCCGGTCCGCATCATGAGCTTCTCGGCCCGCTCCCTGCGCCGCATCCAGGACGCCTCACCGGATCTGCCCACCGTCTATCTGATGCAGTTCGTCTCGCCGCGGCTGCGTGACGGGCGCCTGCCGGCCGGCGCCCGGATCGCCGGTCCCGGGATGCGGATCGTGCGCAGCCACCCGGGCTACATCGACCGCCTGCACCGGGCGGGCCACCGGGCCCACGTCTGGACGGTCAACGAACCGGAGGACGTCGACCTCTGCGTCCGGCTCGGAGTGGAGGCGATCATCACGAACCGTCCGAAGCAGGTCCTGTCGCAATTGGGACGCGCTTAGACCGACCGGCACATATGGGGGTCGGTCTTCATATCAGTGACGGGGAGTGCACCGGCGCATTCGGGCTGTACTCGATCGTTACGAGTGCGTCACTGGCAGACCATTGGCCGGTTTCCGGCCCAGCCCAGGGGGGCATCCACTCCGTGGCGTGGGGCAAAGGAGGTCTCGGGGGTGGCGTTGGTGGTGGCACAGGAAGTGCCCACGTCGTCGAGCATGGCCGTTCCCCATGGCCCTGCGGGCGTGGGTCAGGCACGGCACCGGATGCGTGAGCAGTTGCGCAGCCACGGGGTGTCGGATTCGGTCGTCGACGATGCTGTATTGATCCTTTCCGAACTGCTCAGCAATGCCTGTCGGCACGGCAGGCCGCTGGGCCGGCAGAGCGACGTGGGAGAGGGTGACGTGCGCGCCGCGTGGCGCGTCGACAGAACGGGCGGGCTGACCCTCGAGGTGACAGACGGAGGCGGTCCGACCCGACCGGTTCCGGCCACTCCATCGGTAACTGCTCGCGGCGGCCGAGGGCTCAACATCATCAGCGCGCTCGCCCAGAAGTGGGGCGTACGCGACAGCTCGTCCGGCGAGGTCACGGTCTGGGTGCTGGTCAACGAGGGGCCAGAACGCCCCGGTGGCCGACCGGGCGGACGGGGCAACGGACGGCTGAACGGCGCGACCGCGCTGCCGAGTGCGGCTGCGGTACCCGTCGTACCAGGGCTCGACGGGCTGGATCTCGCCGGCGCCTTCGACGACGCGGGCTGACCCGGCGAAGCCGTACGAAAGAAGCAGTACGGCGGAAGCGGTGCCGCGGTACTGCGGTACTGCAGAAGCGGTGCGGTGCGGTGGAGGCAGTACGGCGGAAGCGGTACGAGAGCCGGGAAAGTCGCACCGGGAAAGCGGCGTTCCCGCACCCGTGCCCGCAGGCAGCTGGGGCAGCTGCACCCCGGACACCGTACGGGCGGCTAGGCTCGCGGCCCAGACCGCACTGTCGCAACCGTCGCAACCGGGAGAAAGCCCACCATGGCCAAGAAGCGCCCTCAGACCAAGGCCGGGAAGCAGCAACTCAAGGACGGCGAGATCCCGGTGGTCGGGGCTCGCGAGCCCTGCCCGTGCGGTTCGGGCCGCCGTTACAAGGCCTGCCACGGCCGCGCCGCCGCCCAGGCCGTGACCGAGCTCGTCCAGCGCCCCTTCGAGGGACTGGCCGGCGAGTGCGACTGGGTCGCGCTGCGCGAGCTGGTCCCCGCCGCCACGGTCGAGCTGACGCTGAAGGGCGGGCTGCCCGAGGGCGTACCGTCCGTGACGCTCGCGACCGTGCTCCCGATGGCCTGGCCCGCGCTGCGCCGCGACGACGGATCGGTTCTGCTCGCCCTGCAGAACGACACCTCTTCCGGTGACCTCAGCCGGGACCTCGCCGACACCCTGCAGCGAGCGCTGGAGACCGAGCCCGGCTCGCCCGTGGCCGCCCGGCGCGTTCCGGCCGACGGGCCCCGGCTGCAGGATGTCCTGGACCCGGCTGCGCCGTTCGCGCCCGTCGTGCACTCCGGCTTCGAGTTCTGGGTGCCGGACGCGGAGAACGCCACAGCCGAGGTGTCCGCCTCCCTGGAGCGTGCGAACGACGCCGCGATCCCGACCGTCCTGCTCACCGGGGTGGACGCCGCGTACTGGTGCGAGACACCGGAGAAGAACCACCTCCGGTGGGTCATGCCGCACCCCGAGGAGCAGCTCCTCGACGCTCTCGCCCGGCTGCACGCCGCCGGGGTCTCGTCCCTCGGCGAGGGGACCCGGCTGGTCGGCTCCTTCCGCGCGCACGGCCTGATGGTCCCGGTCTGGGATCTGCCGAGCGCGATGGGGGCAGAGGAGTGCGAGAAGCCCGCCGCGGTGTTCGCGGAGCGGCTGGCCACGGCGCTCGCTTCGGACGTGCCCCTCACTCCCGAGGAGCGCCGGGCGCGCGGCGGGCTCACCAACCGCCAGGTGACGCTCAGCTGACCGTGACCACCGCCCGGACCGTACGGCGGCGTACGGTGACTCGCGTCACAACTCGCCGTACTGACAGGTAAATCGCTGTCCGAATACGCGAGATCGAATTTGCGAACGGCAGATCTCTTGTTACCGTTCTAGAAGCCCGGTCGCTGGTGCATCCCCCGTCGCCAGCGATCGGGCATCCTCATTTCCGGGTACAGCGCCCATGGCGCACAGCGCGGCGCACGAACCGCGCACAGACCTGACGCAGGTCCCCGGACGAGCCCCTCCCCGTGCCGCAGCCCTCGCCATCGGCCTCCTGACGGCTCGCTGCGCTCACCACAGCCCCCGACAGCTCGGGCAGCATCGGCCGTGGGCCTGCGTCAACCCGCTGCGGACGGAACCGGATTGGATCCGGCCCCCGCGGAATCCGGCCGGATCCCGCTCCCCCAGCGACGCCGCACAGCCCAGGGGCCCGAGGGCAGCCGCAGAACCCTCGGCGTCGGACGGAGGACGGTAGCCGGACGGCGGCGGCGGGAGCCGCCCTCCGGACCTTCGAACACCCGCAGGAATGCGACTTCCGCCGGAATGCGGCCGCAAAACAACCAGGACAGCGCCCGAACAACGCACGGACCAGGACCGAACAACGCCCGGACTGATCCCGGACAACGTCCAGAGCGATTCCCGAAAGAGAAGCTCGAACATTCTTCGCACACGATTCGGAGGGGGCATCAGAAAGCCGACCGCCGAACGACTTTGCACCGTCGTGCTTTGCACAGCCGTGCCGCACAGCGGTGTTTTGCACAGCCGGTCCGAGGCTGCGGCGTCAGCCGGTCCGAGGCCACCCCGTCAGCCGGCCCGAGGCTGCGGCGTCAGTAGGCGAGCCGGCTTCCACCGTCCGGCGCACTGTTGCTCGCCTCGACCAGCGCGTCCAGAACCGCTCCCACATCCGGCAGCCACGGCGAGGAGGCCGCCGCGACCGGCGCTCCACCGGTCAGCCGCAGCCGGGAGACCCGGTCCGGCGCCCGCTCCCAGCGCACTTGCCCCGTGCCCGTCCCCGACGGCGGAAGGAGGAGATAGCCCCCCTCCCCGTGGAACCGCAGCGAACTGGGCACCCAGTCCTGGGCGTGCAGCAGTTCACCGAGCCGTTCGAGGGTGTACGGGGCGACCAGCAGCGACCACCGGGTCGGCGTCGCCACCACGGGGCCCAGCCGCACCCCCATCCGGTCGAGTTCGGCCAGCGCGCCGGCGCCGGCACCGGCCGGCAGGCTCAGTGCGCACGGCGCCGGCCCGCCGGTGGCCAGTACGACCGGCGCGGCGGGCCGGTTCGTCCACCACCAGCGCACCATCCGCGGGTCGGTGGTCGCCGCGAGCAGTCCGGGATCGAAGGGGTGCGCGCCGGGTACGGCGCACTCGGGATCGGGGCAGGCGCAGCCGCGCTCGCCGCGGCCGTCGGCCGCCTGCAGTCCCACTCCCGGGAGTACCGGCCACTGCCACTCGGTGGCACAGGCCAGGGCCGCGTCGAGCTGGGCGGGCCTGTCCCGGAACCGGAGCCTGCGTCGCCTTCCGAGGATCTCGCGCATGAGCGCTCGTTCCTTTCCGTTGAACGCCGAGGGTCCACATCACACCACGCGTGCGTCACATCGCGTGTGCGGAATTTCACTGTGTGTACATGCTCGTCGAGCCTGCGGTACGGGTTGGTCGTCGCTACCGAGCGTGAGCTGTGCTGAGCCGAATCGAGCCGGTTCCAGTCGAAATCATGGCGAGGCGCAGGGCGCGTGTCGCGCCTGCCGTCCGTGCGTACAACCTCGCCACTCGGGGGTGGGGCGTGGCCGTCACAGATGAGGACGTCCGGGCCCGCTGCCAGGTTCCGGGGGCGGTCGGAACCGTCCCTGGCCATCTACCGATTACGTACCCAGCATGCCCGGAATGACGCTCCCCTCGGGACTTCACCCCGAGGGCACCCCCTGCCGAGCAGACCCAGTCGACCGCAAATAGCGGCCGCAGGGTGCATTTTTTGGCCAAGTTGGTTATCACTTGGACACCACAAATCCCGTGGGGACAATGCTGGACATCGCCTTACTTGTGCGTGTACATGTGGATGCACTGATAGCTGCGCAGAATGACATGGGGGTTTGCGATGCTATTCGACGAAACACACCAGTCGGAAAGCCGGCGAACATGAGTGCCCCGCACCTTCCGAAAGTGGCTGGAATCGATCCCACAGTTCCGGTTTCGACGCACACTGACGGGCCTCTCTCCGAGGTGCCCGCCGCCCCCAGCGCCTTCATCCAGGACCGTCTGGCGGGCTGGGTCTCCGACCTCACCACGCTGCACGAGCTCACCGAGCGGCTGGCCAGAACCAGCACCCTGGACGACGCACTTCACGAGCTGCTCGACGCCGGAGCCGCTCTGGTGGGAGCCCGCCGCGGGCTGATCGTGTTCGAACCGTCCGACCGCCGCGGCCCCGTCAGCACCATCGGCCTCGGACTGGCCCACGCCGAGCTCGGCCAGATCGAGACGGTGCCGCGCAGCGCCACGTCCTACGGACGCATCCTGGAAGGTCTGCCCAACCCGGAAGGCCCCCTGACCACCCCCGATCTGCTCGGCGACACCGGCCTGGACCCCCGCAGGCGTGAGGTCGCCGCCCGGCTCGGCTACGCCGCCAGCTACGCCCTGCCGATCACCACCGACCGGACCGGCCGGCTCGCCGCCGCCGTCTGGCTCTACGACGAACCCGCCGAGCCGCTGGAGCGCCAGCGCCACCTGGCGGGTCTGTACACCGGGTACGCCGCCGAACACCTGGCCCGGCTGCTGGAACTGGAACGGGCCAGGACCGATGTCGCCACCGTCACCGAGGAGCTCCTGCCCAGCCGGATGCCCCGGATCCCCGGCGTGGAGCTGGCCGTACGCCATCACGCCGCGCCGCAGGGCGGCAACGACTGGTACGACGCGCTGGCCCTCCCGGAGGGTGCGCTCGGGCTCGCCGTCGGCTCGGTGAGCGGCTCCGGGCCGAGCGCCCTGGCCGCGATGGGACGGCTGCGCGCCGGCCTGCGGGCGTACGCGGTGATGGAGGGCGAGGACCCGGTCGCCGTACTCTCCGATCTCGAACTGCTGCTGCGGCTGACCGAACCCGCCCGGTCCGCGACCGCGCTGTTCGCCTACTGCGAACCCGCCCGCCGCAAGATCCTGCTGGCCGGGGCCGGGCACACCCCGCCGCTGATCGTCGGCGACCGGCGCACCGAGTACGTCGAGACCACCCTGTCCGCGCCGCTGGGCATGCTCGCCTGCTGGGAGGCGCCGAGTGTGGAGATCGCCCCGGCGCCCGGCGAGACCGTACTGCTGTACACCGACGGCCTGCTGCGCCGGGCCGGGGACTCCATGGACCGGGCGTTCACCCGGCTCCACTCGGCGGCGGCGAGCGTCCCCAGGGCGCTGCGCCACGACGCCGCGTCGGTCGCCGACCATGTGCTGCGCACGGTGCTCCCCGAGGGCCCCGAACAGGGTGACGACACGGAGGACGTGGTCCTGCTGGCCGCGCGGTTCGACTGAGCCGCACTGAGCCGCACTGAGCCGACCCGCAGCCGCGGTGCCGCGGTGCCGCCGGGCCGTCCCGACTGAGTCCGGGCACTCCGGGTAAGAGGTCTTCCGGCCCTGGGCCCCCTTCCGTACGCCCGTACGATGGAGGGGGTCCAGTGTCGTATCAAGGAGAGACAGAACGTGTCTGAGGAGCTCATTCCGGAGAACCCGGAGACCGAAGAGGCAGAGCCGGTCAAGCAGCGGAAGAACGGCCTGTACCCGGGCGTCTCCGACGAGCTCGCCGCGAGCATGAAGTCCGGTTGGGCCGACACCGAGCTGCACGGACTTGAGCCGATCGCTCAGGCCGGGCACACCGCCGCCCGCCGCGCCGCGCTCTCCGCGCGCTTCCCCGGCGAGCGGCTGGTCGTTCCCGCGGGCAGGCTGAAGACTCGTTCCAATGACACCGAGTACGCCTTCCGCGCCTCCACCGAGTACGCGTACCTCACCGGCGACCAGACCCAGGACGGCGTCCTCGTCCTGGAGCCGAAGGACGGCGGCCACGAGGCGACCGTCTACCTGCTGCCGCGCTCGGACCGCGAGAACGGCGAGTTCTGGCTCGACGGCCAGGGCGAGCTGTGGGTCGGCCGCCGCCACTCCCTCACCGAGGCCGAGCAGCTGCTCGGCATCCCGGCGAAGGACGTACGGGAGCTGCCCGCCGCGCTGACCGAGGCCACCGGCCCGGTCCGCAACGTCCGCGGTCACGACGCCGGCATCGAGGCCGCGCTGACCGACAAGGTCACGGCGGAGCGCGACGAGGAGCTGCGGGTCTTCCTCTCCGAGGCGCGCGTGGTCAAGGACGCCTTCGAGATCGCCGAGCTGGCCAAGGCCTGCGACATCACGGCGCGCGGTTTCGAGGACGTCGTGAAGGTCCTCGACAAGGCCGAGGCGACGAGCGAGCGCTACATAGAGGGAACGTTCTTCCTGCGCGCCCGCATCGAGGGCAACGACATCGGCTACGGCTCGATCTGCGCCGCGGGCCCGCACGCCACCACCCTGCACTGGGTGCGCAACGACGGCGCGGTGCGCTCCGGCGAGCTGCTGCTGCTCGACGCCGGCGTGGAGACCAACGACCTCTACACCGCCGATGTGACCCGCACCCTTCCCATCAACGGCACGTTCACACCGCTGCAGCGGAAGATCTACGACGCGGTGTACGAGGCACAGGAAGCCGGCATCGCGGCGGTGAAGCCGGGCGCCGGCTTCCGTGACTTCCACGACGCCGCGCAGCGCGTCCTGACCGAGAAGCTCGTCGAGTGGGGTCTGCTCGGCGACCGGTCCGTGGACGAGATCCTGGAGCTGGGTCTGCAGCGGCGGTGGACCCTGCACGGCACCGGTCACATGCTCGGCATGGACGTCCACGACTGCGCCGCCGCGCGGACGGAGTCGTACGTCAACGGAACGCTGGAGCCCGGGGTGTGCCTCACCGTCGAGCCCGGTCTCTACTTCCAGGCCGACGACCTGACCGTGCCCGAGGAGTACCGCGGCATCGGCGTCCGGATCGAGGACGACATCCTCGTCACCGAGGACGGCAACCGGAACCTCTCGGACAAGCTGCCGCGTCAGGCCGACGAGGTCGAGGCCTGGATGGCCCGGCTCAAGGGCTGACCTGCCGCCGGCCGGCCCAGGGCCGTCGACGCGCGCCGGAGGGCGCCCTGCTCAGGACACCATGAGCAGGGCGCCCTCCCGCCGTTTCAGGATCTTGTCGAAGCTGACCACCGCACCGCCGCGCCCCGGCCGGTTGCCGAAGTGGACATGGTCGGCGAGCTGCTCGATCAGGCAGAGACCACGCCCGCCCTCGGCGGCCAGCGGCGGATGACCGTCCTGCTGCCCGCCGTACGGCCCGGACTGCCCGGACTGCTGTGACTGGAACTGCCGCAGGTCGTACTGCTGCGGTTCCTGCTGGTGCTGGTGCTGGTGCTGCTGTGGTTGCTGTTGCTGTGCGGCGTCGCGAAGCGCGCGGCGGGCGGGGAAGCCGGGGCCTGAATCGGCGACTTCGATACGGCATTTCTCGCCGTCCAGATATGCGGTGACCCGGTACTGCCCGCAGGCCGTACCGGACGGCTCTTCCCAGGCGTCCCACCCGTCCCGGTTCCCCCCGGCATCGTCCGGACCGCCCCGGACCCCGCCGTGCTCGACGGCGTTCGCGCAGGCCTCGCTGAGCGCGACCGACAGGTCGAAGGAGATGTCCGGGTCCACGCCCGCGGATTCCATGGTGCCGAGCAGGAAACGGCGCGCGAGCGGAACGCTCGCAGCTTCGCGCCGCAGATGGAGTGACCACCAAATGCTCATGCTCCAGCCTCCTGGCTGCGGCTCGACATACCGATACCTATTGCCGCCCGATGCCGTTCGTAAGCACAGACGGGATGTGAGACCGCTCATTCGGCGGATACCCGGGCTCGCCACACCTGTGCATGCCCGGCCCACAAAGCAGCTCCTACCCCGTCCGCAACCATCCCCAACAGCCCGGCACGCAGCCAATCGGGCGGAAGCTGACCTTCCGGACCTGCCGTACGGCGGCCGGGGGCGCAGTGCGATGATGACCCGGCCATGTCTACGTCTGTGGGACGCGCCGGAGCCGGTCTGCGGCTGCTGAGGGCCGCGGTGTTCGCCGCGGTCTGCGTCGCGTTGTCCGCGGCCGGACACGCACTGGCCTCCTGCACGGCGGTGCCCGGGTGGACCCTGCTCGCCGGCTTCCTCGGGATTCTCGCGGTGGCGGTACCCCTGGCCGGACGCGAACGCTCGCTGCCGTCGATCGCCGCGGCCCTGGCCGGCGGGCAGGTCGCACTGCACACGCTCTTCGGTGTCGGTACGCACACCGCGACGCCACAGCCCGCGGCCGGTGACGACTCGCTGATCCGGTTCGCGGCAAGCCTCGTCTGCGGCGCGGGCCCGGCGCAGTTGAACGCCACCGACGCCCATCGCATCGTCACCACCGCGGGCATCGACCCGGCGTCGGTGGCCGGACAGGCGCATCAGCACATGGCCGCCGCCCCCTCCGACGCCACGCTCGGCACCGGAGCGGCCGGCCTCGCCGGAATGTTCCCCAGCCTGCCCATGCTGCTCGGTCACCTGCTGGCGGCGCTGGCCACCGGCTGGCTGCTGCGGCGCGGGGAGATCGCCCTGTTCCGCCTCGCCCGGCTGTCGGCGCGCGGCGCCCAGCAGGTCGCGGCCGGAGCCCGGCTGCGGGCGCTGCGCGCGGCACTCGTCCTCGTGTCCGCCCTGCGCGCCGGTCTGCCGGGCGGATCCATGAGCGGGCCGCGCATCCCGCGCACGGCCGTGGACGCACCGGATCCGGCCACCGGGGATCCCTTGCAGCACATGGTGATCAGGCGCGGGCCTCCGCCCGTATTCGCTCTCGCAGCCTGACGCGACCCCCTCCTCACGACGCGCGCGCCCCTCGCAGCACCTCTCCGGTGCCGGTGCGGGCCGGCGCACACACGCCGCTCGTGAGGGGAAGAGGTGTCGCGATGCCGTCGCGCACCCGCGCGGCGGAGCACCTTTCCTTCGTGCTTTGTGGAGTGATCCCTGACATGAACGTTTCCCGCATCGCCCTCGCCGGCGGCGTCGCCGCGTCCACCGTGCTGATCCTCGCCGGTACGGCCTCCGCCCACGTCAGCGTCCAGCCGCAGGGCGAGGCCGCCAAGGGCGGTTACGCCGTCATCAACTTCAAGGTCCCCAACGAGCGCGACGACGCCGCGACGACCAAGCTCGAGGTCAACTTCCCGACCGACCACCCGCTGGCCTCCGTCCAGCCGCAGGCGGTCCCCGGCTGGAAGATCGACGTCACCACGAGCAAGCTGGCCAAGCCGCTCGACATGCACGGCAAGAAGATCAACGAGGCCGTCTCCAAGGTCACCTGGACCGCGGACGGCGGCAAGATCGAGCCCGGCCGCTTCCAGCAGTTCCCGCTCTCCGTCGGCCAGCTCCCCGAGAACGCCGACCAGCTGGTGTTCAAGGCCGTCCAGACGTACGACAACAAGGAAGTCGTCCGCTGGATCGAGGAGCAGAAGGACGGGGCCGAAGAGCCCGAGAGCCCCGCTCCGGTCCTCAAGCTGACGGCTGCCACCGACGACGCGCACGGCGCCGCGGCCGCCGGCTCCGACGACAAGAACGCTGCCGCGGACCAGGCGAAGGACGAGACGACGACGGCTTCGGCGTCCTCCTCCAGCGACACCACGGCCCGCGTCCTCGGCATCGTCGGCATCGTCATCGGCGTCGCCGGTGTCGCCTTCGGCGTCCTGGCCGGCCGTCGCCGCACCGTCTGACCCTCCACAAGGTCCGATAGCCGCACCCCTACTACCCGCCCCACCCGCCCCACCGACCCACCAGGAATCAGTGCTCCATGGTTAAGAAGTCTGTGCTGGCCGCGGCGCTCGTCGCCGCGGCCGCGCTCACCCTGTCCGCCTGCGGCGGCAGTGACAACGACGGCAAGAAGCCGATCGCCGACGTCTCGATGGAGACGAAGACCAAGGCCGCGACGGTGCTCGACGTTCCGTTCACCAAGCCGAACCTCGTCCTGACCGACACCCACGGCAAGAAGTACGACCTGCGCGAGAAGACCAAGGGCAAGCCGACGCTCATCTACTTCGGCTACACCGAATGCCCCGATGTCTGCCCGCTCATCATGAGCAACATCGCGATCGCCAAGAAGTCCCTCCCCGAGGCCGACCGGGACAAGCTCCAGGTCGTCTTCGTCACGACCGACCCGGAACGGGACACCCCGTCCTCGCTGGGCAGCTGGCTCAAGTCCCAGGACCCGGCCTTCATCGGTCTCACCGGCGACTTCCCCACCATCCAGGCGGGCGCCCGGCAGATCGGCATCGGTATAGACGCGCCGAAGAAGGAGAAGGACGGCACGGTCATCTCGATGCACGGCTCGCAGGTCATGGCGTTCTCCCCGAAGACCGACAAGGGGTACGCGCTGTACAGCGAGGACACCACGCCCGACGACTACGCCAAGGACCTCCCCAAGATCATCAAGGGGGAGAAGCCGTGAACCGCCGGACCACCCTCGCCGGCGTTCTGGCCCTCTCCACGGGTCTGACGCTGGCGGGGTGCTCCTCCCCGGGCAGCGAGCCGGAGCTGAAGGTCATCGGCGCGTTCATGCCGCAGCCCGTCAACGACATGGCGGCCGCCTTCCTCGTCGTGCAGAACAGCGGCGGCAGTTCCGACCGGCTCACCTCTGTCACCAGCCCGCTCTCGGACGACGTCACGATCCACGAGACGAAGAACCAGGCGATGCGGATGGTGACGTCCTTCGCGGTACCCGCGGGCGGTGAGCTGGACCTGGAACGCGGTGGAAACCACATCATGTTCATGAAGCTCAAGCAGCAGCCCAAGCAGGGCGAGAAGGTGTCCATGGAGCTGCACTTCGAGAAGGCCGGCCCCATCAAGGTCGACCTTCCCGTGAAGGAGACCACCCACAACCCGAAGAAGCAGTGAGGGACTGACAGACCATGACAGCCACCGCCCCGCACTTCGGGCCGCCCCCGTCCGTATCCGCCATACGCCGGCCGCTCGCCGCGGCCGGACTCCTCGCCGCTCTCGTCGGCGTGGTGTTCGGTCTGCTGCTGGCGGTCGCGGGTCCCGCGTCGGCTCACGCCGCGCTCACCGGGAGCGATCCGCAGGACGGGGCGGTGGTCGACACCGCACCCAAGCAGGTCACGCTGACCTTCTCCGAGCAGGTCGCCGTGGGCGAGGGCTCCATCCGGGTCCTGGACCCCAACGGCAAGCGCGCCGACACCGAGGCCGCCCCGCTCGATCTGCACAGCGGCTCCACCGTGAAATACGGCGTCGCCCTGCACACCGGCCTGCCCGACGGCACGTACACCGTCGCCTGGCAGGCCGTCTCCGCCGACAGTCATCCGGTCTCCGGCGCCTTCACCTTCTCCATCGGCGCCCCTTCCGAGACCAGCGTCGCCCTCCCGGACAACGAGGCCGGGGGCGGCCTCGTCGGCGCCCTCTACGGGATCGCGCGCTACGCCGCGTACGCCGGTTTCATCGTGCTCGCGGGCGGCGCCGCCTTCGTGCTGGCCTGCTGGCAGCGCGGGGCGGGCGCGCGCCCGCTGCAACGCCTCGTGGTGCGCGGCTGGATGACCATCACCGCGGCCACTCTCGCCATGCTGCTGCTGCGCAACCCCTACACCGGTTCCGGGAAGCTCGCGGACGCCTTCGACCTCGACGGGCTGAAGGCGGTCCTCGACACGAAGCCCGGCGCCGCACTCGTCTCGCGGCTGCTGCTGCTCGGCGCCAGTGCGCTGTTCGTCGCCGTGCTGTTCGGGGCGTACGCGAAGCGCGAGGACGAGCGCGAGAAGAAGGACCTCACCTTCGGCCTCGCCATCGGCGGCGCGGTCATCGCCGCCGGGATCGCCGGGACCTGGGCCCTCGCCGAGCACGCGTCGACCGGCATCCAGCCGGGGATCGCCATGCCGGTCGACGTACTACATCTGCTGGCCGTGGCGACCTGGCTGGGCGGGCTCGCGGCCCTGCTGGTCGCGCTGTACCGCACCCCCGACGTCACCGCCGACGCGGTACGGCGCTTCTCCCGGATCGCGTTCGGCAGTGTCCTCGTGGTCGCCGCCACCGGGATCTACCAGTCCTGGCGCCAGCTCGGCTCCTGGTCCGCGCTGACCGACACCGGGTACGGGCAGCTGCTGCTCGTGAAGGTGGGGTTCGTCGCGGTCCTCGTCGGGGTCGCATCGTTCTCACGCCGGTGGACGGGAAGGCTGGCGACCGGCACGGGGGAGGCGGCTGCGGCACCGGTGGCGGAGGTGGAGGCCGAGACCGAAGCCACTGCCGAGAACGAAGCCGAGGCCGAGGCCGAGGCCACGTCCACGTCCGAGCCGGAGGCGCAGGACCCGGCGCGGGCCGTCCAGCTCGCCCGCCAGAAGGCCGCCGTGGCAACCGCCGAGAAGAAGAGGGTGCGTGATGCCGACCCCGACCGCTCCGGCCTCCGCCGCTCGGTACTGGCCGAAGTCGGCGTCGCGGTGGCTCTGCTGGCGGTGACCACCATCCTGACCTCGACCGAGCCCGGCCGTACCGAGGAGGAGGCGGCCCGTACGTCGAACGCGGCCGCCGCCCCCGCGGCGAGCGGCCCCGTCAACCTCACGCTGCCTTTCGACACCGGCGGCGAGAACGGCAAGGGCACGGTCCGGATGGACATCGACCCAGGCCGTACCGGAACCAATGTGCTCCACATCTGGATCGACGACGCCAACGGGAAGGCCATGGACGTCCCCGAGGTGAAGCTCGCCCTCACCCTGAAGTCCAAGGACATCGGCCCCCTTCCGGTGGTCCCGGTCCGGCTGGCCGAGGGGCACTGGACATTCACCGGTGTCCAGATCCCGATAGCGGGCGACTGGAACGTCTCGGCGACCGTGCGGACGTCGGACATCGACCAGACGACAGTGGACAAGAACGTGAAGATCGGCTGAGCAGGATCGTGAACGGAAACACTTCGAACCCTTCAAGCAGCTCAAGCAGCTCAAGCAGCTCAACCGGCTCACGCGCCGGGAACAGGAGGACCAGCAGCGACGCCGGGACAAGTCCCGGCCCCGGTACCGCCGGTGCCCTCTCCCGGCGGCGGCTGCTCGGCACCGCGGGCGTGGCCGGGGCCACCGGGCTGGTGCTCGGGGCGGCCGGCGGTGCGGCCGGCTACGCCACGACGCGGGACGAGGCGCCGGCCGCGCTGACCTCCGTCGGCTCCTCCAAGGTGATGTTTCACGGGAAACATCAGCCGGGGATCACCACCCCGCTCCAGGCGAGCGGCCACCTCATCGCCTTCGACCTGACCCCCGGCGCCGGCCGGAAGGAGGCGGCCGCCCTGATGCGCCGCTGGTCCACCGCCGCGCAGCGGCTGATGGCCGGCGAGCCCACCGCCGGTGGCGCGGCGGACGGCACGGGACACGACACCGGCATCGCGCTGGATGCCGGCCCGTCCTCGCTGACCGTCACCTTCGGCTTCGGCGCCACCTTCTTCGAACGCACGGGCCTGGTCGGCCGCCGGCCACCGGGACTCGACCCGCTGCCGCCGTTCTCCGCCGACCGCCTCGACACCGCCCGCTCCAACGGCGATCTCTGGGTGCAGATCGGCGCCGACGACGCGCTCGTCGCGTTCCACGCGCTGCGGGCCGTACAGAAGGAGGCCGCTTCGACGGCCACCGTGCGCTGGCAGATGAACGGCTTCAACCGCACCCCCGGAGCCACCGCCAAGCCGATGACCGCCCGCAATCTGATGGGCCAGGTCGACGGCACCGGTAATCCGAAACCGGCCGACAGCGACTTCGATCACCGTGTCTTCGTCCCGTCCGGCGCCGATGACGCGACGTACGCATGGCTGGCCGGCGGCTCGTACGCGGTCGTCCGGCGGATCAGGATGCTGCTCGACGACTGGGAGAAGCTCCCGGTCGACGGTCAGGAACGGGTCATCGGCAGGCGCAAGTCGGACGGTGCCCCCCTGAGCGGCGGCACCGAAACCACCGACATGGATCTCGACAAGGCGGGCCCCGACGGCAAACTCCTGATCCCCGACAACGCCCACGCCCGGATCTCCTCCCCCGACCGCAACAGCGGAGCGGCCATGCTCCGCCGCCCGTTCTCGTACCACGACGGCATCGCCGCGGACGGCACCCCGGACGCCGGGCTGCTGTTCATCTGCTGGCAGGCGGATCCGCTGCGGGGCTTCGTGCCGGTGCAGCGCAAACTCGACCGGGGAGACGCCCTGTCGCCGTTCCTCCGCCACGAGGCGAGCGGCCTCTTCGCGGTGCCGGGCGGTGCGGCGGCCGGGGAGTACGTGGGGCAGCGGTTGTTGGAATCCTGAGCCAATACGGCGCATTGATCGTGGAGTCCTGAGCCACCACCGCGCATTAGGGTGACGGTATGTCCGCCACGCGCTACGCCTATCTCGGCCCCGAAGGCACCTTCACCGAGGTCGCCCTCCGTACGCTCCCGGAAGCCGCCACCCGTGAGCTCGTCCCGATGGTCTCCGTGCCGGCGGCCCTGGACGCGGTGCGGAACGGCACGGCCGCCGCGGCACTCGTACCGATCGAGAACTCCGTCGAGGGCGGCATCACCACCACCCTCGACCAGCTGACCAGCGGTGAACCGCTGATGATCTACCGCGAGGTGCTGCTCTCCATCACCTTCGCGCTGCTCGTACGCCCCGGTACCAAGCTGTCCGACGTCAAGACGGTCACCGCTCACCCGGCCGCGCAGCCGCAGGTACGCAACTGGATGGCCGCCCATCTCCCGCAGGCCGTATGGGAGTCGGCGGCGTCCAACGCGGACGGTGCGCGGCTGGTGCAGGAAGGGCGGTACGACGCCGCCTTCGCCGGTGAGTTCGCCGCGGCGACGTACGGGCTCGAACCGCTGGTGACCGAGATCCACGACGCGGAGAACGCCCAGACCCGTTTCGTGCTGGTGGGCCGCCCGGCCCGGCCGGCGGCGCCGACCGGTGCGGACAAGACGTCGGTGGTCATCTGGCTGGGCGACGACCATCCCGGTGCGCTGCTCGAACTGCTCCAGGAGTTCGCGGTGCGCGGGGTGAACCTGATGCTGATCCAGTCCCGGCCGACGGGCGCGGGCATCGGGAACTACTGCTTCGCGGTGGACGCCGAGGGGCACATCTCCGACCGCCGCGTGGGCGAGGCACTGATGGGGCTGAAGCGGATCTGCCCGAACGTCCGCTTCCTCGGCTCGTATCCGCGGGCCGGAGTGACACCGGCGGAGGTGCGCCCGTTGCGTGCCGGTACGTCGGACGCGGAGTTCACGGTGGCCTCGGACTGGCTGGCCCGGAACCTGGACGGGCGGGCCTGACGCGGCCCTCGGCCCGTCGCTCCCCGACCCGCCCCCGTACGCCCGCGTGGCCTCGCACCCTGCGTTTCCGTGCCTTCCGCGCCCGCCCTTCCGTGCGCCCGCCCCTCCAGTGCGATCAGCGGATTTTCGGCACCGGAAAAGTTATCCACAGGGGTGAGTCTCGACCTGGGGACAAGTCGACACCGCAATGCGACATGGTCGACAAATCTCCCCAGTTCACTCAGATCCATCCACAGACCAGCAGGATGTCCGGTGTCACCCCAATTCCGTTGATCAACTCTTTAGAGCGAGCAATTCCCACCCGAACGAGCGTGCAGGGTGGGTTTGAAGCGGGATTCCATGAGCCTTCGCGCCGCTTTCGGAATGATCTCCCCCATGTCCACAGATCTTCCACACAGCCTGTGGATAACTTCCGGGAATTGCCTCTCCCTGTGGACAAGCGACGACCAACTCCCCTTCCAGGCAAGGCCGATACGTCAAGATCCATGAACCCTTCTGCCCCATTTAGGGGAATAGGGCCTCTTTATTGACGATGAGACCCGAGCGCTTGCCGTGGATCCCTCCCCAGCATTACCAATACCGGCAATTCGGGCAAAGTGACACGCTTGTCAATATCGGTTCGAGCTACGGAAGCCGACACCGGTAGCCTGGAGGGGTGATTGACCTTCGCCTGCTTCGTGAGGACCCCGACCGTGTTCGCGCCTCCCAGCGCGCCCGTGGAGAGGACGTCGCACTCGTCGACGCCCTTCTCTCCGCCGACGAGCGGCGCAGGTCGTCCGGGGTTCGGTTCGACGAACTCCGTTCCGAGCAGAAATCGCTCGGCAAGCTCATCCCCAAGGCCTCTCCGGAGGAGCGCGCCGAGCTCCTGAAGAAGGCCGAGCAGCTCAAGGCCGACGTCAAGGCGGCCGACGTGACACAGGGCGAGGCCGACGAGGAGACCAAGAGCCTGCTGCTGCGGCTCGGCAACATCGTCCACGAGGACGTGCCGGTCGGCGGCGAGGAGGACTTCGTCGTCCTGGAGACGCACGGCACCATCCGCGACTTCGGTGCCGAGGGCTTCGAGCCCAAGGACCACCTGGAGCTCGGCGAGGCGCTCGGCGCGATCGACATGGAGCGCGGCGCCAAGGTGTCCGGCTCGCGCTTCTACTACCTGACGGGCGTCGGCGCACTGCTGGAGCTGGCCCTCGTCAACGCGGCGATCGCCCAGGCCACCGAGGCCGGCTTCATCCCGATGCTCACCCCGGCGCTGGTCCGCCCGCGCGCCATGGAGGGCACCGGCTTCCTCGGCCAGGCCTCGGAGAACGTGTACCACCTGGAGAAGGACGACTTCTACCTGGTCGGCACCTCCGAGGTACCGCTCGCCGCGTACCACATGGACGAGATCATCGACGCGGACAAGCTGCCGCTGCGCTACGCCGGCTTCTCGCCGTGCTTCCGCCGCGAGGCCGGTACGTACGGCAAGGACACCCGCGGCATCTTCCGGGTCCACCAGTTCGACAAGGTCGAGATGTTCTCGTACGTCGACCCGGCGGATGCCCAGGCCGAGCACCAGCGGCTGCTGGACTGGGAGAAGCAGTGGCTCACCGCTCTCGGGCTGCCCTTCCAGGTGATCGATGTCGCCACCGGCGACCTGGGGGCCTCGGCCTCCAGGAAGTTCGACTGCGAGGCGTGGATCCCGACCCAGGGCAAGTACCGCGAGCTGACCTCCGCGTCCAACTGCGACGGTTTCCAGGCACGCCGGCTGTCCGTCCGGATGCGTGAGACCCGCGACGGCAAGAAGGTGCTCAAGCCGCTGTCCACGCTGAACGGCACGCTCTGCGCCGTACCGCGCACCATCGTGGCGATCCTGGAGAACCACCAGCTGGCCGATGGTTCGGTACGGGTGCCCGACGTGCTCCGTCCGTACCTGGGCGGGCGTGAAGTCCTGGAGCCGGTCGC
This sequence comes from Streptomyces sp. NPDC050423, assembly GCF_040655445.1. Taxonomy (NCBI): domain Bacteria; kingdom Bacillati; phylum Actinomycetota; class Actinomycetes; order Kitasatosporales; family Streptomycetaceae; genus Streptomyces; species Streptomyces sp. NPDC050423. The sequence continues at coordinate 114,538 of NZ_JBFAJY010000002.1, forward strand.
CAAGTGACCTTCCCCTACAAGCTCGTCGCGACCGACCTCGACGGCACCCTGCTGCGCGAGGACCACACGGTCTCCGGGCGCACACGCGAGGCACTGGCCGCGGTCACCGCGGCCGGTGCGGCGCACATCATCGTCACCGGCCGCGCGGTCCCGTGGACCCGGCACATCCTGGATGATTTGGGCTACGAGGGCCTGACGGTCTGCGGCCAGGGCGCGCAGGTCTACCACGCGGGCGAGCGCAAGCTGCTGACCTCGCTGACGCTGGACCGGCAGCTCGCCGGTCTCGCGCTGTCCAAGATCGAGGCGGAGGTCGGCCCGCTGGCGATGGCGGCCAGCCGCGACGGGCTGGACGGCGAGGTGCTGGTCGGTCCGGGCTACCGCGTGCAGGAGGGGCCACTGCCGGCCCTCTTCGTCCAGGACCCGGCCGAGATGTGGGCGGCCCCGCTCAACAAGGTGTACATCCAGCACCCGGATCTGGACGACGACGCACTGGCGAAGGCCGCGCGGGCGGCGGTCGGCAATCTGGTCGACGTGGTCATGGCCGGCCCTGGGGTCGTGGAGATCCTGCCGCTCGGGCTCAGCAAGGCCACCGGCCTCTCGCTGGCCGCGCGCCGGCTGGGGGTGAAGGCGGCGGACACGATCGCCTTCGGTGACATGCCGAACGACATCCCGATGTTCGCCTGGTCACGGCACGGCGTGGCGATGGCCAACGCGCACGAGGACCTGAAGGCCGTGGCCAACGAGGTCACCGCGTCGAACGAGGACGACGGGATCGCCGTGGTGCTGGAGCAGCTGCTCCAACGGTCTTCGGGGCCGGCTGCCTGAGGCGGAGGATGCGCGGATCGAACGCGCGCGGGGTTTTGTCCCCGACGACGGCTCAGCAAGCCGCTGCCTTACCACTCGGCCAATCCTCCGGGGGAGGGCGGCCGCGCGCGATGCGCATGAAACGGCCGCCCCGGCGTGCTGCTCGAAGCGGCTCGGCGGAGCAGTCGGCGACTACTCCGCGGCCCGCTCGGGCACGCCCTGCTGGGAGCTCGACGGACTCGGACTGTCGGTCATCGCCGCGCTCCTCTCCCGGTCTGTGGTGCGGTTCCCGCGGGTGCCGTACCGCCTACTGTGCCGCGCACCTGATGTCCGGTGCCACCCATTTACGGGCGGCGGGTGCGGGTGGGCACGGACATCAGGGTTCTCAGCGGCTCCTGTTGCGGCGGCTCAGATCCTTCAGACCCCGCACGAACTCGTCCATCCGCCCGTCGAGCCGGACGATGTCCTCGGACACCCCGCCCAGCCGCACGCTCATGGCACCGACCACCTGCTGTGTGACCTCAAGCCTCCGGTCGAGGCTGTCGAGCCGGAACGACATCCGGTTGAGGACCGGTCCCAGTTCCTGGAGAGCGGTGCCGACCCCGGCCAGGCAGCTTTCGACCCGGGTGACGCGGTGTTCGAGCGAGGCGTATCCCGCCCGCAGGTCCTGCTCGGCGTCGAGGAGGTACGTACGGACGCAGCGTGCGATGTCGCTGTCGCGGAGCAGCATCGCGACGTTGAGCACGGTCCTGCGGGTGTAGAGACGGAGCTGTGTGGCCGCCTGTGGATAACTTTCCGCTTGCTCGTCTCCCCATAGCGACACCATGTCGCTATGGAAAGAGCGCAGCTCAGAGCCTCGCAGCACACGCATCCCATTCTCGATGAGCTCGCTCTGATGGCGATCGGTGAGCCTCCTGACCGAGGCTGTGGATACTTCGAAGTAACGAGCCACCTCCTCGGTGCGGACATGGATTCCGTCCGGGAGCATGACAAGGCTCTTCACCTTGTCGAGAGCGTCGACGCGCTCCATCTGCTCGACGCGCAGCGCGCGCGATTCGAGCAGGGCGATTTCCGTGGGCATGAGCATGCCTTCCGATCGTGAAAGCGACGGGGGGACAGCCCTCTCCCCGGGCTCAAGGGGCGGAGGACGCTCACAGGTGCCACGTACTCAATGGCCGACCCTTGAGATATCGCCCGTAGGCGTGTCCCACGGCATCGGCATTCCCTGAATTCACGAAAGCTCGACGTCACGGATTCCAGTTGCCTCCACGCATCCGGAACAACGAACCGATATCCGTACAGTTACGCGTAATACTGTCCGACATGCGACAACCCCCGCCCATCGGACGGGGGTTGTCGCATCGCAGGGTCTCTGTGCTCACTCCTCGCCGGCGAGCTTCAGGGTGCGCAGCTTCTGGCCCGCGTACCAGGTCGCCGCCACGGTGACCACGATCAACAGGACCGTCGCGAGCGGCAGTCCGACGTCGGACGTGATCGCGCCGCCCCCGCCGACCTTCTCGGCCAGCGCGAGCGACCACTGCTGGACGCTCAGCGTGCGCGCACCGGAGACCAGGCTGCCGAAGAGGGCCTCCCACACCAGCGCGTAGACGAGTCCGAGGACCACCGCGTGCCGGCTGATCGTGCCCAGGAGCAGGAACATCGCGCTGTAGGCGATCGAGGCGACCAGGGCGGCGATCGTGTAGGCCACCGCGATCTGCTGGCCGTTGCCGTTGAGGATCAGGCCGGCGATCAGGGTCGGCACCGCCGAGAACACCATCGTCACGGCGATGGCCACGATCAGCTTGGTGAAGATGATCGTCGGCCGCGTCACCGGCTTGGCCAGCAGATAGACGATCGAGCCGTCGTCGATCTCCGGACCGATGGCCCCGGTTCCGGCGATCACGCCGATCAGCGGCACCATGGTGGCGATGGCGAAGCCGCCCAGCACATCCGAGGCGACCTGGTCATCGGCCCCGGCGAACATCCGTACCGCCACCGCGATGATCACCAGCAGTGCGGGCAGGATGAAGAGGATGGCGGCCCGGCGCCGGCCGAGCAGGGCCCGGTAGGTGAGCCGGGCGACTGTGGGGTCGTACATGACGCTTCACAGCTCCTTATCGGCCACTACTCAGGCCGCTACGAGATAGGAAAAGACCGATTCGAGGGATTCGTCGGACGGCGAAACGGTCAGGAGCCGGATGCCCTGCGCCCGTGCCACCTTCGGAAGCAGCGTGGTGAAGCGTCCGAAGTCGACCGCCTGGATGCGCAGGGCGTTCTCGCTCAGGTCCACTTCGATCCCGGCAGTCGACGGGTCGGCGATGAGCGCGGCGGCGAGCGCGCGGTCGTCGCTGGACCGTACGAGATAACGATGCGGGCGGTCCGTCATCAGCCGGCGGATCTTCCGGAAGTCGCCGGACGCGGCGTGCCGTCCGGCCACGATCACCTCGATGTGCGAGGCGAGTTGCTCGACCTCTTCGAGGATGTGGGAGGAGAAAAGGACCGTGCGGCCCTCTTCTCCCATCCGTCGCAGCAGTTCCATCAGTTGCATCCGCTGGCGCGGGTCCATCCCGTTGAACGGCTCGTCGAGCAGCAGCACGGACGGGTCGTGGACCAGGGCCGAGGCCATCTTGACGCGCTGGCGCATGCCCTTGCTGTACGTCGAGATCTTGCGGTCCTGCGCGTACTCCATCTGGACCGTGGCCAGCGAGACGGCCGCCTCGGCATCGCCGAGGCCGTGCAGTTCCGCGTTGGCGACCACGAACTCGCGGCCGGTCAGGAAGTCGTACATGCCCTCCCGCTCGGGCACGATGCCGATCTCCCGGTACACGGCTTCGTTGCGCCAGATCGCCTTGCCGTCGAGCGTGACGGTTCCCGTGGACGGGGCGAGGAATCCGGCCATCATGTTGATCAGCGTGGACTTGCCCGCGCCGTTGGGGCCCAGCAGTCCGGTGACGCCCGGCCCCACGGTCATGCTGACGTCGTTGACGGCGACCACATTGCCGAACCAGCGGGAGGTGTGGTCGATCTCGATGGTGGTCACAGCCCGACCCTCCGGTAGCGGCGCATCAGTACGGCGTACGAGCCGGCGACGAGCGCGAGAACAACGATCAGATAGACCACTCCGGCACCGGCCCCCGGGCCTTCCCCTCCGGGGAAGGCGGAGGTGGCTCCGAGGAACGCGGTCTGCACACCGTCGATCAGCGTGATCGGGGAGAACAGCCCCAGCCACGGGACGGCTCCGGTGGACCCCGTCGACCAGGCGATGCCCTGGACGGTGGAGACCGCACCGTAGGAGATGGTGAGTACGGCGATCACGGCGGCGACGCCGAAGCCCCGACGCGGGGTGAGCGCGGCCATCACCAGACCGAGGCCGGCGAAGAGCACGGAGAGCAGCGCCACCGACACCATTCCCTGGGCGAACCACTTGGTCTGGTCGCCGAAGTCGAACTTCGCCAGCAGTGCGCCGGCGTAGAGGATGACGAGCGGCGCGCCGGTGAGTACGAAGAGCGCGGAGGCCATGGCGGCGAACTTGGCGATGACGTAGTCGCCGCGCTCGATCGGCCGGGAGAAGTACAGCGGCACGCTCTTGAATCGAAGGTCCCTGGAGACCGACTGCGGTGCCTGCGAGGCGAGGAACAGCCCGATGACCGCCTGGAGGAAGATCGCGTAGGAGGTGTACTTGACCGGCAGCTTCGTCGAGTCGGGGATGTTGATGGCCACCGCCACGATGATCGCCGCCACCAGGCACATCACGCCGAACAGCAGCATGGGCAGCACCTTGGACTTGACCGAACGGCCGAGCCCGAAGGAACCGCGCAGGGACTGCGAGTAGAGGGAGCGGCGGGCGTAGGCCCGGCCGAGGCGCGGGCCGTCGTAGGCGCGGTAGCCGATGTTGTGGATCCGGGAGGTGTCGCTCCCGGTCGCGGCGCCGGTCTCAGTGCTCATCGCTACCGCTCCCCTTCTGCTGTACGGCCCCGGCGGCCACGGGCGCGGTCTGCGCCACGACCTGCGCCGCCGGTGCCTCTTCGGTACGGAAGACCTCGGCGATGTGGTGGCGTCGCTGTTCCATCCGGACGAGACCGAGGCCCAGGCCGGCGACGCTGTCGCGGACGATGTCGTACGTCTCCTCGCCGGCCGCCTCGATCAGCAGGATGTGGCCCGCCCCCGGCAGCCCCTCCGTGTCCAGCCCGTCGAGACCCACCAGCTTGATCCCCGTGTCCGTGAGGGCACGGCGCAGCGCGCCGGTGCCGTCGGGGTGGGTGTCGCTGTCGGTGACCTCGACCGCGAGGGTCGTGGTGGTCTGGGTGAAGTCGCTGGTGGAGCTGGAGCGCAGCAGCGCTCCGCCGTCGATGACGACGACGTGGTCGCAGGTGCGTTCCAGTTCGCCCAGGAGGTGCGAGGTGACCAGGACCGAGATGCCGAAATCGGTGTGCACCCGCCGGATCAGGCTGAGCATCTCGTCGCGGCCGACCGGGTCGAGGCCGTTGGTCGGCTCGTCGAGGAGGACCAGCTGCGGGTCGTGGACCAGGGCCTGGGCCAGCTTCACCCGCTGTTTCATACCGGTCGAATAGCCGCCGATGGGGCGGTAGCGCTCCTCGTACAGGCCGACGTGGCGCAGGGTGTCCGCGGTGCGTTCGCGCGCCGCGGTGGGCGGAAGTCCGGACATCCGGGCCATGTGGACGACGAACTCGGTGGCCGAGACGTCGGGCGGCAGGCAGTCGTGCTCGGGCATGTAGCCGACCCGTTCCCGGATGGCGGCGCCGCTGGTCGAGACATCGAGCCCGAGCACCGCGGCCCGGCCCTCGGTGGCGGGAGACAGACCCAGCAGGATCTTGATCAACGTGGACTTGCCGGCTCCGTTGGCGCCCACCAGTCCGGTCACACCGGGGCCGATGTCCAAGGAGAGCCGGTCAAGCGCGGTTACCCGGGGGAACCGCTTGCTCAGGCTTTCGGTCGCAATGACAGTCACGTCATAGACGTTAGTGGCGCGGGCCACACCGGTCGTCAGACCTGGCGGCTGGATTCGCGTCAGACTCCAGATGTACGGACCCGTAGGGGGACCCCGTCAAGGAGGAGGCCGGCCCCTGACCCCGACCCTCTGGTCCCGGCCGTCGCACCGATGCTTCGCGGAGTTGTCCACAGGTCTCGCCCACCTCTTGACGTAGCCGCCGGACATTGTCACATTCATCAGTGTCACGTTACGGGCACGTACCGCACACGGCAGCGAACGGACGGTGGCATGGCCTCGCGAGTGAACGACGAACGAGCCCCTGATCTCCAGGGGTTCAGAGACGTGCAGCGTCTCGCGTACGCCTGCGCGGAAGCGGTCGCCGCCCGCCTGAAGCCGGGGGTGACCGAGCGGGACGCGGCCCGGATGCAGCGCGAGTGGCTGCGTCAGCGCGGGGTGCGGGACTGGTTCCATCTTCCCTTCGCCTGGTTCGGGGACCGCACGGCGTTCGCCGGTTTCAAGGTGCCGCTGCAGTTCTTCCCGACCGACCGGCAGCTGGAGCCGGGGATGCCGTTCATCCTCGACATGGCCCCGGTGTACAAGGGATTCACCGCGGACATCGGCTACTCCGGCTGCCTCGGGCTGAACCCCCTGCACGACAGGCTGCTCGCCGACCTGGAGGTCCACCGCGAGCTGATCCTGCGCGAGGTGCGCGAGCGGCGTCCGCTGCGCGAGATATACGAGGACGTCGAGCGCCTGATGATCAGGCAGGGCTACGCCAACCGGCACCGCGCTTACCCCTTCGGTGTCATCGCCCACAAGGTCGACCGGGTGGCCGAACACCGTTGGTCGCCGCAGGTGTTCGGGTTCGGCACCCAGTCGCTCAAGGGGCTGCTGAGTGACGCGGTCCACGGGCACCGGGACGGCTGGTCGCCGCTCTGGAGTCCGTACCGTTTCTCCGACCATCCTCCGCAGCCGGGTCTGTGGGCGGTCGAACCCCATCTCGGATTCCGGGGTACCGGCGCGAAGTTCGAGGAGATCCTGGTCGTCACCGACTCGCGGGACCCCGAGCAGAGCGCCTTCTGGCTGGACGACGATCTGCCGCATGTGCGGCGCTGGGCCGAGGAGAGGGTGGCGGCATGAGTCTGCGGGATCTGCCGGGGGCGCGCGAGCGCCGGGTGGCCACGGGCGGTATCGAGCTGTGCGTCGTCGAACTGGGCGAGGAGACGCGTCCGACGATCGTGCTCGTGCACGGCTACCCGGACAGCAAGGAGGTCTGGACACAGGTCGCCCGGCAGCTGGCCGGAGAGTGGCACGTCGTGCTGTACGACGTACGCGGTCACGGCGGTTCGACGGCGCCCGTCCCGCTGCGCGGCGGCTTCACCCTGGAGAAGCTGACCGACGACTTCCTGGCCGTGATCGACGCGGTGAGCCCGGACCGGCCGGTCCACGTGGTCGGGCACGACTGGGGCTCGGTCCAGGCCTGGGAGTTCGCGACGGTCAGCCGCACGGAGGGCCGGATCGCTTCCTTCACCTCGATGTCCGGCCCGTCCCTGGACCACTTCGGACACTGGATCAAGCAACGGATGGCCAGGCCCACTCCGCGCCGGGTGGGCCAGCTGCTGGGCCAGGGCGCCAAGTCCTGGTACGTGTACATGCTGCATACGCCGGTGCTGCCTGAGCTCGCCTGGCGCGGCCCGCTCGGCAAGCGGTGGCCCGGCATCCTGGAACGGCTGGAGAAGGTGCCGCCGGGCGACTACCCGACGGCGTCCCTGCCCGACGACGCGGCGCACGGAGCCTGGCTCTACCGCGACAACGTCCGGTCCCGGCTGCGCAGGCCCCGCACCGACGCCTACGCGCATGTGCCGGTCCAGCTGATCACACCGACCGGTGACATCTTCCTGTCGGAGCAGCTCTACGACGAACTCGAATCATGGGTGCCGCAGTTGACCCGCCGCTCGCTGCCGGCCAGGCACTGGGTGCCGCGCACCAGGCCCGACCAGCTGGCTTCCTGGATCAATGAGTTCGCCGCCGCCAACGAGGAGGCTCTGCAGGGCGGCGTCCCGGTGCGGGACACCGCGCCGAAGGGTGCGTACGCGGACCGGTTCGGCGGACAGCTCGTCCTGGTGACGGGCGCGGCCGGCGGCATCGGCCGGGCCACCGCCTTCGCCTTCGCGGAGGCGGGCGCCCGGGTGGTGGCCGTGGACCGGGATGCGGACGGTGCGGCCCGGACGGCGGAGCTGGCCCGGCTGATAGGGGCACCGGCCGCCTGGGCGGAGACGGTCGACGTCAGCGACGAGCAGGCCATGGAGAAGCTCGCGGAGAAGGTCGCCGCCGAGTACGGGATCGTCGACGTGCTGGTCAACAACGCGGGGATCGGGCTGTCCGGCTCGTTCCTGGAGACGACCACCGAGGACTGGAGGCACGTCCTCGACGTCAATCTCTGGGGTGTCATCCACGGCTGCCGGCTCTTCGGCAAGCAGATGGCCGAGCGCGGGCAGGGCGGTCACATCGTCAACACGGCCTCCGCTGCCGCGTATCAGCCGTCGCGCGCGCTTCCGGCGTACAGCACGTCGAAGGCCGCCGTGCTGATGCTCAGCGAATGTCTGCGCGCCGAGCTCGCCGAGAAGTCGATCGGGGTCAGCGCGGTCTGTCCCGGCATCGTCAACACGAACATCACCGCGACCACGCATTTCGCCGGGACCGGAGCGGCGGAGGAGCAGCGGCTGCGGAAACGGACGAGCAAGCTGTACGGGGTGCGCAACTACCCGCCGGAGAAGGTCGCCGAGGCGATCCTCCGGGCGGTCGTCCGCAACCAGGCCGTCGTCCCGGTGACGCCGGAGTCCCATGCCGCCCGGTTCCTGTCCCGGGTCAGCCCCGGGGCGCTGCGCGGCATCGCCCGGCTGAAGCCGCCGCTGTGAGCGGGCCGGGGCCGTCGTCGGCCGGGCGGGCGGGCACGGAGTACCGCATCGAGGACCTGGCGCACGCCAGCGGTGCCACGGTCCGCACGATCCGCGCCTACCAGGACCGCGGGCTGCTGCCGACCCCGGAGCGGCGGGGCCGGGCCAATGTGTACCGGGACACCCATCTCGCCCGGCTCCGGCAGATCGCCGGCCTGCTCGACCGCGGTTACACCCTGGCCAGCATCAAGGAGTTGCTGGAGGCGTGGGACACGGGCCGGGGGCTCGGCGGGGTGCTGGGGCTCGTCGCCGAGGTGCACGGGCCGTGGACCGACGAGCGGGCGGACCGGATCACACGGGCCGAGCTGGAGACGAAGTTCGGCGGCACCTCCGACGAGCAGGCCATCACCGAGGCGGTGGACCTCGGCGTGCTCGAACCAATCCCCGGACGTGACGACGAGTTCCTGGTGCCGAGCCCCCAAGAGCTCGCGGTCGCGGTGGAGTTGTACGCGACGGGCGTCCCGCTCAGCGCGATCTCCGGACATCTGAGGGAACTTCGGGGTCAGGTCGAACAGATAGCCTCCCGTTTCCTGGAGTTCACCACTGAGCACGTTTTCGCCCGCTATCTCGGCCATCGGCCGCCGACGGACGCGGACGCGGCCGAGGCCGCCTCGATGGTGCGCAGGCTCCGTCCGCTCGCCCAGCAGACGGTGGACGCCGAACTCGCCCGTGCGATGCGGACGTTCGCGACGCGTCACCTGGAGCACCATCTCACCGCGGAGGAGCCCTTCACCTCGGGTTCCGTGGCGCATCCGCCGGTGCCGGTGGCCCTGCCGCCCGCGACAATCTCGGCAGTGGAACGGCTGGTTGGCCGGGAACACGCCTCCGCCTTTGTCACCGCAGCCGCTGAACGTGAGGTACAAGCACGAACATTGGACGCTCTTGCCTCATCTCACGCCAACACGGAGCAAATTGACTAAATAGGCTAAATCGCACACCACTTGTCCACAGAATCGCCAAATTACCTGTGGATAACCCGAGTTGGCTGTGGATCAAACCTGTGGACGAAAATTGCTGCTGTGAATCCCGAGGAGAATCCGGATGCGCCGGAGACCGCGTCGCGGGCACTCTGGACGGATGGATGAAAGACGCGCCGTCAAGGTGTCGAAGTACCTCTCGAAGCACCTGCGGCATCAACCCGAACGGATCGGCCTCCAGCTCGACGCACACGGCTGGGTGACCATCGACGAGCTGCTCCGGGCCACAGCCCGCCACCGCTTCCCGCTCACCCGCGCCGAGCTCGACCATGTCGTCGCCGCCAACGACAAGCAGCGCTTCGCCGTCGAGGGCGGCCGCATCCGGGCGAGCCAGGGACACACCGTCGACGTGGACCTGGACCTGCCGCCGGCCGAGCCGCCCGCGTACCTCTATCACGGTACGGTCGGCCGGTTCCTGGACGCGATCCGGAGCGAGGGCCTGCGGCCGATGAACCGCACCCACGTCCACCTCTCGCCGGACCGTGAGACGGCGACCCGCGTCGGGGCCCGGCGCGGCCGGCCCGTCGTGCTGTCGGTGGACACCGGCGCGATGCACCTGGCCGGTCACACCTTCCGCGTCAGCGCCAACGGGGTCTGGCTCACGACCGCGGTGCCCCCGGAGTTCCTGCGCCTGCCCGGCTGACCCGGAGCAATCCCCCACCCGGATGCCCGCGAAGCCTGCGCTCGTACGGCCTGACCGGCCGGCGGAGGGGTGACACGTAGGCTCGGGGCATGAGCCTGCGCCTGAGCACCGTGATCCTCCCCGTGGACCGATGGCACGAGGGGGCCCGCGCGAAGTGGCAGCGAGCCGAGGAGCTCGGGTTCCACGCCGCGTACACCTACGACCACCTCTCCTGGCGAACCTTCCGCGACGGCCCCTGGTTCGGCGCCCTGCCCACCCTCACGGCCGCCGCCACGGCGACTGAGCGCCTCCGCCTGGGCACCCTCGTCACCTCCCCGAACTTCCGCCACCCCGTGACACTCGCCAAGGAGCTGATCACGCTCGACGACGTCTCCGACGGGCGGATCACCCTGGGAATCGGGGCGGGCGGCAACGGCTTCGACGCGACGGTGCTGGGGCAGGAGGCGTGGACGCCGCGTGAGCGCGCGGACCGCTTCGGCGAGTTCGTACCGCTGCTCGACCGGCTGCTCACCGAGGACGCGGTGACGCATGAGGGGGACTTCTACTCGGCGGTCGAGGCACGGAACATCCCGGGCTGTGTGCAGCGGCCCCGGCTGCCCTTCGCGGTGGCGGCCACCGGACCGCGCGGGCTGAGGCTGGCCGCCCGGTACGGACAGGCATGGGTGACGACCGGGGACCCGAAGCTGTTCGAGGAGGGCACTCCGGAGCAGTCGGTGGCCGCGCTGCGTGGCCAGATCGAGCGGCTCGGCGCGGCCTGCGCAGAGATCGGCCGGGACGCCGCGCCGCTGGACAAGGTCCTGCTCATGGGCTTCACCCCGGACCGCGACCGTCCGCTGGAATCGGTCGACGCGTTCGTCGACTTCGCGGGCCGCCACCGCGATCTCGGCTTCACCGAGCTCGTGATCCACTGGCCCATCCCGGACTCGGACTTCGCGGCCGACCAGGGAGCCTTCGAGAAGATCGCGACCGAGGCGCTTCCCCAGCTCCATTGAAGAGACGTGCTGCTGACGGACGCACCGCAAGGGCGCGCAGGACGGCTCCGGCAGTCACTCCGCCGAGGTCGTGACTCGCCAGTGACGGCCGGCGCCGAATGCCGGTGCCGCCCCGGTGACCACACCCGTGAACCGCCCGGGGGCGAAGGCGCCGCGGGCAGCGGCCGCAACGGTCTCGGGAGGTGTACGGGCCAGCGCCACGAGCAGTTCGCGGAGCTGTTCCGGGTCCGCCGGCGACTGGGGCGAGGGATCAGCGAGCGCGTCCGCCAGGCCCGCCTGGGTCGACCACGCGATCAGCGAGATCCCGGTGAAGTGGGCGCACGCGCGGTCCACTTCACCGGCAGACGGCGGGTCCGTCACCATCCGTGCCAGTTCGTCGCCCAGGCCCTCCAGCAGGGGACGCGCCTTGGACGGCGCCGTGTCCGCGCCGATGAACAGCCGGTGTCCGCGCTCCAGCGGGAATCCGCCCCCGGACCGGGATCCCGGCTCGACGGCTCCTCGGCTCTCCGCCCAGGACCGGACCGCGTACGTGTAGCCGTGGCGTTCGCGCAGCCGGGTGATCACCCGGGACTCCGGATGGCCGCCGAACACGAGGGCCGCCAGACGCAGGGCCGGAGTGAGCGGCTCGTCGTCGCTCGCCGCGCACAGGAGTACCTGCGCGATGCCCTCCCGAGCGGCGGGATACAGCCCGACCGTCCCGGACGGGAAGTCCGCGGCGGGCCGGGGCGGGGGGCCGGGGCACCCGGGGACGTCCGGTGTCCTTGCTGCCGGGCCGGTCCACCCCGCGAATGCCTCACGGGCCGCGCCGACTGCCGCGTCCGGGTCCAGGTCGCCCACCAGGACGAGTCGTGCGGGTGCCGGTACGAGGGCGCGGGCGTGCAGCTCGCGCACCTGCTCGGAGGTGACCGCGTCGATCAGTTCCGGAGTCGGCAGTCCCTGCGGGTCACCGGCCCAGCCGGGAGCGTGCCGGTGGAGCAGCGCGCGGGCCGACGCCGCGGACTGCCTGGCGGCCACCGCGGCCTGCCCGCCGAGCACGGTGCGCGCCGCCGCCACGTCGTGCTCGGACCACGTCACCGAGGACACCGCCGCGGCCATGGCGCGCAGCAGGACGTCCAGGCCGCCGGCGAGCACACCGCCGTGCAGCGCCAGGCGGTCGGCGCCGGCCGTTGGTACGAGGTCCGCGCCGGCCCGCCCCAGCGCGGTCTCCGTGCGTGTTCCGTCCGCACACGTGGCACCGCGCAGCGCACAGGCCGCGAGCACAGCGGCTCGCGCCGCCCGCACCGGTCCGGTGACGGCGTCCGCGGCGACGGCGTGCCCGGTGAACCGGGGCGCGAGCGGCATCGCGAGCCGCACCTCCACGCGGGGCACCGTGGCCAGCCGGACGGCGGTGACCCGCAGGCCACCGGGCAGGCGAGCGACGGCACTCCGCGCAACGGTGGCGGCGGGACCGAGGAGTGTGCCGGTCATCGTGCGGCTCCTGACAGCCGCACGGTACGGGGCCTCGGCCGGCGGAACGCGTGCAGCCGCTCTGCACGGGCCTCCGGCCGGCGGAACGCGTGCGGCCGGGGCCCCATACGGGCCTCCGGTCGGCGGAACGCGTGCGGCGGACCCGTACGGCGAAGGCTGTCCGGTGTGCCGGTCGTCCTGCGGGTCATGTCTGCCTCACGGTCCGGGTACGGGGGGCTGGGTGCGGCGGGCGGGTTCCTGCGGGGCCAGGGTGAGGACGGCGCGGTGCGCGTCGCGCAGCCGCGCCGCGGCTTCGGCGGTCGCGGCCGTCGAGGTGGTGGCCAGCAGCCGGGGGACGCGCTCGTACAGGGCCGCGTCCGAGTGGAACAGCTCGAAGGCGCCGAGGGCACGCACCCGGGCATGGGGCGCGTCATGGTGACGCAGCAGGCCGCTGATCCAGCGGTTGGCGACCACGCGGAGTTCGTCCGGGGCCGGGCCGTCCGCGGCCAGTGCGGCGAGTTCGGTGTCGAGGGCGCCCCGGACCTCTCCCGCGCCCATCCGCTCCGTGTGGGTGACGGTGCAGGCCAGGGTCACCGGGTGGCGTGCGGCGAACGCCCCGCCGATCAGTCCGCAGCCCGCCGTCACGGCCACCGCGCGGTTCTCCCGCCGCACAAGTCTCTCGCGGAGGCGCTGCTCCACGAGCGCCGCCAGGAGCACGTGCGCGAGGTAGCCGTTCAGGTCCGCGACGGGGTCGGGGAGCCGGTAGCCGACGCAGACGGCGGGCAGCGGCGCGAGTGGATCCGTGTGCCGTCCTTGGCGGTCGGTGACCTGTTCCGGCTCGCACGGGGCCTCCCATGACGGCACCGGCCGGGCCGGCACATCATCGAACTTCCGTTCGATCAATTGCCGTGTCGCCAGGGGTTCGAATGCGCCGATGACCGTGAGGACGGCGTTGCCCGGAGCGTGGTGCCGTTCGAAGAAGTCCCGGCACTCCTGCGGCGTGACGTGTCCCAGCGCCTCCATGTCCCCGTAGCCGTCGTGCGTGTTGGCGTAGGTGCGGTAGAGCAGGGGCGGCAGCACGGTTTTGGGGAATCCGCCGTACGGGCGGCCGGTGATGTTGCGCCGGATCTCCTCCGCCACGATGTCGAGTTCGGTGGCGAGCACCGCCGCGTCCGGCGGCGGCGCGTCCATCCGTCCGCGTTGCGTGGCGAGCGCGCTGCCCAGCAGACCGGCCGGGACCACGTGGTAGAAGTCGGTGGAGTCCTGCCCGGTCGCCGCGTTCGCGTACCCGCCGGCCGGTTCCGTGGCGCCCGGAGCGCCGGGGCGGGTGCGCCGCCGGAACATCAGGTGTTCCAGCAGGTGTGCGAGCCCTGCCCGCCCCGGCGGGTCCGAGCGGAACCCCACCCCGTACCGCAGGCCGACTGCGCAGACGCCGGTGCCGTGTTCGGGGGCGAGCACCACCCTCAGGCCGTTGGGCAGGGTGAAGCGCCGGATGCGGCCGGTGGCGGCCGCGGCGGATGGCCCGCGTGCCGGCTCAGACACCTGCGCCCACACGGAGACCGAGCCGCTGTCCCCGTACCAGCTCCGCGTACATCGCGCAGCGGTCCAGGAGCTGGTCGTGGGTGCCCGAGTCGAGGCAACGTCCCTCGTCCAGGACGACGATGCGCTGGGCCCGGCGGACGGTCGAGATGCGGTGCGCCACGACGACGACGGCCCGGTCCCGGGACAGCCGGTCGACCACCTCGCGCAGCCGGTTCTCGTTGATGCTGTCGAGCTGGGAGGTCGGTTCGTCCAGCAGAACCACCGGGGCGTCGGTGAGCAGCACGCGGGCCAGCGCGAGCCGCTGACGCTGGCCACCGGAGAGGTCGTCGCCGCGGCCCACCGTGGTGTCGAGCCCCTGGGGCAGCAGGGCGACCGCCTCGTCGAGCCCCACCGCCGCCAGCGCGGCCAGCAGGCTGTCCTCCGTGGCCGGGGAGGTGCGGCCGAGGAGCAGATTCTCCCTGACGGTTCCTTCGAGAAGGGTGAACGCCTGATCGAGGTAGGTGACATGGCCGCGCAGTTCGTCCAGCGGCCAGAGCGCGGTGTCACGGCCGAGGAGCCGGACGGCGCCGCCATCGGGTACGAGAAAGCGCTCCATCAGGTTCAGCGCGGTCGTCTTCCCGGCGCCCGAGGGGCCGACGAGGGCGGTGACCCCGCGCCGGGGAACCGTGAAGGACAGGTCGTCGACGGCCTGGCGTTTCCCGTCGTGGCTGAACCCCACCCGGTCGAACTCGACCGCGGGCGCGCCGGGGTCGGTGAGCCCGGCGGGAGGCACTAGAGCGACCGTGCCGGGCAGGGTGCCGGGGACCGAGACCGGGACGTCGCGCGGTTCGTCGAGCGGACGGGGCTCCCGCGACGCGTCCTCGCGTTCCTCCGAAAGGACGTCCTCGATGCGCGCCTGCGCGGCGAAGCCGAGCTGGAGCCGGGCGATGCCGCTGGTCACCAGCGAGAGCGGGGCCAGGAGTTGCAGCAGGTACAGCAGGAACGCGGCGAACTCGGCGATGCTCAGCGAGCCGGTGGCGAGCCGCGTGCCACTGCCCAGGACGACACCGATCAGGGCCAGTTGCTGGCCGAGCCCCATGATCGGGGTGACGAACGCCTGACGGCGGGCCGCGGTGACCGCGGCGCCGGTGGCGGTCACCGCGTCGCCGTCGATGGCACCCGTGACCTGGGCCTCCGCCCGGCAGGCCTTGATGGTGGTGAGGGCGCCGAGTGCGGAGGTGAAGCGCTGGGCGAGTTCACCGAGCGCCTCCTGCTGGTCGGCGCTGCTCTGCCGGATGCCCTTGATGAACACGGTGATCGCCAGCCCGGCCACCGTGAACGTGAACAGCACGATGAGCAGGAGCACCCAGTCGAGCAGGCCCATGATGATCAGGGTGGCGGTGACGGTGAGAGCGGCCATGGGCAGCTGGGTGACGCCGATGTCGACCACCGACCGCAGCTGGGCGGAGTCCGATGTGACGCGGGAGACCAGTTCACCGACACCGACCCTGCGTGCGTCGGACAGCGGCAGGCGCAGCGCATGGGCGACCAGCCGCTGCCGGACCGTCAGCACCATGGCTTCGCCGGCCCGCGCCAGCCGGAACGACGACAGGGCCGAGGCCACCGCCGCGGCCAGCGCAAGCACTGTCATCAACATGACATAACTTGTCACGGAATGGTGCTGGGAGAATTCGCTGACGATGCGGCGGACCACCAGCGGCACGGCGAGCGACGCGGCAGTCGCGGCCACGGCGAGGAGCACGGCGGGGACCGTGTTCTTCCTGTCCCTCATCACTTGGCGCAGCACGCGCAGCCGGGCGCGCGGGGGTTGCGGGTGTACTTGTTCGGCCGACATGGCTGTTCCTCCGTCGGGTCGCCGACATTCGCAGCGGCACGCTGCGCAAGACATTGACTGGTGTACACGACCGGACCCAGCGTTTGTCAAGTTTCATGCCAAAGATGTCCTGGTTCTTGACATGGAATGGAAGTGGGTGGCTACCATTCGGTCATGCCGAATGACACTCTGGCGACGCCGGACGAGCGCACGCGCCGTCGGATCGCCCCAGCGGATCTGTCCGACTTCCCCGCCGTACCGGATCTTCTGCGGCGTCTGGGGGTGGGTTCCCTCACCGAGGAATCGCTCAGCGCCTACCCCGGCCGCAACGACAACTGGGCAGGCACCACCACCCGGGGCACGCAGGTCTTCGTCAAGCACATCAGTGGGGAGCCCGCGCAGTCGCTGCGCCGGTTCCGCCGGGTACTCGGCTTCGAACAGGTCGTCTCGGCAGCCGCCGAGGAGGCGTCCCTTCCCCGCCCCCGGCTGATCGGATCGGACGAGGTGGCCCGGCTCCTGGCCTTCGAGCTGGTGGCGGACGCCTCCTCGGGCAGCGACCTGGCCGCCCAGGACGAGTTCGGGACGCCGCTCGCGCGGGAAGCCGGCCGGATCCTCGCCACCCTGCACTCACTGCGGCCGGCCGGCGGGGCGGACATCGAGGACACCCCGCTGCCGCTGCCGCCCCTCGGCCACCTGCGGTCCCTGCCCTGGGCCCTCTACACCCGGGCCAGCGCCGGCGCCCTGGAGGCATGGCGGCTGCTGCAGGGCGACCCGGCACTGCACGAGGCGCTGCACGGCCTCAGGCGCGACGAGGCGCGGGCGCCCCGCACCCCGATCCACGGCGACCTGCGCCTGGACCAGTTCCTCACCGCGCCCGGCAGCCGGATGCTCCTGACGGACTGGGAGGAGTTCCGCCTCGGCGACCCGGCCCGTGACCTCGGCGCATTCGCCGGCGACTGGCTCTTCCGGGCCGTCCTCAAGGTGCCGGCCGGCCTGCCCCAGGATTCCGGAGCACCCGTGTCCCACGACGAGGTCGTCGCCACCGGCATCGCGGAGCTGGCCAGGGTGACCCCGCTGATCGCGGCCTTCCACGACGCCTACACACAGGCACGGCCGGACTCCACCGAACAGGACCCGGACCTGTTGACCCGGGCCACCGCGTTCGCCGGCTGGCACCTGCTCGACCGGCTCCTCGCCACGTCCGAACGCAGCGCACGCCTCGGCGCCGCCGAACGCGCCGCCGCCGGCATCGGCCGCACCGCCCTGCTCTCCCCGGACGCCTTCGTGTCCGTACTCGGCTGGAAGGGAACCCAGGCATGACCACCGCCCCGAGCACCCGGAACCCATGGACCGCACGGAGCGTTCCGGACGCCCCGGCGATCCCTGCCGCGGAGGCCCCGCTGGCGCCCTCGATCCTGCGCATTCTGCGGGAGACCAGCGTCGCCGACGGCGCCACCAGCGCCCTGGTCGGCGAGCGGGAACTGACCGCCGACGACCCGCGGTCCCTGCGTGCGGCGATCGCCGCCGAGTTCTACCGCCGCCACCACATGGGCCGCACCGACGAGGAGACGACGGCTCCCAGGTCGCTGCGGGACACCGCCCTCGAAGCGCGGCTGCTCGCGGCCATGCCGCACCGTCACATCACGCGTCCCGTGGAACTGCTCGGCGACGGCGACGAGGCCGGCATCCCCATCGCGCTGGACGGCGGGGTACGGGTGACGGTGGCGCGCGAACGCGTGGACACCACCGGCGCGGGCACCGGCACCCGCGCCCGGGTCCGGCTGGACGCCGCCCGGCCCGCCGTGTCACCCGGCTTCTTCCTCTGCGAGGGGACCACTGCCGCCAGGACCCGCTCCACCGGCACGCTCCGGGTCTACCTGCACGTCACCGGGCCCGACGCGGCCCCGCGGATCTGGGCGGACGTGCTGGGCCTGCTGGAGTGCGAACGGGTCCCGTACCGCGCCAAGATCACCTCTTCCCGGATCGGCTATCCCCGCCAGGACGCCTGCGTGGTCTACCTGGGCCCGGAGAGCTGGGACGCGGCGGAACTCATCGCCGGCGCCGCCCAGGGCCTGCCCGGACTCGGCGCCACCGTCTCGGCCTTCGTACGCGAACTCGCACCCGGCGTCGGGGCCGCCTGGGAACCGGACGACGGGCGGGCCGGCATGCGCCGGGTCAGTTTCGGCGAACACCGGGCGTCCGCAGTGGCCGCGGGCCTCGTCGCACACGCCCAGGATCCCGCCGCCCGCTCGCTCGCCCAGACCGTGCACGACAGCCTGCTGGAGGCCGGAATCGACCCGGCCGACCCCGCCCACAACCTCACCTCGCTCCGCGAGGTACTGCCCTGTCCGACCGGGCGGCTCGCCACCTCCGGACGCTGAACCACGATTGGACCCACGTCATGGCCATGTCCCCGCGGGCCACGCCCGCCGTGATGATCCCGCACCAGCCGGACTCCGTCGACGACGCCCTGCCCTACGCCGAACTGGCGGTCCGGCACAACGCCCGCCGCCTGTGGACGGGCCAGTCGCTGCGTCTGGACCCCCTCCAGCTCTTCGCCCACCTCGCCGGCCGCGGGCTGCGTCTCCCGGTCGGCACCGGCGTCTCCCTGATACCGCTGCGCACCCCGTACGACGCGGCGGCCCAGGCCCGTTCCCTGGCACTGATCACCGGCCGGACCGTGGTCATGGGCTACGGAACCGCGACCCCCGGCTTCGTCGCCTCACTGCACGGAGCGCCGTACCGCAGCCCGCGCACCGCGGCCACGGAGTTCCTCACCGCCGCCCGCGCCCTGCTCGACGGCGACACGGCCGACCTGACGGGCGAGTACCAGCGTCTGTGCGCCTCACTGACACCCACCCGCCCGCACCCGGCCGTCGAGATCGGCGCGGGTGTACTGCGGCCCGCCATGGCACGGTCGGCCGCAGCCGTGACCGACGTCGCCATCACCTGGCTCACACCGGCCTCGTACGTCCGGGACGTACTGGCCCCCGCCCTGCTGGAGGGGGCCGGCGACCGGTGTCCTCCCCGGGTGGCGACCGTGGTCCACCTCGCGGTCGACCGCCCCGGACGCGACCCGGCGCGCCTCGCCGCCGCCGTGGTCTCCGCCCACCTGGCCGCCCCGCACTACCTCGACATGCTGCGCCGGGCGGGGGTGAACGTGCGGGCCGAGGACGACAGCCTGCTCAAGGCCAAACAGCTGGTGGAGGCAGGTGTGTTCGTCTACGGCAGCCCGGCGCACATCGCCCGCGAACTGGCACGGCACCGCGCCGCCGGCATCGACGAGGTGATCCTCAACGTCGGCGGCGTCCACTTCACCCATGGCCTCCAGGAGGCACTGACGGACCTGGAGGACGTGTTCACCGCCGTGAAGGAGCACCATGGCTGACCCGGGAGCCGACTTGGCCGGCCGGGAAGAGGACACGGCCGCAACAGGAGCGGACACCGCCGGGGATCCGAAAGACACCGCCGGGCCGGGGACGGACACCGCCGGGCCGGGTCAGGAGCAGCCGGCCGCGCCGCCCGGCGGCCCACCGCCCGCACCGTCCCGGCTGCTGCTCTTCGGCACGGGTGCCCTCAGCGTGGCCTTCCTGCCCTTCTGGCTGAACTGGCTGCGCACCAGCCACCCGCACACCGAGGTCCGCCTGGCGATCACCCGCAGCGCCGACCGGTTCGTCAGCAGGGCGGCCCTCGGGGCGATCCTGGGCAGCGAGGTGCTGCTGGACGTATGGCCGGGCACCTCCGACGCCGCGGCACCACACCTGGACCACGTCGAACTCGCCCGGTGGCCCGACGCGATCGCGGTGCATCCCGCCGGCCTGAACTTCATCGGCCGGTTCGCGCAGGGACTGGCCGACACACCGGTACTGATGGCACTCCAATGCACCCGGACCGTGATCGGCCTCGCCCCCGCGCTTCCGCCCGGCGCCGAGGCCGGCCCCGCCTACCGCAACCACCTCACGGCGCTCGAACGGTACGACAACGTGCTGGTCGCACCACCCCACCCCGGCCGCAGTGCCTCCACCGGCCGCGACGACGCCTCGGTCGCGGCACCACTGCCCGCGCTGCTCGACCTGATCACCCGACGCCGGTCCACGCTCCTGCGGTCGGAGGGAGCTTCCGATGCCCGCCCCGTCTGACGCAGCCCCCGGCACCGGCATCCGGCCGGCGGCGGACGAGCGTCTCGCCCGCGAGCTGGGCACCCGGCACATTCTCACCGCGATTCTGGCCGTGCCCGCCGGCGGCCACGTGTGGGCCCGCCGGCCGGGGCCGTCCCGTGACACCCCGCTTCCGCTGCCCGGCGCGCATACGGCCGATGCGGTGCGCTCGGTGTCCGCCGGGGCCCCGGTCGGCCTCGCCCTGGCCACGCCGGACCCCCGTCAGGCCGGCGTGCTGCGCTACCCCGCGCCCGGAACCCGTTCGGCGGCCGCGGTCCTCCGCATCGCGGCCCCGGGCGCCGAGGCATCCGTGCGGGAGGCCGTACGGGGCCTGGGAACGACCCTGCGGATGCTGCATGACCGGCCCGCGCCCGAGAGGCTGCCCACCGCGCCCCCGGCGCCGGCCCGGCTTGCCCGGTGGCTGCGTACCGGCACCGGGCCGGGCACGGCACCACGGCTGTTCGCCGAGGCCCGGTCCCGCCTCGGCGAGCGCCGGCTGGCGCTGATCGCCGACTGGGGCGAGCGCGCCGCCCACGGTCCGCCGTCCCCCGTCCTGCTGCACGGCGGCCCCGCCCTCGGCACGCTGGTCCTGCCCACCGGACCAGGACGCCCGGCGCTGCTCACCGGGGAGGAACTCACCTGCGGTTCCTGGGAGTTCGACATAAGCTGGCAGTTGGCCGAGTTCGCCGAGATGGCCGCGGGACACCGCCGGGGCGTCTGCGGCCCCGCTGACTACACCGCCCTGGCCGGGGCCTTCCTGGAGAGCTACGGCCGGCAGCCGTCCCCGGCCGCGACCCGCCGGGCGGTGGCCCTGCGGAGCCTCACCCACGCCCACGACTTCGCCGCGTACGTCGCCTGGCACGAACAGCTGTTCATCTACCTGGACATGGTCTCGGAGGCCGTGGACGCAGCGGAGTCACCCGACAACGAGGAGGGCTGGGACGCCGCGCGGGCGTGCGCGGACGCGGCCTCGTAACACACCGCGCGGACGCGGCTTCGTGAGACGCCGCGCGGGCGCTGCCTGGGTGGCCCGCCGCGCGGGTGTGCGCGGACCAGCCTGGTGAGACTCAGTTGCCCCGCAGCGCCGCCTGCGCGAGGGCCTTCCACGCGCGCGTGGCGAGATCGAGGCTGCCCGAACGGGTCGCCTCCTCGGCGATCCGCCGCAACTCCGCCGCGGCGGACTCGCCCGCGCCGTCGGCCAACTCCGCCTCGTACAGCAGGATCTCGGTCCGGACACGGTCGTGACGGTTCATCGCGCCGGAGCCGGTGAGGGCGTCGCGACACAGCCGGGCCGCGGCGGCGAACTCGCCCCGGTGAAAGGCGACCCGCGCCTGGACGACCCACAACTCGCAGAGGTAACCGGCCCCGTCGTCCATCATGGCGAGCGCGGTCTCCGCCTCACGGCACCAACGCTCCGGGTCCGCCGCCAGCGCGCCATGCACCTCGACGTACGCGGAGACGGCCGCCAGGCGCAGCCTGGCCCACAGAAGCAGGTCGCCCCGCGCGTCCGCGGCGCCCAGGGCCTCCTCCAGCAGGGGCAGGGCCCGATGGTGCGCGTCGCGCGCCATGTGCACCGCCGCGACCGTCCACAGCGCACGGGCCCGCCGGCGCCCGGACATCTCCGCGGTCCGCTCCAGCAGCAGGCCGGCGTGTTCCTCCGCCTCGCCGAGCCGTCCCGTCGCCACCTCGGCCGCCGCGACGGCGAGCAGCGCCTCCGCGCGTTCGGCGTCGGCCGCCCCCGCGCCCGTGGCCACGGCCAGCGCCTCGCGGCCCCGCGCGACAGCGGACTCCGACTCCCCGAGCGCCAGGTCGCAGCCGGACAGCCCGGCCAGGACACGGACCCGCAGCGGGGTGATACCCGACTCCTGGGCCACCGGACGCAGGCGTTCCAGCGTGTCCCGCCGCGCCCGCACGTCCCCGAGCCTCTCGTGGGCGCGAGCCAGGTACCAGAGCACCTGCCAGGTGTGGTCCGCGGACACGTCGGGCAGGGCGGCGCAGGTGGTGAGCAGCCGTACGGCCTCGGCGGGAGCACCGTCGTCGAGGGCCGCGACGGCCTCGGCCAGGAGCGCCGGCGCCCGGTCAGCGCTCACCGCACCCGCGGCGATCCGGAAGACGTCGATCGCGATGCCGAGCCGCTCCGCCAGGTGGGCCGCCGCCTGCGGCGTCACCGCCCGGCCGCCGGACTCCAGCCGCGAGACGTAGCTCGCCGACACCTTCGGACCCACGAGGTCCGCCTGTGACAGTCCGCGCTCGGCCCGGAGTCTGCGCAGCAGCCGCCCGAACTCAGGTTGGGCCAACAGTTCCATCCGCCGTCCATTCCGCACGCGTGTCAAGGATCGCTCCGTAGCTTACGACGTCGCCGAGCGGCCAGGGGCGGTAGCCGTCACCCCATGAGAACGCACCCTTCCATGACACGGTGACGCCCGCCCGAGTCGAGATGCATGACAAATATAGTCACAGACATTGACAGGCACTTCCCGAGGTCATAGAAATGAGTCACACCCCGACGGGAACCGGCGGGAACCGACGGACGGGGGTCACCCACCCTCGCCGCACCGAAGGAGACACCCATGTCCACCCAGGCCCTGATGAGCGGATTCGCCGCCTACACCGACGCCGAGGAGCTGGCGGCGACGACGAACACCTCGGTCGCCGAGCAGCAGTCGCCGATCACCATCAGCATCATCAGCATCGCGAGCGTGGTGGCCACGTACGAGTCGGGCTGCTGAATCCGTCCGTCGAAAGCAAGCATTACTGACACATCGTGTCATGCAAAATGACTTACTGAGTCAATAATCTGCACCACGCTCGACGGCACACAGCCGTTGAGGGCCCAGTCACCGAACACACACTCACAGAGGGAGACACCCATGTCTGCTCAGGACCTGATGAACGGTTTCAACGCCTACACCGACGCCGAGGAGCTGGCCGCGCAGTCCGTCGTCGCCGTCGAGGAGCAGTCGCCGATCACCGTCACCATCACCATCGGCGTGTCCCTGTCGCTCACCGCCGAGCACACCTGCTGATCGGCTTCACAGCAGTCAGGGAGAAGACGTGAGCGCCCACGAACTCATCGACGGGTACCGGACCTTCGTCGACACGGAGGAACTGGCATCATCGGCGGGGCAGGGGCTGTCGTCGATGACGATCAGCATCTCCGACGACACCACCAGCAGCGTCATGCACAGCATCATCAGCGTCTGACAGTGCCGCTACCGGCCGTGTGCGCCCCGGCGCACCGCCCAGCACTCGCCGCGCTGGGCGGCGCTCCTCGGGGCAGACACGGCCGGTCAGGGCACTGACCGAGCGGTCCGCGGGCAGCGGAACCGCCGGTGATGGAACGGGCACAACCCTCTGAGGGGCAGGAAGGCCGACCCGGCCTTCCTGCCCCTCATGGCCTGCTCCACGGTCCGGTCGGACAGCGGCGGGTATCGGCCCTCGCTTCGTGGCACGCCGCCGGACGCCAGAGGCCGGCGGCCGACCGTCAGCCGGCCCCAACGACGGACGCCAGCGCGGCATGCCGCACCGTGGCGTCGCTCACGCCGGGCACATGCCCCTTGCGGGCGAAGCCCCATCCCGCCAGGGAGACCGCGTGGCGCGCCTCGTCACGGCAGCCCGTTAGCCTCAGCACCTCCGCCTGGTCCAGCCGGGCCAGCGCCTGCGTCAACGGGGAGTCGGTCGCCGCCGCCTCACCCACCGCGCGCTCCGCCAGCGTCCGGGCTTCCACGGCACGCCCCTGGGCCGCCGCGATCCGCGCCGCCAGTCCGGCCGGCCGGACCTCACCCGCGGTCCACGCCGCACCGCCTCCACCGACCGTGCGCGAAGCCGGCGGGCAGCACCGCGGCAGCCACCGTGCCGCCTCCTCGTACCGGTCCGTGTCGGTCAGCAGCCGGACGGCCGCCCAGCGCACCGCGTCCCGCAACAGGCCCAGGCCGTGCGCGTCCGCCGCGTCAGCCGCGGCCCGCAGCAGCCGAACGGCCCGCAGGGTCCGGCCCGCCAGCGACTCGACCCGAGCCGACAGCACGGACACCAGCACACCGCCGCTCGCGGGATCGGACTCCACCGCCACCGAACGCGCCAGGTCGAGGGCCGCACGGGCGAGGGTCCAGCGCTCCTGCATCCCGTGCAGCACCGCGAGCGGAGCGGCCAGCGCCAGGCGGGCGGCGGGCCGTTCCTCACCGGACTCCTCCAGCAGACCCCGGAGACGGAGGACGGCTGCGGACACGGGCTCGGGGCCGTGCCACAACGAGACGCCGAGCACGCTCAGCGCGGTTACCCGTTCCGGCTCCGAACCCGCCCGCCGGGCCCACAGCAGAGCCGTGTCCGCCAGCGCGGTGGCCTCGGCGTGCCGGCCGAGGAACTGCCGCTCCCGCGCGGCACGGACGGCGCACCGGGCCCTGGTGAGGGCCTCGTCGCCCGCGCCGGCCACGGCACCGGGGCGGGGCCGGGCGGTGAGGTACTGTCCGCCGGGGCCGGACACCGCGAGACCCGGATCGCCGCCCGCGGCCCACAGCGCGAGTTCGAGCACCTCCGGTCGGGACGGCCGGGGCGGAGTCCGCCACTGCGACCGGCAACCCGTCCGAACGCCCGTCAGCACCGCGCACCGCGTCATGACGTCCGTCACCACCGCGCACCGCGTCATGTCCGCTTCTCCGCGCGGTGCCGGGTCAAGCCCCGTCCGCTCACCGAGTTCCACGGCGGCCCCCTTCTGCGCGTCATCCGTCACCGCGTGGTCGCGGCAGTGGAATCATCCGGCCGCGCCGTCCCTGGCACATGGGTAGGGCCGACCCGGATTCGGAACCTCTCGCGAGGGCCGGAACCCCGCCCGCACCGGCTCACCCGGAGAAGACGGAGAGGGAGAAGGCCGGCGTACGACGGACAGCCGATCGCTTGCGTCCGGAAGCTCACTCCCGCAGCAGCAGGTCCGCCACCTGGTCGAAGAGGGCGCCACGGTCCGGCAGCCCCGTCTTCTGCAACAGGCTCGCCACATGCTTCTCGACCGTACGGGGGGAGATGTGGAGCCGTGCTGCCAGCGCCTTGTTGCTCAGCTTGCCCGGCATCATCTCCAGCACCTCGAACTCGCGCGCCGTCACCCCGAGCCTGCGCAGTGCCTCCGGAATGCGGTCGGTGCCGGACCGTCGCTGCCGGACCGGCTCACCGAGCCGCCGGAGTATCGTCCGGCAGGCACCGGCCACCGGCCACACCTCCGCACGGTGGAAGTACTCCTCCGCCTCGCGCAGCCACTCCCGCGGCCGACCCCAGCCCTCGTCCGCCGCCGACTCGGCGACCAGGCGCAGACCGAGGCACCGGGCCATGGCGAAGGGCCGCGAATCCAGGTCGGCCCGGCGCATCGCCTCACTCGCCCCGGCCGAGTCGCCCCGCCGCCCGGCGAGAACCGCCTCCGCCAGCGCGACGAAATGACGGTTCCACCGCATCCCCGCCGCATCGATGGCGGCCACCTCGTGCAGGCGCTCGTCACCGGCCCGCCCGGCGAGCACCTCCAGCAGCAGTCCCAGGCCGTGATGCCCGTCGAGGTGGAACGGGCTCTGGCTCAGCTCCTGTTCGGCCGCGACCCGTGCCATGTCGAGCTCCGCCGTGGCGCGGTCCTCCTCCAGCAGCGCGCAGACGGCGCGGCCGAGCCCGTGCACCAGCAGCGCCTCACCGGACTCGTCACCGCCGTTGCGGGTGAACTCCGTGAGCGCCTCCAGCATCTGGTCCCGCCGGCCGCGGTGCGCGGCGAGCACGACCCTGGCCATGAGCACGTAGTGCGTCACGCCGACCAGCCGCAGCCCACGGCTCCCGGCCAGCGACGCGTCGAGTTCCTCCTCGGCCCGCTCGAAGTCCGCCGCCAGCACCCTGTCCAGACCGAGTACCGCGGCGGCGTTCTGCGCGAGGGTGAGCGCGCCTCCCCGCAGCAGCTCCTGGTGGGCCCGGCGCAGGGGACCGGCGTCGCCCCCCGTCAGCCAGGCGTTCCCGCCGAGACCGACCAGCGCGTAGTTGCGCCAGGCCGTCAGCCCGTGTTCCACCGCACAGTCCAGGCACCGGCGGAAGCACGCGTCGGACTCCGCCATGTCACGCTCGCGGGCGGCGAACCCGAGGATGTACCAGGCCTGGCAGACGACGAGGGGCAGGCCGGCGCTCTCCGCCCGCCGTGCCGCGCTGCGCGCCAGCCCGACGCAGCGGTCCATCCGGTCCACCGCCGGGCTGAGCACGGACAGGTAGGCCGCCACCGCGTCCAGCGAGGCCAGTTGCTCCTCGGTCGCCGCTCCTGGCAGGCAGTCCCGGGCCGCCGTCACCTGCGCGTCGCCCTGCGCCCAGTGCCCGGCCACCTGCGCCGCCCAGGCCAGGCGGATGTGCCGGTCGATCTGCCGGGTGCGGTCGCCGGGGGCCAGCCCGGTCAGCTCCTCCGCCACGGCCAGCGCCCGGTCCAGTTGGCCGTCATCGGCGAGAGCCTGGAGCAGCGCCTCCAGCAACTCCGTCAACAGGGAATGGTGCTGGGCCAGGTCCTGGGGCCCGCCGAGCACCTCGCGGGCCCGTTCGAGCACGGCGACCGCGGAGCCGGGCGCACCGGCCACGGTGGCTCTGCGACCGCACTCCAGATACATCCGGGCAGCGGCCGTGCGCTCACCCGCCCGCTCCCGCAACCGGGCGGTCAGCTGGCACCACTCCCCCGGAAGGCCCGGGTGGACGACCTCCACCGCCTCCGCGGCCTGCCGCGCCGTGCGGGCCAGTTCACCGGGACCGAGCCTGCTGCGCAGCGCGTCGACGGCGAGCGGGTGCTGGAACGCGTACCAGCCCGGAATCCCCTCGTCCGGCGCGAGCAGCTGCGCGTCCACCGCCGACTGCACGTCGTTGAGCAGGTGCTGGTCGTCCAGACCCAGGACCTGCTGGACGAGCGTGAGCTGGAAACGGCGTCCCAGCAGCGCTGCGACGGACAGCAGCCGCGAGCCGCCGGCGCCCAGCCGGTCGGCCCTCGTGCTGATCAGCCGGACCAGTGTCGGAGGCACCGAGCCGACGGTGGTGCCCGTGAGCCGCCACGCCTTCTGCGCGTGTACGAGTTCACCGGTGGCGATCATGCTGTGCAGCAGTTCCTCCACCATGAGGGGATTGCCCGCGCTGTCGTGGAAGAGCCGGTCCGAGACCGGGTCCGGTATCAGTGCCGGCTCGGTCTCCAGGCAGGTGGAGACCAGTTCGTGAACCTCGGGCCGGCCGAGTCTGGCGAGCGGGAACGCGACCCCGTCGTTGCGCCGGCACACCTCCTCGGCGAGCAGGTGCGCCGCCGGCGACTCGGTGCGCACCGCGGCCACCACGGCGACCGGCTGCCCGCTCAGGTTTCCCGCCAGGTAGTCCACCACGGCGAGGGTCTCCGGATCCGCCTCGTGCAGGTCGTCCAGCGCCAGCACACAGCCCCGTTCCCGGCCCACCAGCGCGGTCAGCCGGAGCACGGCCTCGCCGAGCACCACCATCGACGCGTCCCCGTACTGACCTCCGGGGTCCTCCCAGTCCGGCACCAGCCGGCCCAGAACCCGTTGGTAGGGGCCCAGTTGCCGAATGAGTTCCGGGTCCAGCGTTCTGGCGACGGACATCAGGGCCTCGGTCAGCGGCCGGAACGGCACGGGTGGCCCGGTCACACTGCCGCGCCCGCGAAGGACCACCATCTCGGCGTCCACGGCGCAGCCGAGCACTTCCCTCAGCAGGCGGGACTTGCCGATTCCGGGCTCGCCCGTCAGGAACGCGGTCGTCCCCCGGCCGCGGCGCGCCTCCCCGAGAACCGCGCTCAGAGCTGCCAGTTCGGCAGGACGGCCGACGTGGGTGGCGGCGCGGGTTCGCATGCGGGGATTGTAACTAGCCTTCCCTGTAAGGAGATACGGGCGAACGAAGGTATCCGGGCCGGGTACACGGCCCCTCTCCGGACGTCGGTGGAAGGGACGAGCGGCCGGCCCCCGGGACGCCTCCGGCACGGCACCCCGGGAGAGGCCGTGGGTACCGGTGACGAATCTGGGCAACGAATACCCATGCCGGACCGGCGCGCGGTGAGCACCCTTGTGACCGTGGACAACCGAACGAACGGGCAGACGGTCCCTGCGACCACTCCATCGGAGCAGCTGAGGGGAGAGCATGAGGCGTTCCTCGCACACGTGCTTCTGCTGGCCCCCGCCACCGATGATCCGCCGTCAGCGGCGGACGCCGGTTCGGTCGGCGAACTCGTCCACCCGTTCAGACCGTTCGTGGCCGCGGCCCACGAGCAGGTGACACGGCGAGCGCGGTCCGAGGCCGTCGACCTGGACGCGGTCTGGCAGGAGGTGGCAGCCACCCTGGCCGAGCGGCTGGCCCGCCTCGCCGGGCGCGTACTGACCGGCGAACTGGCGGCGGCACGCGCCGCCGGTGTGCTGCACGGCGCCACCGGCCCCGAGCGCTACCGCTCCTTCCTGGGCCGTCTCGCCCGGCGCGACCGGCTCACCGATCTGCTCACGCGCCACCCGATGCTGGCCGCTCTGCTCGCCGGCGAGTGCGTCAACACCGCCGCGGCGCTCACGGAACTGCTCGACCGGCTCGCCGCCGACCGGCGTGCGCTGGCCGCGGAGGTGCTGCCGACGGCCCTGACCGCGCGCCTGGTCGGGGTCGGGTTCGGGGCCGGGGACCGGCACGCCGGAGGCCGGACGGTGGCCGTACTCCGCTTCGCCCGGGGCGAGCGGCTGGTGTACAAACCCCGGCCGCTCGGACTGCACCGGAGCTGGAACGCGCTGCTGGCCTGGTTCCGCGGGATCCTGCCCGAGCTGGCGCCCTCCGGGGTGGCGCTCCTGTCCCGTGACGGCTACGGATGGGCCGAATTCGTTCCGGCGACGGCGTGCACCGACGTGGGCGATGTGGAGTCGTTCTACCGCCGGCAGGGCGCACTCCTGGCGCTGTGTTACGCGATCGACGCGGTCGATCTGCACTGCGAGAACGTCATCGCCAGTGCCGGCCAGCCGGTCGTGGTCGATGTGGAGACCCTGTTCCACCCGGCCTGGAGCCCGCGCACCGACCACGGCGACGATCCGGCCCTCGCCTCGCTGAACGACTCGGTGGCCCGCACCGGACTGCTGCCGTGGCTGATGGACACCGAGGCCGGCCGGGTCGACATCTCCGCGTTCGGCGCGGGCCGGGACGATTCCCGCTCGCTGCTGGTACCGGACTGGGCCGGCCTCGGCACCGACACGATGAGGATCGTCCGGCGCAGGGTCTCCTACCCGGGCGCCGCGAACCGTCCGGTACTCGACGGCAGCCCGGTGGACCCGATGGAGTACGGAACACACCTGCACGCCGGATTCGCCGCCGGGTACCGCGCCGTACTGCACCACGCCGGGGAACTGGCGGACCCCGGCGGAGTACTCGCGGGTTTCGCCGGGCAGCCGATCCGGGTCGTGGTCCGGCCGAGCCATGTCTACGCCGCCATGCTGGCGGAGGCCACGGAGCCCGACCACCTCACCGGCCCTGACACCCGCGCCGCGGCCTTCAGCGGTCTGGACACCGAGGCCGGCCGCGCGCACCTGCGGGAACTGGCGGTGTACGAACGGGCGGAGCTGATGGCCGGCGACGTTCCGCTGTTCACCGGCACGACCGACTCGCGCACGCTGCGCACCGCGCACGGCACCCCGGTGCCCGTCACCCTCGCGGCGAGCGGCCTCGACACCGCCTTCGGCAAGATCCGCCGGATGAGCGAGGCGGATCTGCGCAGGCAGACGTGGCTGATCGCCGCGGCGCTGGCGACCAAGACCGTACCGGCCGCCGGAGCGGCCCGGTCCCGGCCGGTGACCCCCCAGCCCCTGGACCGCGGCCGGCTGCTGGCCCTGGCCTGCCGGCTCGGCGACGAAGTGATCGCCACGTCCGTACGCAACACCGGCAGGACCAACTGGATCGGCCTGGAACCACTGGACGGGCAGCGGTGGGCGGTGCAGCAGTCCGGAGCCGGCCTGGCCGACGGGTATCCGGGGCCGGCCCTGTTCCTGGCCCAGCTGGGCCGGCTCACCGGCATCGACCGTTACACCTCGGTGGCACGGCACGCCGCGGGAGCGCTGCCGGACCTGGTCCGCGGCCTGGCGCAGCACGCAGGTCTGGCCCGGCAGGTCGGTCCCGGCGGCTTCTTCGGACTGGGCGGAATCTGTTACGCGCTGGCCCGCCTGGCAACCCTGCTGGACGACGCCCGGCTCCGCGCGTGCGTGCCCGCGGCGCTGACCGCGCTGGCCTCCTCGCTCACCGACGACGAGCAGGAGCAGGGGATCGGGCTCGGCCAGGCCGGGGGACTCGCGGCGCTGCGCGCCGTGCATGCCGAGACCGGGGAACGGTACGCCGGCGAACTCGCCGATTCCCTCGCCGCGCGACTGGACGGCGAGGCCGGTAACGGGGACGGGGACGGAGGCTTCCTGCACGGCGGCGCCGGCGTCCGCTGGGCCACCGGACGGGCCCCGGCGCCGTACCCGGGGGACCGGGACCTGAGCTGGAGCACCGGGCTGGCGGGTGCGGCCGTGGGAGCGGCCGGGCGGCCGGGCGGTGAACCCTCGGTACGCCGTTTCCTCGACGCCGCGGCGGCACACGAGCCCTTGCGCGACCAGTCGCTGTGCAACGGCGAACTGGGTGTCGTCGACGCACTCGTCGAACTGGAACAGGCCGGGTACGAGGAGGCCCGTCGTCTGCGGAAGATGTTCGGCGGACGCCTGCTCGGCGCTGTCGAACAGTACGGAGCCAGGTGCGGCACACCGGGCGAGGTGTCCACCCCCGGCCTGCTGTACGGCACTGCCGGAATCGGCTACGGCCTGCTGCGGCTGGCCTGCGCGACCGAGGTGCCCTCGGTCCTGCTGCTGAGGCCGGGACCGGCACCGGCCCACTCACACTGACCCACTCGCGGGAAAGCACTGACCCACTCACCGGAAATCACCGACACAGGGAGTACAGGATGCACGAGCAGGAACTCGACCTCACGGCGGCGCAGGAACTGCGGGACGAATCCGGTACGGATGCTGCGGGGCGCCCAGGGGACAAGGACGCGTTCGGCCGCCGGGCGAGAATCCTGGCCGGGATGACCTTGGGGGCTGTGATCGTCACCGCCGTGGCCGCCGGGGATCCCACCCCGACCATGACCAGCTGGGCGTAAGGCTTCCGCTCTCCGGCAGGAACCACAACCGGGCACCACGACAAGGAACGACGACAAGAACCACTGCCGAAGGAGAACGAACGCACGCACGAGGGCCCGCCGGATTCGGTGCGGGTGGTGACCACACCACCGGCCGCCGGCGGGCCTCGCGCTGTTTCGACAGACTCCAGGGTCGCTGGCATATGCCAGCGGGATGTTCCCTGCTCACAAGCGCGCGTACTCAGATGTGCGCCCCTGCGCACGCCCGTGCACCCCGGTGCGCGAGAATGGGGCGGTGACCTCAGCTACCGATTCCCCTCTTCCTGCCGTTCCCCGGCTGATCGCCACCGATCTGGACGGCACCCTCCTGCGCGACGACAAGACCGTCTCGGACCGTACGGTCGCGGCGCTCGCCGCCGCCGAGGAAGCCGGGATCGAGGTCTTCTTCGTCACCGGCCGCCCCGCCCGCTGGATGGATGTCGTCAGTGACCACGTCCACGGCCACGGCCTGGCGATCTGCGCCAACGGCGCCGCCGTCGCCGACCTGCACGACGGCGGCAGGCTGCTGAAGGTCCGCGCCCTGGAGCGGGAGGCCG
The DNA here is from genome assembly GCF_040655445.1 of Streptomyces sp. NPDC050423. Classification (NCBI taxonomy): domain Bacteria; kingdom Bacillati; phylum Actinomycetota; class Actinomycetes; order Kitasatosporales; family Streptomycetaceae; genus Streptomyces; species Streptomyces sp. NPDC050423. The sequence goes on from NZ_JBFAJY010000002.1 coordinate 146,526, forward strand.
CCCTCGACGTCGTGCACACCCTGCGCGCGGCCGCCCCCGGCACCTCCTTCGCCGTCGAACTGTCCACCGGAATCCACTACGAGCCGGAATACCCGCCCTTCCACCTCGACGCCGGCGCCACCGTGGCCGCCGCCGAGAAGCTGCTCCACGAGGAGACACCGGGCACCGGCGCCCCCGTGCTGAAGCTCCTCGCCCACCACGGCGAGCTGACCCCGGACGACTTCCTCGCCCTGGCCCGCACCGCCGCGGGCGACCGGGCCTCCTTCACCCGGTCCAGCCCGACCGCCCTCCTGGAGATCAGCGGACCGGGCGTCTCCAAGGCCAGCACGCTGGAACTCTGCTGCGCCGAACGCGGCATCTCCCCCGCCGAGGTCGTCGCGTTCGGCGACATGCCCAACGACGTGGAGATGCTGCGCTGGGCCGGCACCTCGTACGCGATGGGCAACGCCCACCCGGCCGCCGTGGCCGCGGCCGGCGGCCGCACGGTCAACAACAACGAGGACGGCGTCGCGGTCGTCATCGAGCGGCTCGTCGCCGAGCACACGCTGTCCCGCACCCAGCGCTGAGCCGGGCCGCAGCGACCCACGCGCACACCGAAGCCGACTCGCGAGCCGCTGCGGGCGGAGTGACCCGCGCGCTGTCAGAGCGGTGCCTGCCACACCACCGTCGTGCCGCCGCCGTCCTCCCCGAGACCGGACCCGAACCAGCTGGCCCCGCCGAGCGACTCCGCCCGGCGGGCCAGGTTCCGCAGCCCGCTGCGCCTGCCGCCCGGCGGGATGCCCACACCGTCGTCGGCGACCGTGAGCCGTACCGCGTCCCGCCCGTCCGGAAGCGTGGCGGTCGCGTCCACGACCACGTCGATCCGGGACGCGTCGGCGTGCCGGAAGGCGTTGGACAGCGCCTCACGCAGCGCCGCGATCAGGTTCTTGCCGGTCAGCTCCCCGACCGCGGAGTCGACCGGGCCGAGGAAGCGGTGTGACGGTTTGAAGCCCAGCGGGACCGCCGCCATGTTGATCTCGCGCAGCACCCGCGTGCGCAGCCCGGACGGCGCCTCGGCCGGCTCCTGCTGCAACGCGAAGATGGCGGTACGGATCTCCTGGATGGTCACGTCCAGCTCGTCGACCGCCCGGCCCACGCCGGTCTGCACCTCCGGCACGTCCGACCGGCGCTGAGCGCTCTCCAGCATCATCCCGGTGGCGAACAGCCGCTGTATGACCAGGTCGTGCAGGTCCCGGGCGATCCGGTCGCGGTCCTCGTAGACCGCGAGCCGTTCCCGGTCCCGCTGCGCCTCGGCCATCATCAGCGCGAGCGCGGCCTGCGAGGCGAACTGGGCGGCGAGGGTCCGCTCCGTCTCCGTGAACGGCCGGCCGCCCCGGGCCCGCGGGGTGGCGAGCGCGCCGAGCACCCGGCCCCCGCTGTGCAGCGGAAGCAGCATGCTCGGCCCGAACCGGTCCGCCAGTCCGGTGACCACGCGGGGGTCGGTGGCCGAGTCGTCCACGAAGACTGCCTCGCCGCTCAGCAGCATCCCCACGATCGGGCTCTGCGCCGGGATGATCACCCCGAGCGCCGCCACCGGTTCCTCCGCGGACACGGCGACGATCTCCAGGCCTCCCTCCTCGGCCGGCAGCAGCACGATCCCGGCGTCGGAGGCGGCGAGATGACGGGCCTGTTCGGCGACGACCGCGAGCGCGTCGTCGGCGTCGCCGCCGGAGAGCAGGGCGGTGGTCACGGCGACCGAGCCGTCGATCCACCGCTCGCGCTGCCGGGCGGCCTCGTAGAGCCGGGCGTTGCCGATGGCGATGCCGGCCTCGGTGGCCAGCACCCGCACCATGTGCAGGTCGTAGTCGCTGAACTCGCCCCCGCCGTGCTTCCCGGCCAGATAGAGATTGCCGAAGATCTCCCCCTGCACCCGGATCGGTACGCCGAGGAAGGTCCGCATCGGGGGATGGCCCGGCGGAAATCCGGCGAACCGCGGATCGGCCGTCAGATCGTTGAGCCGTACGGGGCCGGGGTCGTGGATCAGGGCGCCGAGCAGACCCCGCTGGCCGTCGGGCCGGCGGCCGATCCCGTCCGCCACCGGCTCCGGGACCCCGTAGGTGACGAAGTCCGAGAGCCCCTTGCCGTCCTCGTCCACGACGCCGATGGCCGCGTAGCGGGCGTGGGCCAGTTCGGCCGCCGTCTCGCAGATCCGGTCGAGGGTGGTGTGCAGTTCGAGCCCGGTGCCGACGGAGCGCATGGCTTCGAGCAGCTGCGGCACGCGGGCGGTGAGTTCGGTGGGCAGGCCCCGCAGACTGCGGGTCGCCTCCGTCGCGGCTTCGAGCGAGTCCTCCGGGTGTGACGGGTGCTCCGGGTGCGTGGAGTACTTCGGCTGCTTCGGGTCCTGCTCTGACATACCCAGAGAGTAGTTAGTCCCTTTTGTTCGGGAAAGTCGGGAGCCGGTTCGGACACCTCGAACCCGGACACCTCGAACCCGGAACGTCAGACCTGTATCGCTCAGACCCGTACGTCCAGGGACTCACCCGGCTCCCGTACAGGTACGGTCTCGCGTTCACGCGCCAGCATCCGGCTCAGCGGACCGTCCACCGCCACGAGTGCCGCGTACGGACCCCGCTGCACCACCGCACCCGCGTCCAGGACCACCACCTCGTCGACCGCGTCCAGGCCTTCGAGCCGGTGGGTGATCAGCACCGTCGTACGTCCCCGGGTGGCCGCCAGCAGGTCCGCGGTCAGGGCGTCGGCGGTCGGCAGATCGAGGTGCTCGGCGGGCTCGTCCAGAACGAGCACGGGGAAGTCCGCCAGCAGCGCCCGAGCCAGCGCGAGCCGCTGGCGCTGGCCCCCGGAGAGACGGGCGCCGTGTTCGCCGACCAGGGTGTCAAGACCCTCCGGCAGTGCCTCGGCCCAGTCGAGCAGCCGGGCCTGCGCGAGGGCGCCGCGCAGTTCCGCGTCACTCGCGCCGGTACGGGCGAGACGCAGGTTCTCCCGGATGGAGCTGTCGAAGATGTGGGCGTCCTGGGCGCACAGCCCGACGAACCGCCGGACAGTGTCCCCCTCCAGCGCGGACGCCTCCACACCGCCGATCCGGTACGTACCCGCCCGCGCGTCCAGGAAGCGGAGCAGGACCTGGGCGAGCGTGGTCTTGCCGGAACCCGACGGGCCCACGACCGCGATGCGCCGACCGGCCTCCAGCGTGAGGTCCACGGAGTCCAGGGCGTCGTGCCGCGCCCCCGCGTACCGGGCCGAAAGACCCCGTACCTCCAGCGGGAAGGGCGACGCGGGCGCCTCGGCCGGGGTGGCGGGTTCGCACACCGGCACCGGGGCGTCCAGCACCTCGTACACCCGCTCCGCGCTCCGCCTGACCCGCTGCCGGTACTGCACGGCGAGCGGGAGACCGGTGACGGCCTCGAAGGCGGCCAGCGGGGTGAGGACGACGACGGCGAGTTCCACGCCGGCCAGCCGTCCGTCGACCACCGCGGGAAGGGCGACGAGTGCGGCGGCGACCACGGTGAGGCCGGCGATCAGGGCGGTGAGCCCGCCGCCGAGCGCGGTGGCGGTCGCCGCCCTGGAGGCGATCCGGGTCAGGACGCCGTCGGCCTCCCGGGTCCTGGCCGAGCGCCCCGGCAGGGCTCCGGCGACGGTCAGTTCGGCGGTCCCGCCGAGCAGGTCGGTGATCCGGGTCGCCAGATCGGCGCGGGCGGGCGCGAGGCGCCGCTCGGCGTGCCGGGCACAGGCACCGCTGACGAGCGGGACCCCGACCCCGGCCAGCAGCAGTCCGGCGGCGAGCACGGCGCCCGCTTCCGGCAGCAGCCAGCCGGTGAATCCGGCGGCTGCGGCTCCCACGAGGACCGCGGTCCCGGCGGGCAACAGCCACCGCAGCCAGTAGTCCTGCAAGGCGTCCACATCGGCGACGAGCCGCGAGAGCAGGTCCCCGCGCCGGGTCCGGCGCAGGCCCGCGGGCGCGATGCGCTCCAGGCCCCGGTAGACGGCGACGCGCAGCTCGGCGAGCATCCGGAGTACCGCGTCGTGCGAGACGAGGCGTTCGGCGTAGCGGAAGACCGCCCGCCCGATACCGAAGGCGCGGGTCGCCGTCACCGCGACCATCAGGTAGAGCACCGGGGGCTGTTCGGAGGCGCGGGAGATCAGCCAGCCGGAGACGGCCATGAGGCCGACCGCCGAGCCGAGCGCGAGGCTGCCCAGCAGCAGGGCGAGCGCGAGCCGGCCGCGCTGTGCCCCGGCGGCCTCCCTGACCCGGGCCAGCACGTGCCCGGTCCCGGCCGCGGTGTCCCGCAGCACCTCGGGTTCGGGCCCCGCCCCGCTGCCGGTGAGGTCATCGGGTGCGCCCGCCGGGCGCGGCACCACGGCCGGCACCGGGCGCTCCGCCGCATCGGCCGGTCCGGCCGTCGCGGCCGGCTCCAGCCGCACCACCCGGTCCGCGACCGACAGGAGCGCCGGCCGGTGCACCACCAGCAGTACGGTCCGGCCCGCCGCCAGTCTCCGTACCGCCTCGACGATGCCCGCCTCCGTCTCGCCGTCCAGGCTCGCGGTCGGCTCGTCGAGCAGCAGCACCGGCCGGTCGGCGAGGAACGCGCGGGCGAGCGCGAGGCGCTGCCGCTGTCCGGCGGAGAGGCCCGCGCCGTCCTCGCCGAGGAGGGTGGCGGCGCCGTCCGGCAGGTCCGTCACGAAGTCGTACGCCCCGGCGTCGCGCAGCGCGGCCGCCACCGCGCTGTCGTCCGCCTCCGGCCGGGCCAGCCGTACGTTCTCCGCGATCGTGCCGGCGAAGAGGTGCGGGCGCTGCGGGACCCAGGCGATCCGTTCGCGCCAGCGTTCGGGGGAGAGGTCCGCCAGATCGGTGCCGCCGACCCGTACCCGCCCCTCGTCGGGTCCGGCGAATCCCAGCACCACGTCGAGCAGGGTGGACTTGCCGACGCCGCTCGGGCCGACGAGGGCGACGGTCTCCCCCTCGTCCACCACCAGCGAGGCGCCGGCGAGCGAGGGTTCGGCGCGCCCCGCGTGCCGGACGGTCACGCCCTCCAGCTCCAGCCGCAGCGACTTCGGGACCTCCTGCGTACCGGCCGCCCGCGGCTCGGTCTCCAGGACCGAGAAGATCTCCTCCGCGGCGGAGAGGCCCTCGGCGGCGGCGTGGTACTGCGCCCCCACCTGCCGGAGCGGCAGATAGGCCTCCGGTGCGAGGATCAGCACCACCAGGCCGGTGTAGAGGTCGAGTTCGCCGTGCACCAGCCGCATGCCGATGGTGACGGCGACGAGGGCCACCGAGAGCGTCGCCAGCAGCTCCAGGGCGAAGGACGACAGGAAGGCGATCCGCAGCGTGCGCACGGTCGCCAGCCGGTACTGCGAGGTGATGGTGCGGATGGACTCGGCCTGGGCCTTGGCCCGGCCGAAGACCTTCAGCGTCGGCAGCCCGGCGACCACGTCGAGGAAGTGCCCGGAGAGCCGCGAGAGCAGCCGCCACTGACGGTCCATCCGCGACTGGGTCGCCCAGCCGATCAGAATCATGAAGAGCGGGATGAGCGGCAGGGTGACGACGATGATCGCCGCCGAGACCCAGTCCTCCGTGACCACCCTGGCCAGCACCGCCACCGGCACCACCACCGCGAGCCCGAGCTGCGGGAGATAGCGCGCGAAGTAGTCGTCGAGCGCATCGATCCCCCGGGTGGCGAGCGTCACCAGCGAGCCGGTGCGCTGCCCGCTCAGCCATTCCGGACCCAGCGCCGCCGCCCGGTCGAGCAGCCGTCCGCGCAGTTCCGACTTGACGGCCGCGCCGGCCCGGTAGGCGGCCAGCTCGGTGAGCCAGGAGACCAGGGCCCGGCCGAGCGCGACCGCGGCGAGAAGGATGAGCGGGGTGCGCAGCCCCGACCCGGTGAGCCCGTCCTCGAAACCGCCCACCACCACTTCGGCGACGAGCATGGCCTGGGCGATGACCAGCGCCGCCCCGGCCAGTCCGAGTACCACCACAGCCACCAGGAAGAGGCGGGTGGCACGGGCGTGGCGGAGCAGGCGCGGGTCGATCGGTTTCACGTGAAACACCCCAGGGGGCTCGGCTCGGTCAAGGCACGTACGACCTGATCCGCTCTGTCGCGGACCAGGTCGCTACTGCGTTCAGTGCACGTCGGCGATGTGGTGCGTGCCGATCCGCTTGCGGAACACCCAGTAGGTCCAGCTCTGGTACAGCAGCACCAGCGGAGTGGCGATCCCCGCACACCAGGTCATGATCTTCAACGTGTACGGGGTGGACGAGGCGTTGGTGACCGTGAGGCTCCAGGCGTCGTTCAGCGAGGACGGCATGACGTTCGGGAAGAGCGTCAGGAAGAGCATCGCGACCGCGGCCGTGATGGTCACTCCGGAGAAGGCGAAGGACCAGCCCTCGCGCCCCGCCGCGACGGCGCCGATCGCCCCGACCAGGGACACCACAGCGATGATCATCGCGATCAGGCTCCAGCCGTCGCCGTTGTCGGCCTGGGTCCAGATCAGGAAGCCAAGAGCCAGCACCGCGGTGACCGCGCCCAGCTTCAGCGCCAGCCGGCGCGCCCTGACCCGGATGTCCCCGACCGTCTTGAGCCCCGCGAACACCGTTCCGTGGAAGGTGAAGAGGGAGAGCGTGACCAGCCCGCCGAGGATCGAGTACGGATTGAGCAGATCCCAGAAGTTGCCCACGTACTCCATGTCCGCGTCGATCTTCACGCCGCGCACGATGTTCCCGAAGGCCACACCCCACAGGAGTGCCGGGATCAGCGAGGTCCAGAAGATCGCGTTCTCCCAGTTGGTCTGCCACTTGTCCTCGGGCCGCTTCGCGCGGTACTCGAAGGCGACACCGCGCACGATCAGGCAGAGCAGGATGATCAGCAGCGGCAGGTAGAACCCGGAGAACAGCGTGGCGTACCACTCGGGGAACGCGGCGAACGTCGCTCCGCCGGCGCTGAGCAGCCAGACCTCGTTGCCGTCCCAGACGGGCCCGATCGTATTGATCAGGACCCGCCGTTCCTTGCGGTCGCGGGCCAGCAGCTTGGTGAGCACACCGATCCCGAAGTCGAATCCCTCCAGGAAGAAGTAGCCGATCCAGAGGACGGCGATGAGCACGAACCAGACGTCGTGGAGTTCCATCTCTCGGCTCCTGCGCTCTCAGTAGGAGAAGGCCATGGGCCGGTCGGCGTCGTCATCGTCGCCGCCGATCCTGGTGGGCGGGTTGAGGTCGTCGTCCGTGAGCTCCGGAGGCCCGGCCTTGATGTACTTCACGAGCAGCTTGACCTCGACCACGGCCAGCGCCGCGTAGAGCGATGTGAAGAGGATCATCGAGGTGAGCACCTCGCCCTGCGAGACGCCGGGGGAGACCGCGTCACGGGTCTGGAGCACGCCGTAGACGACCCAGGGCTGACGGCCCATCTCGGTGAAGATCCAGCCCCAGGAGTTGGCGATCAGCGGGAAGAGCAGGGTCCACAGGGCGACGATCCAGTAGCACCTGGCGAGCTTCGGGCTCAGCGCCTTGTTCTTGAACAGGACCAGGTGCGGCACTTCGTCCTCACCGGTCCGCATCCCCGGTGGGAGCATGAACTTCTTCCGGGTCAGCCACAGCCCCAGGATCCCGAGGGCGAAGGACGCCATCCCGAAGCCGATCATCCACCGGAAGCTCCAGAAGGCGACCGGGATGTTGGGCCGGTAGTCGCCGGGCCCGAACTTGTCCTGCTCAGCCTTGTTGATGTCGTTGATGCCGGGGACGTACGAGTTGAAGTTGTCGTCGGCGAGGAAGGACAGTACTCCGGGGACCGAGATCTCGACGGAGTTGCGCCCCTTGCTGACATCCCCGTACGCGAAGATCGAGAAGGGCGCGGAGTGCTGCCCGTCCCACAGCGCTTCGGCCGCGGCCATCTTCATCGGCTGCTGCTTGAACATCACCTTGCCGAGCTGGTCACCGCTGACGGCCGTGAGCAGACCGGCGGCCACCACGGTGATCAGCCCCAGCCGGAGCGAGGTCCGCATCACCGGGATGTGCCTCTTGCGGGCCAGGTGGAAGGCGGCGATGCCGACCACGAACGCGCCGCCGACCAGGAAAGCCGCCGTGATGGTGTGGAAGAACTGGGCCAGCGCGGTGTTCTGGGTGAGCACGTGCCAGAAGTCGGTGAGCTCCGCGCGTCCGCGTTCCTTGTTGATGCGGTAGCCGACCGGGTGCTGCATCCAGGAGTTGGCCGCCAGGATGAAGTACGCCGAGAGGACGGTGCCGAGCGAGACCATCCAGATGCAGGCGAGGTGGATCTTCTTCGGCAGCTTGTCCCAGCCGAAGATCCACAGTCCGATGAAGGTGGACTCGAAGAAGAACGCGATCAGCGCCTCGAACGCGAGCGGGGCACCGAAGATGTCTCCGACGAACCGCGAGTAGTCCGACCAGTTCATGCCGAACTGGAACTCCTGGACGATGCCGGTGACGACGCCCATGGCGATGTTGATCAGGAAGAGCTTTCCCCAGAACTTGGTGGCCCTGAGGTACTTCTCGTTGTTCGTCCGCACCCAGGCGGTCTGCAGGCCCGCGGTGAGCGCGGCGAGCGAGATCGTCAGGGGAACGAAGAGGAAGTGGTAGACGGTGGTCGTTCCGAACTGCCATCGCGCCAGGGTCTCCGGCGCCAGAGCTAGCTCCACGTCGTCTTCTCCTTACGTCGCCGTAGTTGCACCGGCATTTTGTCCCTTAAATCCGACTGATCATGGGAGGAAGCAGGACACGCTTGTGAACGCGTTCACATTCACAAGCAATTATGGCGCACCCCCGAATCGAACTCTCGGCCGGGGTACCCCTTCAGGGACGTACTGATCATTTCCCCCGAAGCAGACACCGCGCCGGCCCCGGGACGAGGCACGCGGAAGGGCCCCGTACCTCGCGACCGAGGTACGGGGCCCTTCTTCGTACGGATGCGTGCGGCGGCGTCCGCCGAAGCTCCTTTACAGCTACAGCTACAGCTGCAGCTACAGCTCCTTGCGGTACGACTCCGTCACCTTCAGGAACAGGTCATTGGCCTCGTCCTCGCCGATCGTGACCCGGACACCCTCGCCCGCGAACGGCCGGACCACCACGCCGGCCTTCTCGCAGACCGCGGCGAAGTCGGCGGTGCGGTCCCCCAGCCGCAGCCAGACGAAGTTCGCCTGGGACTCCGGAACCGTCCACCCCTGCCGCACCAGCGTCTCGTGCACCCGCTGACGCTCGCACACCAAGGAGCCCACCCGGCCCAGGAGTTCATCCTCGGCACGCAGCGACGCCACCGCCGCGTCCTGGGCGAGCTGGCTGACGCCGAACGGCACCGCGGTCTTGCGCAGCGCGGCCGCCACCGGCTCGTGGGCCACGGCGAAGCCGACCCGCAGACCGGCCAGACCGTAGGCCTTGGAGAACGTCCGCAGCACCGCCACATTGGGCCGGTCGCGGTAGATCTCGATGCCGTCCGGCACGTCGGCGTCGCGGATGAACTCCTTGTACGCCTCGTCCAGCACCACGAGCACATCGCCCGGCACCCGGTCCAGGAACCGCTCCAGCTCGACCCTGCGCACCACGGTGCCGGTGGGGTTGTTCGGATTGCAGACGAAGATCATCCGGGTGCGGTCGGTGATCGCGTCCGCCATCGCGTCCAGGTCGTGCACCTCACCGTCGGTCAGCGGCACCTTCACCGACGTCGCACCGCTGACCTGCGTGATGATCGGGTAAGCCTCGAAGGAGCGCCACGCGTAGATGACCTCGTCGCCAGGCCCCGATGTGGCCTGAAGCAGCTGCTGCGCCACGCCGACCGAGCCGGTGCCGGTGGCCAGGTGCGAGACCGGCACGCCGAAACGGTCGGACAGCTCGTTCATCAGGCCGGTGCAGGCCATGTCCGGGTAGCGGTTGAAGTGCGTGGCCGCGGCCATCGCGGACTCCATCACCCCCGGCAGCGGCGGATACGGATTCTCGTTGGAGGACAGCTTGAAGGCGACCGGTCCGTCCGCCGCGGCCGGCTTGCCCGGCACATAGGCGGGAACGCCGTCCAGCTCGGCGCGCAACTTGGGGCTCGTCTGGCTCACCGCGGGTCCTCCTCGACCGTCTGTACACATCAATACTGCTCACCTTATGAGGATTGAGCGCCGCTGCGAACGGCGGGACAGAGGATTCGTCCGGTGGGCCCCGGAATGAGGGGGAGCGCTCCTCCCCCTGGCGCGCGCCGGTGGCTCACTCCGTGGCGCGCGTCCCTCGAAGAGGTGAGTTGAGACCTCTTCGAAACATCGCCCTTACGGCAGGCCCATCCGGTCCGACACCCCACACATGATGGTTCTGCCCAACAACGCCCTTGATTCACAAGGCTATTGACTACTGATGACCATGCAGAAACGTGCCTGTCAACGCATGCATATGCGATCAGACCAACTACCCGTGCGCGCCCTACTATCGGCTCGCCATGACAGCAGCAGGGAAGCACCAGGTGAGCCGGACGGAGACCCCCCGGCGCGGCGGCAGGCGGGGACGAGCAGGCATCCGGGATGTGGCCGCCGCCGCCGGAGTCTCCATCACGACCGTCTCCGACGCGCTCAACGGCAAGGGCAGGCTCCCGGACGCCACCCGTCGCCATGTCCGCGAGGTCGCCGAGCGCTTGGGCTACCGCCCATCCGCCGCGGCCCGAACGCTCCGTACCGGCAAGTCCGGCCTGATCGGCCTGACCGTGACGACCTACGGGGATGAACCCTTCACCTTCACCGAATTCGCGTACTTCGCCGAGATGGCCAGAGCCGCTACCTCCGCCGCACTGGCCCGCGGATACGCCCTCGTCATCCTGCCCGCCACCTCACGCCACGACGTCTGGTCGAATGTCGCCCTCGACGGCACCGTCGTCATCGACCCCTCCGACCAGGACCCGGTCGTCACCGAACTCGTCCGCCAGGGGCTGCCCGTCGTCTCCGACGGCAGGCCGGCCGGGACCCTCCCGGTCACCGCCTGGGTCGACAACGACCACCGGGCCGCCGTGCTCGACCTCCTCGACCACCTCGCCGCCGCCGGGGCCCGCCGTATCGGGCTGCTCACCGGCACCACCACCGACACGTACACCCGGCTGTCCACCACCGCGTACCTCCACTGGTGCGAGCGGGTGGGCCAGGATCCCGTGTACGAGTCCTACCCCGCTCACGACCCGTGTGCGGGCGCGGTGGCCGCCGACCGCCTGCTGGCCCGTCCGGACCGCCCTGACGCCGTCTACGGGCTCTTCGACCCCAACGGCACCGATCTGCTCGCGGCGGCCCGCCGGTACGGTCTGCGCGTCCCTGAGGACCTGCTGCTGGTCTGCTGCAGCGAATCCACCGTCTACGCGACGACCGAGCCACCCATCACCACGCTCTCGCTCAAACCGCGCAGAATCGGCACGGCGGTCGTCCAACTGCTCATCGACGCCATCGAAGGCGTCGACCAGGACGGCCCGGTGGAGCAGGTGATACCGACGGAGCTCATCGTCCGGACGTCCTCGCAACGCCGTCCGCCCCGCACCACGGTCAGCGCGCCGCGCTCGCCGGCGGGGGATTGATCAGACCAATCGGGACCAATCGACCGGATATCCCGGCGTGCGTTCGGATTCACCACCCCTGGTGCGTCACAGAGCACGATTCGCATTCCTATGATGGGCGGACGACACCGCGGACCGCCCCGACCAGCAGGGCCCGTCAGGTGTACGGCGGCGCGACGGTGGTGGAGGGGTCGATGACACAGGGGGCCGGTCAGGAACCCGCGGTGCGGACGGCGACGTTGCGCGACTTCCGCGTACCGCCCTATGCGCAGTCCCCGGCGCCGCCCGCGGCTCCGCGCCCGGGGAACGCCTTCCCGGAAGGTGGGGCGCCGGAGGGGTACACCCCCACCGCGCGCGACCTTCCGGTGATCACCCGCGACGACACCGTCCAGGTGCGGGCCGTGCCCGAACCGCGGCCCGGCCAGGATCCGGAGCTCGGCCCCCTGTACGTGGTCGGCGACGTCCACGGCTATCTGGACGAGCTCCACGCCGCCCTCGCCGAGCAGGGCCTGATCGACGGCGAGCGCAACTGGTCCGCGGGCAACGCGCGGCTCTGGTTCCTCGGCGACTTCACCGACCGGGGGCCCGACGGCATCGGCGTCATCGACCTCGTGATGCGGCTGTCCGCCGAGGCCGCGGCCGCGGGTGGCTACTGCAAGGCCCTGATGGGCAACCACGAGCTGCTGCTCCTCGGCGCCAAGCGGTTCGGCGACACCCCGGTGAACTCCGGCGCGGGCACCGCCACCTTCCAGGCCGCCTGGCTGCTCAACGGCGGCCAGAAGACCGACATGGAGCGGCTCCAGGACGTCCACCTCCAGTGGATGTCCCGGCTCGACGCGGTCGTCGAGGAGGACGGGCATCTGCTGATGCACTCGGACACGACGGCGTACCTCGACTACGGAACCACCATCGAGGACGTCAACGACACGGTGCACGCCATTCTGACGCGGAACGACGCCGATGAGTGCTGGGACCTCTTCCGCAAGCTCACCAAGCGCTTCGCCTTCCGCGACGAGGCGGGCCCGCAGGCCGTCCAGCAGCTGATGGCGGCCTACGGCGGCCGACGCGTCGTCCATGGTCACAGCCCCATTCCGTATCTGCTCGGCGAGGTCGGCTCCGAGGACGGCGAGGACAGCGCGGGCCCGCTGGTGGACGGCCCCCACGTGTACGCGAACGGGCTCGCCATCGCCATGGACGGCGGAGTGACCATGGCCGGAAAGCTACTGGTCGTCCAACTCCCCCTGCATGACTGACGGCCCTCGGGGAAGACGCATGAACGACCTGACCATGCCGACCACTGGGCCTATTTCCGGAAACCCCCTGTCACCCTGTGCCGTGGGCGCTCTACCATCGGCGTACCAGTAGCAGGCTCTCCTCCGTTTCCGCCCCACTGCCCGGTCGAATCGGGCACACAGGCCCTACGGAGCATCGGGGGATGCACATGAACAGCGCTCCGCACCTGCTGACCGAGGACCGCCCCGAGTACGAGCGGATCCTCGACGACGCGCTGCGTCACGCCCATGAACGACCAGATCTGGCCGCAGTCGGCGAACGGCTCAACCCGGTACAGCTGCGCACCATGGCGATGGCCGCCACCGCCCTCATCACCGCCACGGCCGCCACCGAGTACGAGCACTACGTGAAGGCCCGCGAGGAACTGCGCGCCACGGCCGCCGACCAGGACGCCGCCCGGGGAACCGGCGCCGGCGATCCCGACCGGTCGGGCGCCGGCATAGGAGCCGTCGTCACCGTTCTGGCCCCGGTGCTCGCCGGCACGGCCGCGGTGATCTTCCTGCTGGTCGGTTACCTCCTGAAGATGCTCAGCCCGACACCGTCCTTCGCGGGGACCATGGTCGGCGCGGGCTGGTTCTTCGCGGCGCTCACCGCGGCCGCCATCCTGATCGCCGCCATCGGCCTCCTCGTCACCGCCCTGCGGAACGGCTCCACCTCCCTCGCCGTCGACGACCCGGGCGAGGAGCTGCCGGAGGACGTGGCGCGTGCCCGCGAGGCCTGGCGGCACGCACTGCTGGAACGGGGCATCCTGCCCTTCCTGCGGGACGCGCTCGCCGACCCCGGCGCCGCGCCCGCCGCCCGCACCCCGTACCCCTCGGCCAACCGCATCCCGAAGATCGGCTACAGCCGGCCGGACTTCTCCAGCCCGGACGACGGCCCGGCCGCCGCGCCCCGGCCCACCTTCACCAGCCCGGACTTCTCCAGCCCCGACTTCGGCGGCCCGGAACACGAGATGGACTGACGGGTCCGGGGGCGCACGCGGGCGCGTCGTACCGGCCGGCACGAGCCCGCCGGTACGACGCGCCGTGCCTCAGTCCGCGATCGGCAGATAGACCCGGTTGCCCGCGGCCGCGAACTCCCTGGACTTCTCCGCCATGCCCGCCTCGATCTCCGACTGCGAACCGCCGTGCTCACGCCGGATGTCGTGCGAGATCTTCATCGAGCAGAACTTCGGACCGCACATCGAGCAGAAGTGCGCCGTCTTCGCCGGCTCGGCCGGCAGCGTCTCGTCGTGGAACCCCCGCGCCGTGTCCGGATCGAGCGCCAGATTGAACTGGTCCTCCCACCGGAACTCGAACCGGGCGTCCGACAGCGCGTCGTCCCACTCCTGCGCCCCCGGGTGCCCCTTGGCCAGGTCCGCCGCATGGGCCGCGATCCGGTAGGTGATGACCCCGGTCTTCACATCGTCCCGGTTGGGCAGGCCGAGGTGCTCCTTGGGCGTCACGTAACAGAGCATCGCCGTCCCCCACCAGGCGATCATCGCGGCGCCGATGCCCGAGGTGATGTGGTCGTACGCCGGCGCGACATCGGTGGTCAGCGGGCCGAGCGTGTAGAACGGCGCCTCCTCGCAGATCTCCTGCTGGAGGTCGATGTTCTCCTTGATCCTGTGCATCGGGACATGTCCCGGGCCCTCGATCATCGTCTGGACGCCGAACCGCTTGGCGACCGTGTTCAGTTCGCCGAGCGTGCGCAGTTCGGCGAACTGCGCCTCGTCGTTGGCGTCCGCGATCGATCCGGGGCGCAGCCCGTCGCCCAGCGAGTACGTCACGTCGTACGAGGCCAGGATCTCGCAGAGCTCCTCGAAGTGCTCGTACAGGAACGACTCCTTGTGGTGCGCGAGGCACCACGCGGCCATGATCGAGCCGCCCCGGGAGACGATGCCGGTCTTGCGGCGGGCCGTCAGCGGCACATACGGCAGGCGCACGCCGGCGTGGACCGTCATGTAGTCGACGCCCTGTTCGGCCTGCTCGATGACGGTGTCCTTGTAGATCTCCCAGGTCAGCTCCTCCGCCCTGCCGTCGACCTTTTCGAGGGCCTGGTAGAGGGGCACGGTGCCGATCGGCACCGGGGAGTTGCGCAGAACCCACTCACGGGTGGTGTGGATGTTGCGGCCGGTGGAAAGGTCCATGACCGTGTCGGCGCCCCACTTGGTCGCCCAGGTCATCTTGTCCACCTCCTCCTCGATGGAGGACGTCACCGCGGAGTTGCCGATGTTGGCGTTCACCTTCACCAGGAACCGCTTGCCGATGATCATCGGCTCGATCTCCGGGTGGTTGACGCTGGCCGGCAGCACGGCCCGGCCCGCGGCGATCTCTTCGCGCACCACCTCGGGCGCGACGTTCTCCCGAATCGCCACGTACTCCATCTCCGGGGTGATCTCGCCCCGGCGGGCGTACCCGAGCTGGGTCACCGGGCGCCCGTCCCGGCTGCGCCGCGGCCGGCGCGGACGGCCGGGGAAGACGGCGTCCAGATTGCGCAGTCCTTCCCCGAGCTCTCGGCTTCGCTCGGGCAGGGGAGACCCCATCCGCGGCGCGGTGTGCTTGAGCCCGTCGTCCTCGGGCCGCGCCGTCCGGCCGGCGTACTCCTCGGTGTCGCCGCGGGCGATGATCCAGTTCTCCCGCAGCGGTGCGAGTCCGCGGCGGACATCGGTGTCGACGGCGGGATCGGTGTACGGCCCCGACGTGTCGTACAGCGTCACGTCCTTGCCGTTGGTGAGGTGCACCTGACGGACCGGCACCCGGAGGTCCGGGCGCGAGCCCTGGACGTATCCCTTGTGCCAGCCGATGGACTTCCCGGCCTCGTCGCTCCGACCGGCCTCATCGCTCCGACCGGCCTCATCGCGCTGATTGGCCTGGTCGCTCTGATTGGCCTGGTCGCTCTGATTGGAGGCAGGCGTGCGTGCGTCCGCTGTGGTCATGAGACCTACTCCCTACGCCGGCATTACCCGGTAACAGGTTCGGCGGTCGGCGCAGCGTGTCCCGTACGGACGTACGGAGATCAGCGCCCTCTCAGCCCGGTGCTCCGAGCTCCCGCGTGTGCAAAGGTGCCACCACGCTAACGCCCTCGCGGGTGTGCTGAACAGAGGGCCCCGCTCTTCTTGCGATGATCGGCCGGTGACGTCCCCCCATATCGTTCCCGAACAGCCGGGCCCTCAGCACTCCCACTCGCACAGCCACAGCCACGGCCCCGCCGCCCCCGTGTCCAAGCACCTGCGCAAGGTGATCGCAGCCGTGCTGATCCCGTTCGCGGTCGCGGTCGCCGTCGGTCTCGTGATGCTCTGGCCGGGTGGTGCGCCGGGGCACGAGCGCACCGGTGTCGGTTTCGACCGGCAGACCCAGCAGGCCGAGGTGGTGAACATCGACAAGGTCGACTGCAAGGACGTGAACGCGTCCCAGCTGCCCACCAGCGGCGAGACCACGCCGCAGACGGGGGACCCGGCCACCGGTGGCGACGGGGCGGGACTCTGCGAGAAGGCCACGGTCGAGGTCACGAGCGGCAAGGACAAGGGGCGCACATTCATCGAGGTCGTCCAGCCCGACGCACCGCGACAGCTGCGGGAGGGGCAGGGGGTGGTGGTCGCGTACGCCCCCGACGCACCCCATGACCTCCAGTACTCCGTGACGGACGTGGACCGGGGGTTCCCGATGGCGCTGCTGGCCGGGATCTTCGCCGTGGCGGTGGTCGTCGTGGGCAGGCTGCGCGGGGTCATGGCGCTGGTGGCGCTCGCCCTGTCGTTCGCCGTGCTGACCCTGTTCATCCTCCCGGCCATCCTGCAGGGCTCGAATCCGCTGCTCGTGGCGGTCGTCGGGGCCGGCGCCATCATGCTGATCGCCCTCTACATCTGCCACGGGCTGACCGCCCGCACCTCGGTCGCCGTCATCGGCACCCTGATCTCACTGCTGCTGATCGGGCTGCTCGGCTCGCTCTTCATCGGCTGGGCGAGCCTGAGCGGGAACACCGACGACAGCACCGGTCTCATCCACGGCCTGTACCCGCACATCGACATGAGCGGTCTGCTTCTGGCCGGCGTCATCATCGGTTCGCTGGGAGTGCTCGACGATGTGACGGTCACCCAGACGTCGGCGGTCTGGGAACTGCATCAGGCGGACCCGACGATGAATACGAAGCAGCTCTACCGGGCAGGGATCAGGATCGGAAGGGACCACATCGCCTCGGTGGTCAACACCCTGGTGCTCGCCTATGCGGGCGCCGCGCTTCCGTTGCTGCTGCTGTTCTCGATCGCCGAGAGCAGCGTGGGGACGGTGGCCAACAGCGAGCTGGTGGCGGAGGAGATCGTGCGGACGCTGGTCGGCTCGATCGGCCTGGTCGCCTCGGTGCCGGTGACCACCGCGCTCGCGGCACTGGTCGTCTCCGCGGGCCGTACGGGGGTCGGCGCGGAAGCCGGGGCTTCGGCACCCGTACGGAGTGGCGGAGGACGCCGCCGACGAGCGAGGTCCTGAACGGCTGCACACGGAGAGTGATTCACCCGTTCGGCAGGTGTGGTGTTCGACCGGCACCCAGCGCTGGAGGGACGGTCCCGTCAGCCGGCGTTCTGTTCCTCGGCCAGAATTCGCCCCAATGCCTCTTCGAGATTGCCCTCGAAGTCACCCAGCGTGCACTCCTGCCCGAGGGGGACGAGCTTGTCCGTCCTGTCGAGAAAGGCCACAAGTGGTGCCGTACCAGCCCTGAAGAGAGCGCGGTCCGCTCCCACCTGGAGCCGGATGTGGACGTCGCACAGCCCTTCGGGCTCGGTCGGCCCGATGTGTACGTCGCCGTCGCCACTGGGGCTGTTGAGGCCGTCGAGCAGCAGCTCACGGCCGAAAGCCCAGGTGACGGGGGCGTCGCCGGGCAGATGGAAGGTCATCCGGATCGCGTACGGATCGCACACTTCGTACCGGAGCTCCACCGGGATACGGAAAGAGAGCTCCTCGGAGACGAGGAAGCTCATCATGACCTCAGCTTGAACCGACTCGCGCATCGTTCAACCCCGCAGTAGATGAATCTGGCCAGGAATGATCCCCCGTGGCCCTATTGACGCCATCGTGGTGCACGCGATAGCAGATCACAAGGAGTGATTTTTCAGATACTGATAGAGAACACGAACGAACGCAAGAGGCTGGCCACTTCGCCACGTAGTCGTTCGACTGCGGGGAGCAACCGGTCTTCCTGGTCGAGAGGTACCGAAATGGCCATCGCCGCAGCCGTGAAACCGGCCGTGATCGGGATGGCCGCGCAGACCGTCCCGAGGGCGTACTCCTGTCGCTCGACGACGGGTTCCGTTCGCTCCAGCGACCGCAGCCGGTCAAGCAGGGCCGGGCGGTCACGTACGGAGTAGCGGGTCAGCGGGCGCACCGGATGCCGGTCCAGGTGGTCCTCGCGGGCCTTCTCGTCGAGCTGGCTCAGCAGACACTGGCCGATCGCGTGGGCGTGCCCGGTCTCCTGGAAGGCGGCCCATTCGTCCACCGCGGGCGCTGCCGGGGTGTCGGCGACCGCGACCAGTTCGATCTCACCGTCGCGGTAGACGGCGCAGTACACCGGGGCTCCGATGATGTCCCGCCAGCGGCCCAGCGACTGGGTCATCCGGCTGCGACGGTTCTGCAGGGCGCCGTCGTCCACCAGCCGCTCAGCGGCGGCACCGAAGAGGAAGACGCCGTTCTCCCGGCGCAGATATCCCTCATGGGTGAGGGTGCGCAGCAGGTGGTAGGCGGTGGGCAGCGGAAGCCCCGCCTCCCGTGCGAGCTGTTTGGCCGGCGCCCCGTCGCGATGGGCGCCCACGGCCTCCAGCAGCCTCAGCGCCCGCTGCACCGATCCGATCAACGTCGGCACAGCGGTACTCGATGCCGTGGTCAACGGTCACCCCCAGGCATGGTGACGGGCGGTCAGCCCGCCTGTGGAGGCCGCCTCCACATGTCTGCCGCGGGCCTGGCTCCGGAGGCCGTGCCCGCCACTGGTCAGGTGGCGACTGACGGTGCTCTCCCAGGCGGCGGCAGCGGATTTCACTGTATCGGCAGCGCGCGAAGGGGGTGTCGTTTCGTCTTCCGCTTAGCTCGGCTGGGCTAACCGTCCGGCCGGTGGCGCGGCTACCAGCCTCCACACAGGCCCTAGGAGGAGGACGACATGAACTTCCGCACGAGGAAGACGACCCCGCCGACCAGGACCACGAAGATCAGGACCTTGAAGAGCAGCCAGACGACGAAGCCGACCAAGCTGGCGATCAGGCTGCCGAACACGACGATCGCGATGACGGGCACCGCGATCCACTTCACCCACCAGGGCATCCCCGCGAATATCTCCCGCACGGCCATCGTCCTTACCTCGTCTCTGTGAGTTCCTGCTTCGATGCTAGAGGTACGGGGGTGGTCGGCGGGGGCCTCGCAGCCCTTGAACTCCCCTGATCGAACCCTTAGGGATCCCCGAGAGACGGCTCCGCCTCCCGGACCCCTCAGCCCTCGGGCGGCGAGAAGACCACCATCACCCGCAGATCCTCGGTGATGTGGTGGAACTTGTGGGCCGTGCCGGCAGGTACATACACGACACTTCCTCTGCCCACCTGTGTGGTTTCCATGCCCACGGTGATCGACGCGCGCCCGCTGACGACCAGGTAGACCTCGTCCTGCTGGTGCGGCTGCTGCGGGTCGAGCGCACCGGCGTCCAGCGCGTACAGGCCGACAGACATGTTCCGTTCGCGCACGAACTGCAGATACGCGCCGTCGTTGGCGGCTCGTTCCGCTTCCAGCTCGTCCAGTCTGAATGCCTTCATGGCCTGTCCGTCCCTTGCCTCTGCCCAGCCGGTGTCCACCACCGATCATGTCTGCCACGATCAGACACATGAAGAATTTCGTAGTCAAGACGATCGCCAACGCGGGTGCGCTGGCCGTGGCCATCTGGCTGCTCCAGGACATCACGCTGACCGGCGGCAGCACCGGCCGCAAGGTACTGACCCTGATCGTGGTCGCTCTTATCTTCGGCCTGGTCAACTTCTGCGTGAAGCCTGTCCTGAAGCTGCTCACGCTGCCGCTCTTCATCCTCACGCTGGGGCTGTTCACCCTGGTGGTGAACGCCCTGATGCTGATGCTGACCTCCTGGCTGGCCGACCAGTTCGATCTGAGCTTCCACGTCCACGGCTTCTGGACCGCCGTCCTCGGCGGACTGATCATCTCGATCGTGTCCTGGGCGCTGAACGTCGTCCTGCCCGACGAGGACTGATCCGCGTACACCTGGAACAGTGCGGACAGAACCGGTGTCGGACCGGGGAGAGCAGTGAGGACACAGTATGAGCACCATGGGCGACGGAACCCGCGCGGTACGGGCCGGCCTGCCGGAACCGGAACAGTACGAACCGACTCTCCCCGGTCCGGTCTTCGCCGCTCACTTCCACCTCTCAGGCGAGCCGACCGGCCCGTACACCTACGGCCGTGACACCAACCCGACCTGGACCCATCTGGAACGGGCCATCGGCGAGCTCGAAGCGCCGGGGGAGAGCGTCGAGACCACGGTCTTCGCCTCCGGGATGGCGGCGGTCTCGGCCGTGTTGCTCTCCCAGGCGCGCAGCGGCGACGTGATCGTGCTGCCCGACGACGGATACCAGGCGCTCCCGTTGGTACGGGCGCAGCTGGAGGCGTTCGGGGTGGAGGTGCGGACCGCCCCGACCGGGGGCGATGCCCAGCTGGCCGTCCTGGAGGGCGCCAAGCTCCTGTGGATCGAGACCCCGTCCAATCCCGGGCTCGACGTCTGTGACGTGCGGCGGCTCGTCGAGGCGGCGCACGCGGGCGGCACGCTGGTGGCCGTGGACAACACGCTCGCCACCCCGCTCGGCCAGCGCCCGCTGGAGCTGGGGGCCGACTTCTCGGTGGCCAGTGACACCAAGGGCATGACCGGGCACGGCGACATCCTGCTCGGCCACGTGGCCTGTCTCGATCCCGAGCTGGCGGCGGGGGTGCGGCGCTGGCGCAAGGTGGTCGGTGCGATCCCCGGGCCGATGGAGGCCTGGCTCGCGCACCGCTCACTGGCCACCCTGGAACTGCGGATCGAGCGGCAGTGCGCGAACGCCCTCGCCCTCGCCGAGGCGCTCGCCGGGCACCGGGAAGTGACCGGACTGCGATATCCCGGGCTGCCCACCGACCCCTCGCACCCGAACGCCGTGCGGCAGATGCGGCGTTTCGGCTCAGTGGTGTCGTTCGTGCTGGCCGACCGGGAGACCGCCGAGCGCTTCCTCTCGGCGCTCCGGCTGGCCGAGGACGCGACCAGCTTCGGCGGTGTGCGTTCCACCGCCGAGCGACGGGCCCGCTGGGGCGGCGACGCCGTACCGGAAGGCTTCATCCGCTTCTCGGTGGGCGCCGAGAACCCGGCGGACCTGGTGGCCGACGTGGAACGGGCGCTGGCCGAGGCGGTCGCCGGAAGCTGAGCGGCCGTGCCGGCGGCAGCCGATGCGGTACGGACGGCCCGAGCCTCCCCCCTCGTGGCTCGGGCCGTCCCGGCACGCCGCGTTCTCCACGCGACGAACCGCCTCGACAAGGCTAGTTGACTCTGCGTCAGTGTCCAATCACAGTAGCGGCACCGGCCTATCGACATATTTATGGTTGTCCGGGCCCGACACGTCACAACGGTGAGAGGGGACAGGCCATGGACCTGGCCCTGCTGCGCACATTCGTCACCGTGCACCGGGCCGGTTCGTTCACCCGGGCCGCCGCACTCCTCGGCCTCTCCCAGCCCGCCGTGACCTCCCAGATACGCACCCTGGAGCGGCAGCTGGGCCGCCCTCTCTTCCTGCGCAGAGCCCGCGGCGTGACTCCCACCACCATCGGGGACGAACTCGCGCACCGGGCCGCTCCTCATCTGGACGCGCTGGTGGAGATCACCGAGGCGGAGCTCGACGAGGAGTCGGGCGTTCGCACGCTGCATCTGGCCGGACCGCCGGAATTCACCTCGGTACGGGCGCTGCCCGCGCTCACGCCCTTGATCACCCAGGGCCTCGCCCTGCGCAGCTCGTTCTCCGCGGACACCGACGAGACGCTGGACGGCCTGGCCGCCGGACACCACGATCTGGCCATCGTGACGGCCCGCCCGCGCGGCGGGCTGCTCACCGCGACCCCGCTCTGCGACGAGGAGCACGTGCTGGTCGCCGCGCCCCGCTGGGCCGGGCGGCTCGGTCCTGGGACCCTGCGACGCAACGGTCCGGTGGTCCTGGAGCAGTTGCCGGTGGTGGAGGTGCACGAGAGCCTGCCGCTCGTCTCCCGCTACTGGGCCGCGGTCTTCGACAGCCGGCCCGCGGCCGCCGGGGCCGTCATCGCACCGGACCTCCGGGCGGTCCTGGAATGCACGGCGGCGGGCGCCGGGCTGGCCGTCCTGCCCCGCTACCTCTGCGAGGGCGCGCTGGAGCGGGGCGAGGTAGTGGCGCTCCTCGACCCTCCGGTGCCCCCGCTGCGCACCTACTTCCTCGCCGCACGGACCGGCACGCTCGCACTGCCGCATCTCGCCCGCGCGCACGAGTGGCTGCTGCGCGCCGCAGCCGACTGGTGACCTCAGGACGGTCCGCCGGCCCTCAGGTGTTTCAGAACGGGTCCAGCGGGCCACGCTCTTGCCATGACCGAACGTCCCGTGGTCAAGCGCACCGCACGCGCCATCCTGCTCGACGGCAACGACCTCATCCTCATCAAGCGCACCAAGCCGGGGGTGGATCCGTACTGGCTCACTCCGGGCGGCGGGGTCGAACCCGAGGACGCGACCGTCGTCGACGCCCTGCACCGCGAGGTGGACGAGGAGCTCGGCGCCAAGATCACCGATGTGGTCCCCTGTTTCGTCGACACCGTGGAGCACATCGAGGGCAGCGGGGTGAAGGGCGTCAAGGTCCAGCACTTCTTCGTCTGCCGGCTCGACTCGATGGACCTGTCCCTGCGCCACGGACCCGAGATCGACGACCCCTGCGGAGAGTACGACGTCGTACGGGTGCCGTTCAGCCGGGTCGGGATCGCTGCCGTCCACCTCGTACCGCTGTCGCTGCGCCACTACCTGGACGGCAACATCGAGGGCGTCCGCGCGATGCACGCGCCCGATCTGGGCTGAGCGGCTCCGGAGTTGTTTCACGTGAAACAGCCCCACGTGAAACGGCTCACCTGAAACGGCTCATGTGAAAGGCCGCCCGGCGTGACCGGCGGCTGCGGGTCTCGGCCAGTTCCGTTAAAGGGCTGGACGAGCGATCATCGTGTCGGAGAGCCTGACCCTCATGTCCAGTCCACTGCCCCGCCCACTCGCCGGTCTGCCCGTCCGGCGTCTCACCCGGGACGATCTGGTCCCTTGCGCCGATCTCTCCGAGGACCGCGGCTGGCCGCGTGATGAGCACCGATGGGGGCTGCTCCTTGCGGCGGGAACGGGTTTCGGCATCGACGACCCTGACAGCAAGGGCCTGATGGCGACCTGTGTGGTGACCTCCTACGGCCCGCGCATGGCCGCCATCGGCATGCTGCTGGTCTCCGGCCGCCACGCCCGGAAGGGGGTCGCCCGGCAGTTGATGCACCAGGTGATCGAATCGACCGGGGGCACTCCCCTCAGTCTCTACGCGACGACACCGGGCCGGCCGCTCTACGAGAAGCTCGGGTTCGCCGCGGTTGGCCGGGCCGAGCGGATGAGCGGGCATTTCCAGCCGCCCGCCGAGCCCGGCAGCCCGGATGCGGATGTTCGTCCAGGTCTTGGTGGCAGCCCCGGCCTCACCGTTCGTCCTGCCTCGGCCGGGGACCTTCAGACCATGCTCCGGCTGGACGGACACGCCTTCGGCCTCGACCGGACACACCTCCTGACCCGCCTCCCCGCCTTCGCCGACCACCTGCGGGTGGCCGAGGAAGGCGGAGAGCTCGTCGGCTATGCCGCGCTCTGGCCGAGCTCGGGCAGCCACGTGGTCGGCCCTCTCGTCGCGCGGGACACCGCCACGGCGAAACTCCTCGTGTCCTCGCTGGCCGGGGCGACCGACCGGCCGCTGCGCGCCGACATCGACGCCCGTCACGAGGAGCTGCTCCGCTGGCTCGGGGAGCGCGGGCTTCGGCACGACTCCGCGACCACGGTGATGACCCTCGGGGAGCAGCCTCCGGGGGACTGGACGCAGTGCTTCGCGCCGCTGAGCGTGGCGACGGGCTGACGGACGGCGGTCCGGGCGGTCCGTGGTCCCGCGACCGGCTCCTCCTGGTCGACGCCTACTCAGACGAGGCTGTCCACAGCAGCTGCGGCGAACCCGTGATCCTGCTCGGGCGCTCCGCCGCCGACACCGAGAGCTCCGATCAGCCGGCCGTCGCGGCGGACCGGGACACCGCCGGCGATGAACAGCAGCGGCCGGTCCAGCGCGGTCGGCAGGGTGTGGAAGAGCCCTCCCGGCTGGACGGCGTCGACCAGGTCGGCCGTGGGGGCGTTGAGCTGAAGGGCCGTGTAGGCCTTGCGGGTACTGGTCTCACCGGCGATGAGCACGGCCCGGTCGTCGCGGCGGAAGGCCAGCAGATGGCCGCCCGCGTCGAGGACCGTGACCGCTGCGGCGACGCCTGCCGCCTCGGCGGCCGTACGGGCCGCTTCGACGAGCGCCTCCGCGTCCTGCGTGGTGAGCGGGGCGACGGCGGCAGTGATGGTGCTCATGGGCATGTCTCCTTGATGCGGTGCGATGCGATGCGATGCGGCACGCTGTGGGGGTTCGCGTGGGATGTGTGCGGCGGATCAGTGCCGGGCCGCCGGCACGGCCGCCGGCTCCGGGATGTGGGTGGCGACCGGACGGCTTCGAGTGGCCGTGCGGCGCTCCAGGGTGCCGGAGACGATGGCGAGGCCCAGGGCGGAGGCTGCGAGGGCCGCGCCGACCCAGTTGGGCGCGGTGTAACCGAGACCGGCAGCGATGACGACGCCGCCGAGCCATGCCGACAGTGCGTTGCCGAGGTTGAAGGCGCCGATGTTCACGGCGGAGGCGAGGGTCGGGGCGCCCGCCGCCTGGTCGAGCACCCTCTTCTGCAACGGGGGCACGGTCGCGAAGCCCAGGCCTCCGATCAGCACGATGGTGACGGCTGCCGCGATCTTGTTGTGCGCGGTCAGGGTGAACAGCGACAGGACCACGGCGAGCGCGCCCAGCGACACGTACAGCAGGGGCATCAGGTGGCGGTCGGCGAATTTGCCGCCGAGCAGGTTGCCACCGACCATGCCGAGCCCGAAGAGGACCAGCAGCCAGGTGATCGAGGAAGCCGAATAGCCGGCGATCTCGGTCATCATCGGTGTGATGTACGTGATCGCCGCGAAGACTCCGCCGAAGCCCAGCACCGTCATCGCCATGGCGAGCAGGACCTGCACATTGCGGAACGCCGCCAGTTCGTGGCGGAGCCGGACGCCTTCGGCGCGGGGCTGGTCGGGGACGAGCCCGGCCACTCCGAGAAGGCCGATGACACCGAGACCGGCGACAGCGAAGAACGTGGCACGCCAGCCGACGCTCTGCCCGATGTAGGTGCCGAGGGGGACACCGACGACGTTGGCGACGGTGAGGCCGGTGAACATCATGGCGATCGCACCGGCCTTCTTGTGCGGAGCGACCAGATCGGCCGCCACGACCGATCCGATGCCGAAGAAGGCACCGTGGGCGAGGGAGGCGATGACCCGGCCGGCGAGCATCACCTCGAAGACGGGTGCGGTCGCGGACACCACGTTGCCGATGACGAACAGCCCCATCAGGATCATCAGCATGCGTTTGCGGGTGACCCTGGTGCCGAGAACGGTCATCAGCGGGGCACCGAGGACGACACCGAGCGCATAGCCAGTGACGAGGAATCCGGCGGCCGGGATCGAGACCCGGAAGTCCGCAGCCACCTCGGGGAGCAGCCCCATGATCACGAACTCGGTGGTTCCGATACCGAATGCCCCAATGGCGAGGGCGAGGAGCGCGAGCGGCATGGGTTACACCTTCCCTAAAGATTGCGTCTGCGCCTTACGAGCGTCCACAATAATTGCAAACGCGGGTTAATTGCAAACGCGGGCTATTGCACACGTCGCCTATCCTGTACGTAAGCGTCCAGCACGGAGGAGAGACACCCATGACAGCGACGGACCCCGCACTGACCTCCCTCTCCCAGGGCTGGTGCGCGCTCTCCCTGCTCCACGGGAAGATCGAGACCCATATTGAGCGTGCGCTGCAGAGCCGGCACGACCTCAGCGTGAGGGAGTACTCGCTGCTGGACGTGCTGAGCCGACAGCACAGCGGACCGGGCGGACATCTGCAGATGAAGCAGGTGGCCGACGCCGTCGTACTCAGCCAGAGCGCCACCACACGCCTGGTCACCCGACTCGAGGACCGCGGTCTGCTGACCCGGTATCTCTGCGACACGGACCGCAGGGGCATCTACACCGATGTCACCGAGTCCGGTCTCGCACTGCTCACCGAGGCCAGGCCGACCAATGACACCGCCCTGCGCGCCGCACTCGACGAGGCTGCCAAGAACCCCGAACTGGTCCCGCTGGTGCGGGCGGTCGAGGAACTGAAGGTCCCCGCATAGCCCGATTGCCGCCGCGTGGCCCGAGACGGCTGCGTAGGCTGCTGATCATGAGCGATCTGGACATACGTACCGCGGGCGTCGACGACCTCTCCGAGATCGTGGCCATGCTCGCCGACGATCCGCTGGGTGCCGGGCGCGAGTCGCCGGACGACCTCACGCCGTACCGGGCGGCATTCCAGCGACTGGCCGAAGACCCGAACCAGCACCTGATGGTCGCCGAGCGCGCGGACCGGATCGTCGGCACACTCCAGCTGACGGTGATCCCGGGGCTCTCCCGGCGCGGCTCGACGCGCTCCGTGATCGAGGGCGTCCGTGTGCACAACGACGAACGCGGCAGCGGACTCGGTACCCGGCTGATCCAGTGGGCTGTGGACGAATCCCGGCGCCAGGAATGCCAGTTGGTCCAGTTGACCTCAGACGCGACCCGGACCAACGCACACCGCTTCTACGAACGGCTCGGCTTCGTCTCCAGCCATGTGGGCTTCAAGCTCGCTCTCTGACCGCAGACCGGCATCCGAGGAGCCAACGGTGCACCACATCAGCGACGAGCAACGCCGCATCAGGCTCGCCGGACGCCATCTCCTGGCACCCGCCCTGCGGGCCGAGTCCCCGGTGGGCGTGGCGGACGCCCTCGTCGCTCTGCATGCCACCGACGCGGCCACCGTCTTCCTGTCCGTCTGCGCCCGGCTCCGCACACCGAACGTCGCCGCAGTGGAGAAGTCCCTGTACGAGGACGTCTCACTGGTCCGGCTGCTCTCCATGCGCAACACCCTCTTCGCCGTGCCGGAAGCACTGGCCCCACAGATCGAGGCGTCGAATACCCGAGCGGTGGCTGCCAAGGAGCGCCGGACCTTCCTGAAGCACCTGGCCGAGGACGGTCAGGAGCTGGACGAACGCTGGCTGGACGACACGGAGAAGGCCACCCTGACGGCCCTGGCCGCCCGCGGGACAGCCACCGGCAGCGAACTCTCCGCCGCGGTACCCGCGCTGCGTACGAAAATCACGGTCTTCCCCGGCAAGAAGTACGAGGCGGTGCAGGGGGTGGCCTCCCGGGTCATCCGCATACTGGCCGCCGAAGGCCGGATCCGCCGGGACCGGCCCCGCGGCTCCTGGACGTCCAGCCAGTTCCGCTGGACGGCTGCCGAACCCCGGCCGGTGCTCGCAACCGCCGGGGCGCAGGCGGAACTGGCCCTGCACTGGCTCCGCTCGTACGGCCCCGCGTCCGAGGCCGACCTCAAGTGGTGGACGGGCTGGGGGCTCGGGCAGGTCCGCAAGGCGCTGGCCGCCGTCGGAGCCGAGGAGGTGCGGCTCGACGGCGGCTCCACCGCCTGGGTCGTGCCGGGAGACACCGAGTCCGAACCGGCGCCGGAGCCCTGGGCGGCTCTGCTGCCCGCGCTCGACCCGAGCGCGATGGGCTGGGCCGACCGCGGTTTCCATCTCACTGCCGAACACCGGGCAGCCCTCTTCGACCGCTCCGGCAACATCGGCCCCACCGTGTGGTGGAACGGCCGCATCGTCGGCGGCTGGGCTCAGCAGACCAACGGCGAGCCGGTCTGGCGACTCCTGACCGACACCGGCCGGGATGCCACCGCCGCAATCGAGGAGCAGGCATCCCGGCTGGCGGGCTGGGTGGGGAACGCGCGGATCACACCCCGGTTCCGCACCCCGCTGGAAAGGGAGTTGACGGCCTGACCGCTCCGCAGTCGTGTTTCACGTGAAACACGACGCTCAACTGCCCAGTCCACGCCACCCGTTCTCGTCCACGCCGCCCGGAACGGCCGCTGCGGGATCGTACGGTTCGCGCGTGAAGACGAACGAACCCAGGTCCAGGTGGTTCACACTGCCGTCGTCGTTCCGGACGATCCGCAGCGTCTCCCCCGCGTAATAGCCGTCCAGCCCGATCCAGGTGCCGTCCGGCCGGGCGGTGAACCGAGCACCACGGCCATCGCCGCGCAGGCCGCGGAGTTCTAGTCCGCGATCGGGTTTCAGGCTCAGGATGTTGGTACGCGTGCCCCAGTACCAGGGGCCGGTGAGCGCGAGGAGTTCCGCGTCCACCTCGGACAGCGGGCGCCACGGCTCCGGGATGCGGGGCTCGGCCTCCGCGACGATGTCCACGAGCTCAGCGGCCACCTCGCCGAGCAGCGGCCCCGAGGTGACGTTGGCGAACACGACCGCGGCCACATCCTCCTCGGCACAGAACCACAGGGCGGCCAGAAAACCAGGAAGCGAACCGGTGTGCCCGACGAGCGTGCGGCCCTTCCTCCGGATCACCTGGAGCCCCAGGCCGTAGTTCCCTTCCCAGTCCCCCGGCTCGGGCGGCGCGGACGGCTCCTTCATCTCCTCCACGGAAGCCGCGCAGAGCACCCGGTCGTCTCCCTCGGCAAGGAAGGCGGCGAACCGGAGGAGGTCGGCGGTGGTGGACCAGAGCTGACCGGCCGGCGCCATCAGCCCGAGGTCCTCGGCAGGCTCGGGCAGCATGACGTCCGCCCACGGATGGACAGCCCAGCCACCGGCATGCGGCGCCTCCGCCTCCGGACCCGTACGGTGCATGCCCAGCGGCTCCAGGACCTCACGCTCCAGAACCTGCGCCCAGGACGCTCCGCGCATGGCTTCGATCAGCGCTCCGAGCACCGTGTAGCCCGGGTTGGAGTAGTGGTGACGGCGGCCGGGAGCGTGCATCCGGGTCTGCTCGCCGAGCACATCGGCGAGCTCGGGCCGCAGGCTGCCCGGCGTCCGTTCCCACCAGGGAGCGGGCGACTCCGCGCCGAGCCCCGCGCTGTGGCCCAGCAGCTGATGGATGGTGGCCTCACCCGCCCCCGTTCCGGGCAGGTGCTTCTCCAGCGGATCGGCCAGATCCAACAGGCCCTCGTCACGCAGCCGCAGGACCAGCACCGCGGTGAACGTCTTGGTGAGGGAGCCGATTCTGAACTGTGTGTCGGCATCCGGGGCATGGCCGTCGACGCAGGCGCGGGAGCCGTTCCAGACGGTCTGCCCCTGGCGCTGCACCGCGGCGGCCAGGGAGGGTGAGCGGCCTTCGGCCTGGGCGGTGGCGATGCGGTGCAGCAGAGCGCGCCGCGTACCCGGGAGCAACTGTTCAGCAGGAGTAGTCATCGTCAACAACTACCGTCCCGAACCGCCCGGGGGCGAGCCCATTTCCCGGCCCGCGCTCTGGTTGTTCCGCCGACGGTGAAGACCGGCCCGACCGGGCTCGACGCTCACTACAGTCCCATCTCATGACGACGGTTACGACGCGCACGGTGGAGTACCCGGCCGACGGCCTGACGATGATCGGGCACCTCGCGCTCCCGGCCGGTGCCGGCCGCCGGCCCGCGGTCCTGGTCGGACCCGAGGGGCCGGGGCTGAACGACTTCCAGCGCCGCCGGGCCGACGCACTGGCCGAGCTGGGTTACGTGGCGCTGGCCTTCGACATCAACGGCGGGCGCTGGTTCACCGACCCCGCGGAGATGCTGGCGTGCGTGACCCCGCTGCTCGCCGACCCCGACCGGATGCGGGGCATCGGTCACGCGGCGCTCGACGTGCTGCGCGCCGAACCGCGGACCGACCCCGACCGGATCGCCGCGGTCGGCTACGGCACCGGGGGCGCGATCGTGCTGGAACTCGGGCGCGACGGCGTCGACCTGCGGGCGATCGGCACGGTCAACGCCCTGACCACGGGCCGACCGGGCGAGGCGGCGCGCATTCGCTGCCCGGTGTGGGCCGGTGTCGGGTCGGAAGATCCCATCATGCCGCCCGCGCAACAGGACGCGTTCACCGCCGAGATGCAGGACGCGGGCGTCGACTGGCGCCTCGTGGTCTACGGCGGAGCCCTTCACGCCTTCCACCACCCGCCGGTCGACCACACCGTGCGTCCCGGCGTCGGCTACCACCCGCGGCACGCGCAGCGGGCCTGGCGCGACGTCGTCGGCCTGCTCGCCGAGTGCCTGCCCGTCACGGAACCGTCCCGGCATCAGCTCTGAGAGTCCGGGACGGGATGCGAGACCCGACAGATGCGGGGTCTCGCGGTCGGTGTCGGAGACCGCCCTCGTATCCCGCTCCCGGGCCCCGGTCGGACGGGCGGATCAGCGCAGTCCGGCGAAGAGATCGTTCTCGGGTACGGCCGCGCCGGTGGCGTCCTTGACGCGTACGAAGGTCTCCAGGCCCATGAACTCGCCGAACCTCTCCTTGCCCATCTTGAGGAAGAAGATGTTCTCGCCCTGACTGGCGTGCGCGGCCAGCGCGTCGAACTTCTGGCCGCTGAATGCGGTGGCGTCCACCCATGTGGTGATCTCGTCGTCGGGAAGGCCGATCTCGGCCATCGCGGCGGCCTCGGCAGGATCCGGCTCCGGCATGTCCTCCTGGAACTCGCGCATGGTCTCCCCGAACCGCTGCATCATCGAGCGGGGCATCGTCGTCCAGTACACCTTCGGTGTCAGCCCGGTCATCTCCAGCGCCGCCATCGTGATGCGGTTGGCCTGGATGTGGTCGGGGTGACCGTAAAAGCCGTTCTCGTCATAGGTGACGACCACATCGGGCCGGTAGTGTCGCATGAGTTCCGCGAGCCGGGCGGCGCCTTCCTCCACGGGGGTCTGCCAGAAGGATCCGGGGGCGTCGTTGCTCGGCCAGCCCATCATCCCGGAGTCGGCATAGTCCAGCATCTCCAGATCGCTGACCTTGAGGACGTCACAGCTCGCCTCGAGTTCCTGACGGCGCATCGAGGCGACGGCCGCCGGATCGTGCCCGGGATCGCCCGGCTTGACACCCCCTTTTCCGTCACCGCAACCGCCGTCGGTACACGTCACGAGAACCGTGCGGACACCTTCCGCCGCGTACCGCGCGAGGATCCCTCCCGTTCCGGTGGCCTCGTCGTCGGGGTGGGCATGCACTGCCATGAGCGTCAAGGGCCGGTCAGTCATGAAACAGTCCTCCTGCAAACAAATATGTCTTGGTCCGAGTGCACGGCGGGCGTACCGCGATCCTGCGGCCGGGTCCTGCTGGGGCGGACGACCTGGGGTCTCCGCGTTCCCCGCCCGTGCGGCGCCGGTCTCTCGGTCGATGCAACCGTGCCGACCTGACCGCTGTTCCCGGCGGGGAGGCTTTGCCTTCCCGGCGTCGGCGTTGCAACGCGAGAGGGACCGTCGCGACCTGCACCTCTCCGCGCCACGTCGGATCCGCTTCCGGACGAGCTCAGCAGCCAGCAGCACAGCCCTTGCCCCTGAGGGCAGATCCTCGGCACACGGCGTATCCCTGCGGTCCTGTTCGCCAGGCGGACACCTGGCGATGCTCGGAGATCAGCGCGCTCGAAGGGATCAGCAACGTGCACAAGCGCCAGCAGCCGAATGGCCGCGCCCCCGTCCACCAGCCCCTCCCGAAGACCGCCACCCCCGCTGCGGGACCCCCGGCGGTACAGGGCGCCCTCGCACTCCGGCGCGAGGTCGGGAACCAGGCGACCGCCCGGCTGCTCGGGGGCGCCCGCAGCCACCAACCGCCTGCGGTGCAGCGGTTGAGGGCACAGGGCGGGGCCGTCCTCCCGCTCAAGGACCAGTCCGACACGTTTCTGCTCGACCTGGTCGGCGCCATCGCCGTGTCCCCCAGACCCGCCACCTACACCAACGGCGGCGTCACCTACGACGTGCACGCCAACGACCTGGACAGGGCCAAGAAGCTGCTGTCGGAACGACAGATAGACCTGGCCAGGGCCGGCAGGAAGAAGAGCCCCTACGAGAACTACGACGCCTACGCCGCGAAATCCAAGGAGTGGAAGGAAAAGCGCGAAAGCCGCGAGACTGCCGCCCTGGCCACCGGTTCCTACCTGTACCACGGCACCACGAAGGAGGTCGGGCTGATCGTGCAGTCGGGCCGGCTCACCCCGGCGCAACCCAGTTTCCGCAAAGGCGTGTGGGACGCGTCGAGGGACGGATTCCTCAGTATGGCGACCACGCTGAAAGGGGTGACCGTCACGGCCAACAGCGTCATCCTCAGGATGAAGGTCCAGGAAGGCGACCTCGACACCTGGCAGTGGAAACCGGTCGGCGGTAACGACGAGGTCGTGTCGACCAAGGGGATACCGTCCGACAGGCTGGAGTGGTCGACGGACCGCAAGGAGTGGAAACCGATGGGTGACCTCTCATGACCCACGACCCGGCATAGTTCCAGTCTGATGCCGTAAGTACGGCTTGGGGGGGGCATGCGCGGCACCGGGCCGCACACCAGTCGGGAGTCGAACCGTTCGGGCCGGGTGAAGCGGACCGTCTCCACCGTCACCGCGCTTGCACTCCGCCGCCCGTGTCGGCTGCTGCGCGCAGAGCCTTCCGGAGCTGGCCGACCTCGGGCACGCCGGACAAGCCGCTGGGGGTGCGGTACATCCGGCAGGCCAGCGACGGCAGGGCTCCCGGCTCGGCGAACGGGTCACGGCCGTCGATCAGCATCGTCGGTGAGCCGGTGAAGCCGGACCGCTCGGCCTCGGCCTGGTCGCCGACCACCCGCGTGGTGAATCCGGTGCCGGCCAAGCCGGCGGCGTCCAGCGCCTGCCGGAGCCGCTCCTCGGCGAGCCGCTGGTGGGGGCAGTCCGGTACGACCAGGATCTCGATCTCCATGTCTCCAGGATCGCGCACCCTGGCGCGGTACAGGTCAAAGGAGCCGACCTGACCGGGCAGCGCGCCGAGCTGGGCCTCGCCCCCTTTCATCCGGCGCGGTCCGGGGATCACTCGCCCTGCATCGATCGCGCCGCGAAGAGCTGTCTCCCCGCCGGTGACCTGGACGCTGTCCTGCTTCACCGCTCGCCGGCGGCCTCCAGGATCGCGCGGAGACGCGAGAGGCATTCGTCGACGAAGGCGGGATAGGTGGACCAGTAGTACGACACTCCGCTGACGCCGACGGCGATGGCCCACGCCCGGGCACGCATCCAGGTCACGTCGTCGAGGCTCATGGCGTCCCGGTATGCCTGTCGGGCCGCGGGTGGAAGGTCCCACAGAGTCGAGTGCTCGGCGTCAGGGAAGCCGACCGAGAGGGCCCCGAAGTCGATGACCGCGTGCAGCTTTCCCCGCTGTACCAGAAGGTTGCTGGGTTTGAGGTCTCCGTGGAGCCACACCTGGTGGCCGGACGGCTCGGGCAGGGCGAGCGCACCCTGCCACAGGTGTCGCAGGTGCGCGATGTCGAGGTCGAGGCCCTCAAGCGTTCGGCAGTTGTCGAAGCACTCGCTGATCCACCGGTCACAAGCTCGCAGGCCACCTCCCCGGTACCAGCTGAGCTCGCCCTGCCGAGTGGCTCCCATGAGGGGGATGGAGTGCAGGCTCTGCACGATCGCCGCAAGATCGGCCCCGAAGGCGGGCCAATCCGTGACCGATCCCAGGCCGGCTTCATCGCCGTCGATCCAGCGGTACACCGACCAGGCGAGCGGGAACGCGGAGCTCGGGGTGCCGGCGTGCACCGGCTCCGGAATGCGACAGGGAAGGTGTGGCGCCAGCCGCGGCAGCCATGTCTGCTCCTTCCGTACGGCCTTCGCGTTGTCCGGGGTGCGCGGCAGCCGCATGAGCAGCTGGTCGCCGAGCCGGTACATCCTGTTGTCGGTGCCCTCACCGGCCGGTGAGACGGGAAGGGCCGACCACTCCGGTTGCTGCTCCCGCAGCAGCGACCGGACGACCGTCTCATCCACACGGATCTCGTTCTCATGAAGTGTCACGCTGAGAGCCTTCTGCCCGAGCCCCGCCGCCGCCAGTGATTTCCTCAAGGCCGTCGCCGCTCAGAACACGATCCACTAAGAACCGCCAGGTCATGTGAGGCCGAGTGAGAGTCGGCCGGCATCAGCGCGACAGGACAGAGTTCGTCTCACCACGCTGTCCTTTGGGCCGGACAAGGGCCACGGTCGAGGAGGAAGGGGCACTCGGAACGCGAACCTGCGACAAGCTGTAGGGTCTCGCGCTTCATTGCCTACGCCGAGGCTGTGACCTGCGACTTCTCGCGGTGTCTCACGCTGCTTCATCTGCGGCTGTCTCAGCTCTCGGTGCATCCCCGCCAGGTCTGCTGAGGCCGCTCCGGACGGGCAGACCACTGACCTGCGCTGTCTCACGGCCCGCCGGGACCCGTCTTCGACCATGCCGTCCCCCTGGCCGAGGTGCCGGACGGCCATCGGGCGATGGGCCACCGGTTGGCGCTGCAGGTGCGCGTCACTTTCTGAGCTCGGGCGCCGACGGCACCGGTTTGGTTCCTTCCGTGCCGCGCGTGCCCTCGTGCTGTCAGGCGGCGCGCTTCACGTGGCGGACCAGCCACATCAGCAGAGCGTCCAGGTCAGCGGCGACCGAGAGGACTCGGTCGAGCGCCTCGGGGGTGTGCAGCCACTCCTCGCAGCCGAGGGGACGGGCGGCGATCAGAGAACGGTGGCGCAGCAGGTTCGTACGGGAGTGGTCTGTCGGATAGCCGCGCGGAGGGCGTTTCATCACGTCCCCGGAGATGTCGTAGCCCTTCTTCCGCACGTCCTCGACGATGGCGGACAGTTCGCGGCCGCTCCCCTCGGAGGCCACGGCTTTGCGGAACATGTCCACCTGGCCGGGATCGGGGTACCACCAGGCGCCCTGCATCCGCAGGCCTTCCAGGGAGAACCGGAGACCGATCTCGATCTTGCGGCCGAGCCGGATCACCGCGCCCTGGTGCTGCCACCACCAGGAGTCGGTGCGGTAGTGCCAGACGGAGAAGTCCTCGTACCGGGGGTCGGTGTCCGCGACTTCGTTGAGCAGGGCGATCATCGGCTGCCGGACCAGGCGTTCGCGGTCCTCGCGGTAGCGCTCGCGGGTCGCGTGGGTCGGTTCGCCCTGAAGCTGCCACAACACATCCATGGCCTGCTCCGGCCAGCCGGTGAACTGCCCGCGCATACGCGCAGGACAGCTCACCCATGTTCCGCGCGGAGAGTGAGACGGGCAGGGAGACATAGCCCCAGACAGGGTGGGAGATGTTGCGGCGGGGCTCACCGGCCAGTTCGATATGCCGTGCGCGGTGGGCGAGTTCGTCGAGGAACACGGAGAGTGCAGTCGATATGAAGCGTGCGGTGAGATTGTGCAGCCGAACTTGATCCCACACAAGCTCCGATCAGGTCTGCGCCATGTCCACG
Source organism: Streptomyces sp. NPDC050423 (assembly GCF_040655445.1). NCBI lineage: Bacteria > Bacillati > Actinomycetota > Actinomycetes > Kitasatosporales > Streptomycetaceae > Streptomyces > Streptomyces sp. NPDC050423. The sequence goes on from NZ_JBFAJY010000002.1 coordinate 181,928, forward strand.
AAGCGCGAATAGTGCCCCTGGAAGGCGACGGTGATCGTCGCCGTCGGACCGTTACGGTGCTTGGCAACGATCAGGTCCGCCTCGCCCGCCCGCGGTGACTCCTTCTCATAAGCGTCCTCACGGTGCAGCAGGATCACCATGTCGGCGTCCTGCTCGATGGAACCGGACTCTCGAAGGTCGGAGACCATCGGCTTCTTGTCCGTCCGCTGCTCGGGGCCACGGTTCAGCTGGGAGAGCGCGATGACCGGCAGTTGCAGTTCCTTGGCCAGCAGCTTGAGGTTTCGGGACATGTCCGAGACCTCCTGCTGTCGGCTCTCGGCACGCTTCGAGCCACCGGACTGCATCAGCTGCAGATAGTCGATGACCACCAGCTTCAGATCGTTGCGCTGTTTGAGGCGACGGCACTTCGCCCGGATCTCCATCATGGAGAGGTTCGGGGAGTCGTCGATATAGAGCGGGGCGGCGGAGACGTCCGGCATCCGTCGCGCCAGCCGCGTCCAGTCCTCGTCGGTCATGGTGCCGGAGCGCATGTGGTGGAGCGCCACCCGCGCCTCGGCGGACAGCAGGCGCATCGCGATCTCGTTCCGCCCCATTTCCAGGGAGAAGATCACGCTGGGCAGGTTGCTCTTGATCGAACAGGCCCGCGCGAAGTCCAGGGCGAGTGTGGACTTACCCATGGCGGGACGGGCCGCGATGACGACCATCTGGCCCGGGTGGAGGCCGTTGGTCAGGGCGTCGAGGTCGGTGAAGCCGGTCGGCACACCGGTCATCTCACCGCTGCGTGAACCGATCGCCTCGATCTCGTCGAGCGCGCCCTCCATGATGTCGCCGAGCGGCAGGTAGTCCTCACTGGTCCGCTGCTCGGTGACGGCGTAGATCTCGGCCTGAGCGGAGTTGACGATGTCGTCGACATCGCCGTCGGCCGCGTATCCCATCTGCGTGATCTTCGTGCCGGCCTCGACGAGACGCCGGAGCACCGCACGCTCATGAACGATCTCCGCGTAGTACGAAGCGTTGGCCGCGGTCGGCACCGACTGGACCAGGGTGTGCAGATACGGGGCTCCGCCCACCTTGGTGATCTCGCCGCGCTTGACGAGTTCGGCCGCCACCGTGATCGGGTCCGCCGGCTCGCCCTTGGCATAGAGGTCGAGGATCGCCTGAAAGACGGTCTCGTGGGCGGGGCGGTAGAAATCGTGGCCCTTGATGATCTCCACGACGTCGGCGATGGCGTCCTTGGACAGGAGCATGCCACCGAGGACGGACTGTTCCGCGTCGAGGTCCTGGGGCGGCACCCGCTCGAACCCCGGGGAGCCGCCTTCCCAGCCGTTGCTCTCCCGGCCGCGGTCGTGCTGCTCGCCGCGGTCCCGGCCCTCGCCCCGGCGCTGGCGGGAAACAGGCAGCCGGTCACTGGGACCGGTGTCGGCCCAGGGGTCGTCCAAAGGCTCGGGAATACTCATCCGGCCACCTCCTCCCGTCCGCTCCGCGGACCTAGCCGTGCCACTCTTTCTTACGGCACGGCACCGACAAACAAGACGCCCGACTCCGGTTGCGGTGTGTCGGGTTCTGCCGGTTTCCAGGGCCGAAACGGGGTGGGGGCGCCGCACCACGTTAGGCCTCCCGGCACCGTCAGCCAATCTGGTTATCCACAGGGCATGTGGACGACGGACCAGATGCTGTGGAGAACCATGCAGAACCTGTGCACGGACCGGGGGACAGCACTGTGGACAAACTCATAGCACCCTCACCATCACCCTTCTGACCTGCACGTTCCCCATCCACTGGCTGTGGGGGAGAAAAACTTTCCGAGTAGGTGCAAGATCACGGCAACCCACGCACAGCAGAACACCGAACCTCAACAAATGTAAGGATCAATAGGGGATTGCATCTGTTACCTGTGGAAGATTAGATTGGCCCCCATGACCCAGGCACCGGCGAGCCCGCCACCCAGTCGCCGTCGGCACGACCGCGAGATCATCGCACTCGCGGTTCCTGCCTTCGGCGCACTCGTGGCCGAGCCACTTTTCGTCATGGTCGACAGCGCCATCGTCGGCCATCTCGGTACCCCGCAACTGGCCGGCCTGGCCGTCGCCGCGGCCCTCCTGACGACCGCCGTGAGCATCTTCGTCTTTCTTGCCTACGCCACCACAGCAGCAGTCGCACGACGGGTCGGCGCCGGGGACCTGAGCTCCGCGATCCGTCAGGGCATGGACGGCATCTGGCTGGCCATACTGCTCGGCCTCGTGGTCATCGCCCTGACGCTCCCCCTGGCCCCCTGGCTCGTGGAGGTCTTCGGCGCCTCCCACACCGCGGCCCCCTACGCCACCACCTATCTGCGGATCTCCAGCCTCGGCATCCCCGCCATGCTCGTGGTGATGGCCGCGACCGGCGTGCTCCGGGGCCTGCAGAACACCCGTACCCCGCTCTATGTCGCCATCGGCGGCTTCGCCGCCAACGGAGCCCTCAACGTGGGCCTCGTCTACGGCGCCGGACTCGGCATCGCCGGATCGGCCTGGGGCACGGTGATCGCCCAGATCTCGATGGCGGTCGCCTATCTCGTCGTGGTGGTCCGCGGCGCCCGGCGACACGGCGCCTCACTGCGCCCCGACGCCGCAGGCATCAGGGCCAGCGCCCAGGCAGGCGTGCCCCTCCTGGTCCGTACGCTGTCGCTCCGCGCCGTTCTGCTCATCGCCACCGCCGTCGCCGCCCGGCTGGGCGACACCGACATAGCCGCGCACCAGATCATTCTCTCGCTCTGGAGCCTGATGGCCTTCGCGCTGGACGCCATCGCCATCGCCGGGCAGGCCATCATCGGCCGGTACCTGGGAGCCGATGACGCAAAGGGCGCGCGTGAGGCCTGCCGCCGCATGGTGCAGTGGGGCGTCGCCTCCGGCGTGGTGTTCGGAGTACTGATCGTTCTCGCCCGTCCCCTGTTCGTGCCGTTGTTCACCAGCGACCAGTCCGTCCGGGACACCCTCTTCCCCGCATTGCTGGTGGTGGCCCTGACCCAGCCGATCTCCGGGGTCGTCTTCGTCCTGGACGGCGTACTGATGGGCGCCGGGGACGGTCCGTATCTGGCCTGGGCCATGCTCGTCACCCTGGCCGTCTTCGCCCCGGTGGCCCTGCTCGTTCCCACCCTCGGTGGCGGGCTGACGGCGCTGTGGTGCGCGATGGCCCTGATGATGGTCGTTCGCATGGCGACCCTCTGGCTCCGCACCCGCTCGGGCAAGTGGCTGGTCACCGGCGCCGCTCGCTGAGCCACTGGATCGCTGCCTGTTTCACGTGAAACAGGCAGCGATTTTCACGTGAAACAGGAAACGACCAGCACACTCCCGTAGCCGGAAACGGCGAAGGGCCGCACCCCAAGAGGTGCGGCCCTTCACTGTTCTGCTGAGATGCGGCCTGGTCAGGCAGCAACAACCTCGACGCCGAGCTTCGCAGCGACCTCGGGGTGCAGACGCACGGACACCTGGTGTCCGCCGAGCGTCTTGATCGGCGAACCGAGCTCGACGCGACGCTTGTCGACGTCCGGACCACCGGCAGCCTTGATCGCCGAGGCGATATCGGCCGGGGTGACGGAGCCGAAGAGACGGCCGGCGTCGCCGGAGCGAACAGCCAGACGGACCTTCACGGCCTCGAGCTTGGCCTTGATCTCGGTGGCCTGCTCGATCGTAGCGATCTCGTGGATCTTGCGGGCGCGGCGGATCTGCGCCACGTCCTTCTCGCCGCCCTTGGTCCAGCGAATGGCAAAGCCACGCGGAACCAGGTAGTTACGGGCGTACCCGTCCTTGACGTCAACGACGTCGCCGGCAGCACCGAGGCCAGTGACCTCGTGGGTGAGGATGATCTTCATGATTCGGTCACCCTTCCCTTATCGCGCGGTGGACGTGTAGGGCAGCAGCGCCATCTCACGGCTGTTCTTGACAGCCGTGGCGACGTCACGCTGGTGCTGCGTGCAGTTGCCGGTGACGCGGCGGGCACGGATCTTGCCACGGTCGGAAATGAACTTCCGCAGCATGTTCGTGTCCTTGTAGTCCACGTACTGGGTCTTGTCCTTGCAGAACGCGCAGACCTTCTTCTTAGGCTTGCGCACAGGCGGCTTCGCCATGGTGTTTCTCCTGTGTGATCAAGAAGTGGGGGTGCGAGCTGCCCTTAGAAGGGCGGCTCGTCCGAGTAGCCGCCGCCAGATGCACCAGAGCCGCTGGAACCGCCGGAGCTTCCGCCCCAGCCGCCTCCGCCGCTCTGCTGGCCCCCGCCCTGCTGGCCGCCGGCCGGCGCGCTCGTGGCCCACGGGTCGTCGGCGGGAGCACCGCCACCGCCCTGCTGGCCACCAGCACCGGGACCGCCGCCCCAGTTACCGCCACCCTGCTGACCGCCGCCGTACCCACCCTGGCCCTGGCCGCCCTGGCCACCGCGACCGGTGGTCTTGGTGACCTTGGCGGTGGCGTTCTTGAGACTGGGGCCGACTTCCTCGACATCCAGCTCATAGACCGTGCGCTTGACGCCCTCGCGGTCTTCGTACGACCGCTGCTTCAGCCGGCCCTGCACGACAACGCGCATGCCTCGCGTGAGCGACTCGGCGACGTTCTCCGCCGCCTGCCGCCAGACCGAGCAGGTGAGGAACAGGCCTTCGCCGTCCTTCCACTCATTGGTCTGCCGGTCGAAGATGCGGGGAGTGGACGCGACGCGGAACTTCGCGACCGCCGCACCGGACGGGGTGAAGCGCAGCTCGGGGTCGTCGACGAGATTGCCGACGACCGTGATGACGGTCTCGCCTGCCATGGGTGAACCTCTCGGCGGGGATTGCTTCTGGCTGCTTGCTGCTTGCTGCTACTCGAACCCGATGACCACTGAGCTAGAAGCTCAGTGGATCTCGGGACGGAGGACCTTGGTCCGGAGGACCGACTCGTTCAGGTTCATCTGGCGGTCGAGCTCCTTGACGACCGCAGGCTCGGCCTGCAGGTCGATGACCGAGTAGACGCCCTCGGGCTTCTTCTTGATCTCGTAAGCGAGACGACGACGGCCCCAGGTGTCGACCTTCTCAACCTTTCCTTCGCCCTCACGGACGACGGAGAGGAAGTTCTCGATCAGCGGGGAGACTGCTCGCTCCTCGAGATCGGGGTCGAGGATGACCATCACCTCGTAGTGACGCATGTGGAACCCACCTCCTTTGGACTCAGCGGCCACGGTCGTTCCGTGGCAGGAGGGTCGTGATGCGTAAGCAACAGTGTCTCCGAGTAAAACAGCCGCCACTGACAACGCCCTCCTTCGAGAAGGGGCTGACCTGTGGTGGCCTGGGCAGACACCGGTGCAGACCGTCCAGAGTACCTGTAGAGAGGCTTCCGGTTGAAATCCGGTGGTCAGTAGACGCAATCTGTACACATCGGGTGTGAGCGGCGCCACGATGCGCCGCCTTTCGGCCAGGAGGTACTCCATGGCACACGCAGTGCGACGCCGCCCTTCCGTTTCCCTCTTCGCCACGGACGGCAGGGCCCATCCGCTCCAGGACGCCCTGGTGCTGGTGACGCTGGCTCTCGGCATCCTCGCGTTCGTGACGGCGATGTTCCACAGCCTGCATCTGATCAGCTCGTGGGCCGGGCTCGTCGGAATCCTCACCGGTGCGTACGGGCAGTACATCTCCGTGACGACGCGGGAGAGGTTCCCGCTGATCCTCGGTATCGGAGCCTCCGCCATCGGGTTCTTCCTCGGCATGGCCCACGGCGGCCTCTTCGGCGGCGTGGTGGGCTGAGCGGGCCGGAATCAGCGGTCCCGGCACCGGCTCGGGACGGCGTCGAAGCCCGGCGCCGTCCCCTGCCCCACCGGCCGGGTACGACAGGGCCAGACCGCGCGCTTCCCGGTCACAGTAGGCTTCGGCGCGAGAGCCGGAGCCCCTGACCGATGGGGACACACCTGCCGAGGAGCGCCCCGCATGAGCCTGACCCTGAGGACCATCAGCCGTGAGCAGCATCTGGCGTACATCCAGAGTCTGCCCGCGGCGAGTCACATGCAGGTCCCGGCATGGGCGGATGTGAAGGCCGAGTGGCGCTCGGAGAGCCTGGGCTGGTTCGACAAGAACGGCGAGCTCGTCGGCGCCGGCCTGGTGCTCTACCGGCAGCTGCCCAAGATCAAGCGGTACCTCGCTTATCTGCCCGAGGGACCGGTCATCAACTGGTACGCCCCGAACCTCGCCGACTGGCTGCAGCCGATGCTGACGCATCTCAAGCAGCAGGGTGCCTTCTCGGTGAAGATGGGCCCGCCGGTCGTCATCCGCCGCTGGGACGCCCACGCGATCAAGGCCGGCATCCAGGACCCCGACGTGAAGCGCCTGCGCGACGTCGAGGCCACCCATATCGAGCCCCGTGCCTTCGAAGTCGCGGACCGGCTACGGAAGATGGGATGGCAGCAGGGCGAGGACGGTGGCGCCGGTTTCGGTGACGTACAGCCCCGCTACATCTTCCAGGTGCCGCTGGCAAACCGCTCGCTGGAAGACGTCCACAAGGGCTTCAACCAGCTCTGGCGGCGCAACATCAAGAAGGCCGAGAAGGCCGGCGTCGAGGTCGTCCAGGGCAGCTATGCCGAGCTCGCCGAGTGGCAACGGCTGTACGAGATCACGGCCGAGCGAGATCACTTCCGGCCGCGCCCGCTCGGCTACTTCCAGCGCATGTGGACGGCCCTCAACAACGAGGACCCCAACCGGATGCGGCTCTACTTCGCCCGCCACGAGGGCGAGAACGTCGCGGCCGCGACCATGCTGATCGTCGGCGGTCACGTCTGGTACTCCTACGGCGCATCGGCCAACCACAAGCGCGAGGTCCGGCCCTCGAACGCGATGCAGTGGCGGATGCTCCGTGACTCGTACGCCATGGGCGCCACCGTCTACGACCTGCGCGGCATCTCCGACTCCCTGGACGAGACCGACCACCTCTTCGGTCTGATCCAGTTCAAGGTGGGTACCGGCGGTCAGGCGGCGGAATACCTCGGTGAGTGGGACTTCCCGCTCAACAAGCTGCTGCACAAGGCGCTCGACATCTACATGTCCCGCCGCTGACCCGTGACAGAGGGATCGGCGACGGGAGGATCCGTGACACAAGGATCCTTGGCACAAGGCTGACGAAACCGGCTTCATTCGTTTCAATGGGCTCTTCAAGAAGCTCAATGGGCTCTTCAAGAAGCTCCTCATACCTCTGACTACACCGCAGCCACCAGAAAGGTTCCGGACCGGCCATGGCGCTCTCCCTGTACGTCGACACCGCGCGCTGGCGGGCGCACCAGAAATCCGTGCTCGATCAGTTCCCCGGCCTCGTACCGGTCTGCAAGGGCAACGGGTACGGCTTCGGCCACGAACGGCTGGCCGACGAGGCGATCCGCTTCGGCTCCGACACGCTCGCGGTCGGCACCACCTACGAAGCAGCCCGGATCAAGGACTGGTTCAGCGGCGATCTGCTGGTGCTCACGCCGTTCCGGCGGGGTGAGGAGCCGGTGCCGCTGCCCGACCGGGTCATCCGTTCCGTGTCGTCCGTGGACGGAGTGCACGCCCTGGTGGGCGCCCGCGTCGTCATCGAGTGCATGAGCTCGATGAGGCGGCACGGCGTCAAGGAGGAGGAGCTCGGGCAGTTGCACGCGGCCATCGAGGACGTACGGCTCGAAGGCTTCGCCCTGCACCTGCCGCTGGACCGCACCGACGGCTCGGACGCGGTCGAGGAGGTCATCGCCTGGATGGACCGGCTGCGGGCGGCCCGGCTGCCGCTGCACACGATGTTCGTCAGCCATCTCCGGGCCGAGGAGCTGGGCCGGCTTCAGCAGCAGTTCCCGCAGACCCGCTTCCGCGCCCGCATCGGGACCCGGCTCTGGCTCGGCGATCACGAGGCGACGGAGTACCGCGGTGCCGTGCTCGACGTCACGCGCGTCGTCAAGGGCGACCGGTTCGGCTACCGGCAGCAGAAGGCCGCCTCCGACGGCTGGCTGGTGGTCGTCGCGGGCGGTACGTCGCACGGGGTGGGCCTGGAGGCCCCGAAGGCGCTGCACGGCGTGATGCCGCGCGCCAAGGGTGTCGCCCGTGCGGGCCTGGCCACCGTCAACCGCAATCTGTCGCCGTTCGTCTGGTCCGGCAAGCAGCGCTGGTTCGCCGAGCCGCCGCACATGCAGGTGTCGATCCTGTTCGTGCCCTCGGACGCCGAGGAGCCGCGGGTAGGCGACGAGCTGGTGGCCCACCTGCGCCACACCACCACGCAGTTCGACCGCCTCGTCGACCACTGAGGCGCGCCGGGGCCACCGCTGTGCGGCGGCCCCGGCGCCTTGCCCGTCCCGTCGCTCAGTCGGCGGTCGACGTGCCCCGGGTGCCCCACTCCACACGCGGTCCCTCGACCGTGAACGTGGCATGTCGCGGCGGGTGCGCGGCCGCGTGCCCCAGCACGAAGACGTCCGGTGCCCCGTCGAGGACCCCGCCCGACGGATCGTCCGATCCGTCGCGCCGCACACCGTCCCGCTCCGGCATCAGAATGTCGCGCACGACCACGGCGCAGAGGTACAGCGTGCCCAGCAGATGCAGGGCGATGGCCAGCTGATAGCCCTCCGTCGGCAGCCCCTGGTGCTTGTCGCCGCTCGTCGTGTAGGCGAGGTACATCCAGATGCCCAGGAAGTACATGACCTCGCACGCCTGCCAGATCAGGAAGTCCCGCCAGCGCGGCCGGGCCAGCGCGGCGAGGGGGATCAGCCACAGCACGTACTGCGGTGAATAGACCTTGTTGACGAGGATGAACACCGCGACGACGAGGAACGCGAGCTGCGCGAACCGTGGCCTGCGCGGCGCTGTCAGCGTCAGTGCGCCGATGGCTGCGCACAGGGCGACCGTCGCCAGGGTCGAGACGGTGTTGACCGTGCTGACGTCGATGGCGTCGCCCGTGCGCTGTGTGATGATCAGCCAGAAGGAGCCGAAGTCGATCGAGCGCTCCTCGCTGAAGGTGTAGAACTTCTTCCACCCCTCGGGCGCGAACACCATCACCGGCAGGTTGACCACCAGCCAGGATGCCGCAGCGCCGAGCGTCGCCACCCAGAACGCCCGCCACTTCCCGGCCCGCCAGCACAGCACGAACGCAGGGCCCAGCAGCAGCACGGGATACAGCTTGGCGGCCGTGGCCAGCCCGATCAGGATGCCGAACGCCAGCGGCCGGCTCCTGGACCACATGAGCATCGCCGCGGCCGTGAGGGCGACGGCCAGCAGGTCCCAGTTGATCGTGGCGGTGAGGGCGAAGGCGGGTGCCAGCGCCACCAGGAGGCCGTCCCAGGGGCGGCGCCGGTGGGTGCGCGCGACGCAGACGGCGATGATCGCGGTGCAGATCATCAGCATGCCCGCGTTGACCAGCCAGTACACCTGCTCCTGGTGCTGGATGGAACCACCCGGGGTCAGCCAGGCGGCGATCTGCATGAACACCCCCGTCAGCACGGGGTACTCCAGATACTGCATGTCACCGGGCAGCCGGTCGAAGTAGGGCACCAGACCGTCGGAGAAACCGCGCCCGGCGTACAGATGCGGAATGTCCGAGTAGCAGGCGTGGGTGTACTGGGAGCCGGCGCCCTGGAACCAGGCCCAGTTGTAGCAGGGCAGCTTCTGCACCATGCCGAGCGCGAACATCCCCAGCGCCACCAGCGCGACGGCGCCCACGGGGGTGAGCGCGGTACTGCCGAGCCGCGACCAGCGGCCCGACCTCCCGCCGATCAGCTCGCTGCCGGCCGCGGCGACCTCGTCCTCATGCGTGGGCCGTACGACGGACCGTTCCTGATGCACGCTCGTGTCCTCTGCGCTTGGCATGCCGCACATCCTGCCGTACCGGACTGTGCGAACGTCGAGGGCCGCCGCACCCGGTGGTGCGGCGGCCCTCGACATGGCTCTCGGATGGCCTCACCCGGCCCGCGGGCGGGGTGAGGGTGCTGCCTGCCAGGCGCTAACCGGGCGGGCCACCGAAGATGTCGCCGTTGCTGTTGCCTCCGTCACTGGTGGGCGGGCTGGAGCCGCCGGGACCGCCGTTGCCCGCCGACGTCCCGTTCGAGGTGCCGGCCTCGGTGCCGCCGTTGTCCCCGCCGTTCGTGCCGCCATCGGCGCCGCCGTTGTCCCCTCCCTGTGACGTGGCACCGCTGTCGTTCTGGCAGTTCCAGTCCCAGGTACCGCAGGTCTCGGACGGGTCGGGCGACGGCGAGGCCGGAGTACTCGGCTTGGGTGTGTTGGACGGCGACGGCGACGGGCTCTGAGGGGGCGTGTAGCTCGGCGTCGGCTCGGGGCTGCTCGCGCCGCCCCCGTAGAGCGTCTCGCCGATCGGCTCCGCCTTCGGGAACTTCACGACCTTCTGGTTCTTCATCGCTTCGGCCATGTAGTCGTGCCAGATCTGGGCCGGGAACGAGGCGCCGTGGATCTTCTTCTCACCGCCGGTCCCGTACATCTTCTCGAACTTGCGGTTCTTGTGCTTCTCGTTGTCGTCCAGCCGGTACATGCTGATCGCGGTCGACAGCTGCGGGGTGTAGCCGACGAACCAGGCGGAGAGGTTGTCGTCCGTCGTACCCGTCTTGCCCGCCACGTCACGGCCCGGGAGCTGGGCGGGCGTACCCGTGCCCTTCTCGACGACGTTCTTGAGCACGTCGGTCACGTTGTCGGCGACATCATTGTCGAAGGCGCGCTTGGTGACCGTCTCGTGCCGGTAGATCACCTTGCCGAGCTTCTTCACCTGGGTGACCGAGAACGGCTCGCGCTGCTGGCCACTCGCCGCGAAGGTGGCGTACGCGCCGGCCATGCGAATCACACTGGGTGAGGACGTACCGATGGAGAACGACGGAACGGTGGAGTTCGCCATGTTGTTGTCGTCCTTCAGGCCGGCCGCCATCGCCGCCTTCTTCACCTTGTCGGTGCCTACGTCCATGCCCAGCTGGACGTAGGGGGAGTTGGCGGACACCTCCATCGCCTTACGAAGGGTGACGTCGCCTTCGGAGCGGTGCCCGTCATTGGTCTGCAGCCACTCCTCGCCCTTCTCGTTGGTCCAGATCTCACCGTTGTACTTCTTGATCTTCAGCTTGTCGTCGCCGTTGTAGATGCTCATCGGCGAGACCTTCTCGCGTGCCGAGTCGCTCTGGTCCGCGCGGAGCTCGGGGTCCCGCCTTCCGTACTCCATGGCAGCGGCCAGCACGAAGGGCTTGAACGTCGATCCGACCGCGGCGCCGGTCGGGTCGGCGTTGTTGGTGTAGTGCTGGGTCGCGTCCTTGCCGCCGTAGATCGCCTTGATGGCACCGGTCTCCGGATCGACCGACCCGCCACCGAACTGGACGTGCGTGTCCTTGTCGGGGCGCTTCTTGGGGTCGATCTTCTCGTCGTAGACCCTGTTGACCGCCGCGTTGAGCTGCTTGATCTTCTTCTTGTCGAAGGTCGTGTGGATCTCGTACCCGCCCAGGCGGAGCATTTCCTCGGTGACGCCTTGGTCGTTGTTGTTGAGGAAGTACGACTTCGCGAGGTCGACCAGGTAGCCGGTCTGGCCGCCCAGCTGGGCGTCCTTCTTCAGCGGATCGGGCATCGGGAACTTCGTGTACTTGTGGCGGTCGGCCTCCGTCATCCGGCCGTCCTTCACCTCTTCGTCGAGGATCCACCGCCAACGCTTCTCCGCCCGGTCCCGGTTCTTCTGCGCGGTGGCTTCCTTCGCGTCGATCCCCGGGGCACCTGCCGGGTCGTAGTAGCTGGCGCCCTTGAGCAGGGTCGCCAGGAAGGCGCACTGGCTCGGGTTCAGATCCTTGGCGTCAATGCCGTAGTACGTACGGGCCGCCGCCTGGAGACCGGAGGCTCCCCGCCCGTAGTACGAGACGTTGAGGTACCCGGCCATGACCGTCTTCTTGTCCTCTTCCTTGCCGACCTTCAGCGTGATGAAGAGTTCCTCGAACTTCCGGGTCAGGGTCTGTTCCTGGGAGAGCCGTGAGTTCTTGACGTACTGCTGGGTGATCGTCGAGCCACCCTGTGTCTGGCCGCCCTTGGCCATGTTCCACACCGCTCGGGCGATACCCATCGGGTCGATGCCCTTGTCGTGGTCGAACGACTTGTTCTCCGCCGAGATGACCGCGTTGCGCATCGCTTCGGGGATCTGCTCGTAGGCGATGACCTGCCGGTTGGCCTGACCACCGGTGGCGACCATCTGTGTGTTGTCGGACCAGTAGTAGACGTTGTTCTCCGCCTTCGCGGCCGCGTTCACCTCGGGCTTGGCGACCATCGCGTACGCGAGGCCGGCGAGGCCCATCAGAAGGCCGACGAAGCCGATACACAGGCTGGAGACCAGCTTCCACGACGGCACCCAGCGTCGCGCGCCGTACTTGCCGGCGCGCGGGTAGTCGATGAAGCGCTTCTTGACCGGGCGCTGGTTTCCGCGCCCGCGGCCCCGGCCGGGGCCCTCCGCCCCGTCGTCGCCACCGCCGCGGCGCCGCCCTCCGCCGTCGGAACCACCACGGCCGCCGGCGCCGCGCTGGGCGGCTCGTCTCGCGGCGGCGCGGCCGCCGTACGGGGCGTCCTCGCCGGGCGAAGCGGAAGGTGATTCTGAGGTGACGCTGCGTGACGGTGCCGCGCGGCGTCCTGAGGACTGCTGGGTGGCTCGTCTGGTCGCGGCGCGCCCGCCACCTGGCGGTTGCGGCATTTTGCGACGGTGCTCGCTCATCGAACGACTACTCCTCGGGCAGGCGAGAACGCCTGGAAGCGGCAGTTGAGATCCGGTCCCCCCGAATTACGGACCATCCCTGCGACGGGCTCGTCCGCAGTGCATCCGGTCAGTCCGCGGAGACTGACGCGGTCGGGCGTCACACGGTTCCCGGTGGTCTGCATGCCGGACAGACTACGCACGGTCAAAACCCTTCCAGGACCGAACTTCACCTCAAATTACGCAAGTCGGTTCCTAAGAATCAGTGATGTGACGCCGTTCACTAAGGCCCCCCTTGCCCCAACGGAGAGTCCGATCTATCGTGCTGATGTATCGAGTCGATACATCAGCTCGGTACATCGGCTCGGCATATCAGCTCGGCACAGGGGCATCGAGAGCACTCGGAGAAGGAGGAGGCGAGGTTGAGCAGACGCTCAGGCATCCTCGAGTTCGCTGTCCTCGGACTGCTCCGTGAGTCCCCGATGCACGGCTATGAGCTGCGCAAACGTCTCAACACCTCACTGGGGATCTTCCGTGCCTTCAGCTACGGAACCCTCTATCCCTGCCTCAAGACGCTGGTCGCCAACGGCTGGTTGATCGAGGAGCCGGGAAACGCTCCGGCAGACCTTCCGCCCGGCTCCGGCCGTGCGGTGGCCCCTTCCTCTTCTCTGGCAGGGCGCCGCGCCAAGATCGTCTATCGATTGACGGCGGAAGGTAAGGAGCACTTCGAAGAGCTGCTGTCGCACACCGGCCCCGACTCCTGGGAGGACGAGCACTTCGCTGCTCGTTTCGCCTTCTTCGGACAGACGGAGCGCGAGGTGCGGATGCGGGTGCTGGAAGGCCGTCGCAGCCGGCTGGAGGAGCGTCTCGAGAAGATGAGCGCCTCTCTGGCCCGCACCCGTGAGCGTCTCGACGACTACACACTTGAGCTTCAGCGACACGGCATGGAGTCCGTGGAGCGCGAAGTGCGCTGGCTGAACGAGCTCATCGAGAGCGAGCGGTCGGGACGGGATCAGCGACGATCCTCGCCCGAGGGCTCAGCTCAGCAGAACACCGCAGGAGAGCCGGACGGCCTGCCCCGGCGGGGTAACAACCCGCCGGATCCGTCCGGCGACACCGCCAAGTGAGATCCCCGCAGATCCGTGGGGGCCTCATCAGGAACATCCATTACACACAGGGAGCAACCGGAATGGGTTCGGTTCGCGTAGCCATCGTCGGCGTGGGCAACTGCGCCGCCTCGCTGGTCCAGGGCGTCGAGTACTACAAGGACGCCGATCCGGCCGGCAAGGTGCCCGGTCTGATGCACGTCCAGTTCGGCGAGTACCACGTACGGGACGTCGAGTTCGTCGCCGCCTTCGACGTCGACGCGAAGAAGGTCGGCCTCGACCTCTCGGACGCCATCGGCGCCAGCGAGAACAACACCATCAAGCTCTGCGACGTGCCGAACGCCGGACTCACCGTCCAGCGCGGCCACACCCACGACGGGCTCGGCAAGTACTACCGCGAGACCATCGAGGAGTCGACCGAGGCCCCGGTCGACATCGTCCAGATCCTCAAGGACCGCAAGGTCGACGTGCTGGTCTGCTACCTGCCCGTCGGCTCCGAGGTCGCTGCGAAGTTCTACGCGCAGTGCGCCATCGACGCCAAGGTCGCGTTCGTCAACGCCCTCCCGGTCTTCATCGCCGGTACCAAGGAGTGGGCGGACAAGTTCACCGAGGCCGGTGTCCCGATCGTCGGCGACGACATCAAGTCGCAGGTCGGCGCCACCATCACGCACCGTGTGATGGCGAAGCTGTTCGAGGACCGGGGCGTCGTCCTGGACCGCACGATGCAGCTGAACGTCGGCGGCAACATGGACTTCAAGAACATGCTCGAGCGTGAGCGCCTTGAGTCCAAGAAGATCTCCAAGACGCAGGCCGTCACCTCGCAGATCCGTGACCGCGACCTCGGTGCGGACAACGTCCACATCGGCCCGTCGGACTACGTGGCCTGGCTGGACGACCGCAAGTGGGCGTACGTGCGCCTTGAGGGCCGCGCCTTCGGTGACGTTCCGCTGAACCTGGAGTACAAGCTCGAGGTCTGGGACTCCCCGAACTCGGCCGGTGTCATCATCGACGCCGTCCGCGCTGCGAAGATCGCCAAGGACCGTGGCATCGGCGGCCCGATCCTCTCCGCGTCCTCGTACTTCATGAAGTCCCCGCCGGTCCAGTACTTCGACGACGAGGCCCGCGAGAACGTCGAGAAGTTCATCAGGGGCGAGGTCTCCCACTGACGCCACCTGAATAGGGTCTCCGGTCCGGTTCCAAGCCGAATCCGGACGAACGACCCCAGGCGCGTCGGCGCGGCACAGTGAGCAGCGGCAACGCTCCTCGGCTCCCGCACCGTTGAGGGTCCCCGGGCAATCCGCCCGGGGACCCTCAACGTATGTGACCCTTGCTCCCATGCCCGTCGTGCGTGACCTGCGCGTTCTCCTGCGTCTCCGGAACTTCCGCCGCCTGCTGGCCGTGAGGGTGCTGTCCCAGTCGGCCGACGGCGTCTATCAGGTGGCCCTCGCTACGCACGTGGTCTTCTCCCCGGAGAAACAGACGTCCGCGGGCTCCATCGCCTCCGCGATGGCCGTGCTCCTGCTGCCCTACTCGCTCATCGGCCCGTTCGCCGGGGTGCTCCTGGACCGCTGGCCCCGCCGCCAGGTCTTCCTCTACGGCAATCTGCTGCGCGCCGCGCTCGCGTGCTGCACCGCGCTCCTGATCCTCGGTTCCGCCCCCGCCTGGCTCTTCTACGCCTCGGCCCTGAGTGTCACCGCGGTCAACCGCTTCGTTCTGGCCGGCCTCTCCGCCGCGCTTCCGCGTGTCGTCGACCAGGACCGGCTGGTGCTGGCCAACTCCCTCTCCCCGACCGCGGGAACCCTCGCCGCGACGGCAGGCGGCGGCCTCGCCTTCGTCGTACGGCTGGTGCTGTCGGACTCCGACGCGGCGGTGGTGCTGCTGGGGGCGGGGCTCTACTTCGCCTCGGCGGTGGCGTCCCTGAGCCTTGCCGCCGGACTGCTCGGTCCGGAGCGGAGCGGTGACCATCTCCGCCTGAGCGAGGCTCTGGCCACGACCGCCCGCGGGCTCGGTGACGGGCTGCGGCATCTGGCGGAACGCAAGCACGCCGCACAGGCGCTGGCCGCCATAACGGTGATCCGCTTCTGCTACGGGGCGCTGACCGTCACGGTCCTGATGCTGTGCCGGTACGCCTGGGCCAGTACGGAGTCCCACGGGCTGGCGCTGCTCGGGGTGGCGGTGGGCGTATCCGGTGCCGGGTTCTTCGCAGCGGCGGTGTTGTCTCCCTGGGCCGTGGCACGGCTCGGCCGGTTCCGCTGGATGATGGTGTGCGCGGCGGCGGCCGCTGTCCTCGTACCGGCGCTGGGGCTGTGGTTCACCCCCGCGCCGGTGCTCGTCGCCGCGTTCGTGCTCGGACTCGTCACCCAAGGGGCGAAGATCGCGACGGACACGGTGGTGCAGACCTCCGTGGACGATGCCTTCCGCGGCCGGGTCTTCTCGCTCTACGACGTGCTGTTCAACGTGGCGTTCGTGGGCGCCGCCGCGGTCTCCGCCCTGATGCTGCCTCCTGACGGGAAGTCGGCCGCGGTGGTGATCGGAGTGGCTGCGCTCTACGCCTTGGTGGCCGTGGCCCTGTTCCGCCTCGCGCCGATCAAGCCGACGAGCTGATCCCCCGGAACTGAAGCCGGAAGCAGTACCGGCCGAGGGCGCTGTTTCACGTGAAACAGCGCCCTCGGCGTGTGCGCCGCCGGTCATGTTTCACGTGAAACATGACCGGCGGCCCTCCCGGCCGTACCGTCTTCGTGGGACTCAGCTCTGCGACTCCCACCACTTCTTGAGCTCCGCCACTGCCTCGTCATGCTCCATCGGCCCGTTCTCCAGGCGCAGTTCCAGCAGGAACGCGTACGCCTTGCCGATGACCGGCCCGGGTCCGACGCTCAGGATCTGCATGATCTCGTTGCCATCCAGGTCCGGCCGAATCGCATCGAGCTCCTCCTTGTCCTGCAACTGAGCGATGCGCTCCTCCAACGCGTCGTAGGTCCGCGAGAGGGCGGCGGCCTTGCGCTTATTGCGCGTGGTGCAGTCCGAGCGCGTGAGCTTGTGCAGCCGCTCCAGCAGGGGGCCGGCGTCACGCACATAGCGGCGGACCGCCGAGTCGGTCCACTCCCCGTCGCCGTACCCGTGGAAGCGCAAGTGCAGCTCCACCAGCTTCGAGACGTCCTTGATCATGTCGTTGGAGTACTTGAGTTCGGCCATCCGCTTCTTGACCATCTTGGCGCCCACCACCTCGTGGTGATGGAACGAGACCCGGCCGTCCTTCTCGAAGCGCCGGGTCCTCGGCTTGCCGATGTCATGGAGGAGGGCGGCAAGACGCAGAACAAGGTCCGGGCCTTCCTCCTCCAGGTCGATCGCCTGCTCCAGAACAGTCAGAGAGTGCTCGTACACATCCTTGTGACGGTGATGCTCATCACTTTCGAGCCGGAGCGCGGGAAGCTCGGGGAGGACCTCCTGTGCCAGTCCGGTGTCGACAAGGAGCGCCAATCCCTTCCTGGGGTGCGAGGAGAGCAGGAGCTTGTTGAGCTCCTCACGGACCCGCTCGGCGGAGACGATTTCGATCCGGCCGGCCATTTCCGTCATCGCCGCGACGACATCGGGGGCCACTTCGAAGTCCAGCTGAGCGGCGAAGCGCGCGGCGCGCAGCATCCGCAGGGGATCGTCCGAGAAGGATTCCTCGGCCGTTCCAGGGGTGCGCAAGACGCGCTCCGCCAGGTCCTCAGTGCCGCCGTGCGGGTCGATGAAGTCCTTCTGAGGCAGCGCGACGGCCATCGCGTTGACCGTGAAATCGCGGCGGACGAGGTCCTCCTCGATGGAGTCACCGTAGGAAACTTCCGGCTTGCGCGAGGTTCGGTCGTACGCCTCGGACCGGTATGTGGTGACTTCGATCTGGTAGCCGTCCTTCTGGGCGCCCACCGTGCCAAAGGCGATCCCGACCTCCCACACCGAGTCCGCCCATGGCCGGACGATCTTCAGGACGTCCTCGGGACGGGCATCGGTCGTGAAGTCCAGGTCGTTCCCGAGCCTGCCGAGAAGTGCGTCCCGGACCGAGCCGCCGACCAGGGCGAGACTGAATCCGGCATCCTTGAATCGGCGGGCGAGATCGTCGGCGACCGGGGACACCCGGAGCAGTTCACTGACTGCGCGGTGCTGCACCTGGGTCAGGGCACTGGAGTTGTCTTCATTGGCGTTCGGCACAACAGAAAAGGGTACGTGCCCGGACCGGTCCGGGCGTCACGGTTTCCTTCAGCCCTGCGAGACTCTCCCGATCATGTGTCGTACTCCCCAGCACTTAGCCCCCGCGCACATCGTTACCATGCGTGGACGCAGCAACGGACGACGATCGACAGCAGCTCATGACGACGAGGGACGGGTAGGCGCGTGGCCGAGGCGGCAGACTTCCAGGGGACGAACGTCTCTCCTGCCCGCCGGTGGCTGCGGCGCACAGCCGCCGTGCTCGCCGGGGCTCCGCTCATCGCTGCCCTGCTGGCCGGGGCGACCGCCCCGGTGGCACAGGCCGGCGTGACGGACAAGGCCCCGACGGGCTCCGGCACTGTCGCGGTATCCCTGGACACGGTGACTCCGAGCGCCCCGGTGAAAGGGGACACCCTCACCGTCTCCGGCACTCTGACCAACAAGAGCAAGGAGACCGTCACCGCGGCTCAGGTCGATCTGCGCGTGGGGCCCCGGCTCTTCAGCAGGACCTCGATCGACGCGGCCGACCAGCGCACGGGATACCTGCCCGACGCCGATCCGCCTCCGGTCGGCGGCAAGTACACGGTCAAGATCGACAGACTTCCCTCCGGGATCAGCAAGGACTTCACCCTGTCCGTGCCGGTCAGCAAGCTGGGACTGGGTGACGACGGTGTCTACCAGCTCGGCGTCACCCTGTCGGGCCGAACGCCCCACGCCCAGTACGACCAGGTGCTCGGGGTCAAGCGGACCTTCCTCCCCTGGCAGAGCGAGGACCGTGGCTCCAAGCCCCGGATCAGCTACGCCTGGCCCCTGATCGCGGCGGCTCACCTCACCGCGGAGACCGGCTCCGACTCCCAGCAGACCCCGGTGTTCGCCGACGACGACCTGGCCGCCGAAATCGCGCCCGGCGGTCGCCTGGAACAGCTGGTGTCGCTGGGCCGACAGCTGCCCGTGACCTGGGTCATCGACCCGGATCTGCTGGCCAGCGTCGACGCGATGACACGGAACTACCGGGTCAAGTCCGGTGACACCACGATCGCCGGCACGAATCAGAACGTGGCCAAGCAGTGGCTCACCTCACTGGAAGCCGCTGTGTCCGAGGGCAAGGTCATCGCGCTGCCCTTCGGGGATCCCGATCTGGCGTCGATCGCGCACCGCGCCAAGAACGTGTCGGGCACCCTCAGCCACCTCCAGAACGCCAGCGAGGTGGCCACGCCGACAGTGCAGACGATCCTCCACCTGAAGCCGTCGACGGACTTCGCATGGCCGGTCGACGGTGCCGTCGACCCGTCCATCGTGGACGTCGCCACCTCGGCCGGTGCCCACAACGTGATCGCCCGCAGCGACAGTCTTCAGGAGACCGGCGGCCTGGTCTACACGCCCACCGCCGCCCGGCCGATCGGCGGCGGCACGACCGCCGTGGTCTCCGACGCACGGCTCTCCACGGCGTTCCAGGGCGACATGACGAAGGCCGGGGACTCCACGCTCGCCGTGCAGAAGTTCCTCGCCCTCACGCTCTCCCTGGCCGAGCAGGACACGGACACGGACCGAAGCGTCGTCGTCGCACCCCAGCGGATGCCGACGGTCGCCCAGGCCCAGTCGATGGCCCGCGCCCTGCGCACCCTCGACGACGGCCGCTGGACGCAGTCCCAGGGGCTGGTCCAGGCGGCGGAGGCGAAGCCCGACGCGAAGGCGACCACGCAGGTCCCCCCCACATCCCGGTACCCGAAGAAGCTGCGCAGCCAGGAGCTGCCCACCCAGGCCTTCCAGGACATCAAGTCCACCCAGGCCTCCCTCAACAACTTCCAGGTCATCCTGACCCAGCCCGAGCGGGTGGTGGCCCCCTTCGGCAACGCGGTCAACCGCTCCATGTCGACGTCGTGGCGGGGCAGGCCCCTGGAGGCCCAGCAGTACCGGGACTCGGTGCGCACCTATCTGCAGAGCCTCGTCAATGAGGTCCAGCTCATCTCGAAGTCGGACGTCACCCTGTCCGGCCGCAGCGCCACGATCCCGGTGACGGTGCAGAACAGACTGCTGCAGGACGTCGACCATCTGGTACTGCGCCTGAAGTCGGAGAACGCGACGCGCCTCAAGCTGAACAACGACGGTGCCGTGGCTGAGCAGCCGATCCAGATCGCCGGCGGTCACAGCCAGTCCGTGAAGTTCGACGCCGCGGCCAACATCAACGGCCAGGTCCAGATGACCGCACAGCTGTACACCGAGGACGGCACACCGTACGGCGCGGAGATGAACTTCACCGTGAAGGTGTCGGAGCTGACACCGACCGTGCTTCTCGTGATCGCCGGCGGGTTGCTGCTGCTGGTCCTCGCCGGCATCAGGATGTATGCACATCGCAAGCGCGCCAACGCGGGCGGCGCGGCGGGCGACGACGGCAGTGAACCCGAGCAGCCGAGTGACCCGAGGCCGGACACCGGTCCCGAAAGCGCGGAGCCGTCGGGCACGGGTGAGAAAGTGGACCGTTGAGCGATGTCTGTCGTGGCCGGTCGGCCGGGGACGATGAGGTGGGGTTTCGATGAACGCGCCGTACGACGGTGATCGCGGTCAGGGTACGGGCGGAGCTGGGTCTTCCGGCGGTCCTCCGGTGCCTCCCGGACCGGAACAGGTGCCACCGGCACCCGATCCGTATCTGCAGGCTGCGTACGACTACGACCCCTACCGGGCCCAGGACCTCTCGGCGCAGGATCCGGTGGGCGAGGCGCTGTATGACCGCGCCTCGCACCCGCCGCCGCCTCCTGGCACCTATCAGCAGCCCCAGCCGCTCTACCAGCAGCCGCCCGCGGCCGCGTACGCCCCCGACCCCCGGATCTGGGCACAGACCCCGCCGCCCGAGCCCGACGGTCCGTCCCGGCATCTGCCGTACGGCGACGACGCCGCGACCACCCAGTTCGTCGGCGTGGACGATCTCGTCACCCAGGCATCGACGGGCCGCGACGAACCCGATGCGTTCGCCCACCTCTTCAGGGACCAGGAGGGCCCGGCGAGCTCACCCGGCCCCGCCCGCCCCGAGCCGGCTCCCGCACCCGTACCGCCGAAGTCCGGCGGCGGCGGCCGGGCCTCCGGCCTGCTGAAGTCCAGCGCGGTCATGGCGGCCGGCACCCTCGTCTCACGGCTCACCGGTTTCGTACGCAGTCTGGTGATCACCGCGGCGCTCGGCGCGGCCATGCTCGGCGACAGCTTCACCATCGCGTACACACTGCCGACGATGATCTACATCCTCACCGTGGGCGGCGGCCTCAACTCGGTGTTCGTCCCCCAGCTCGTCCGCTCCATGAAGGACGACGAGGACGGTGGCGAGGCCTACGCGAACCGGCTGCTCACCCTCGTGATGGTCGCGCTCGGCCTGATCGTCGCCCTCGCCGTCTTCGCCGCGCCCTGGCTCATCCGGCTGATGTCGCTGCCGATCGCGAACGACCCCGCCGCCAACAACGTGGCCACGACCTTCGCCCGGTACTGCCTGCCCACCATCTTCTTCATGGGTGTGCACGTCGTGATGGGCCAGATCCTCAACGCCCGCGGAAAGTTCGGCGCGATGATGTGGACCCCGGTCCTCAACAACATCGTGATGATCTTCACTTTCGGCATGTTCATCTGGGTCTACGGCACCTCGCACGAATCCCACATGGGCGTCCAGACGATCCCGCCGGAAGGCGTCCGGCTGCTGGGCATCGGCACTCTGCTCGGCCTGATCGTCCAGTCCCTGGCCATGATCCCGTACCTGCGCGAAGCCGGATTCAGGTTCCGCCCGCGCTTCGACTGGAAGGGCCACGGGCTCGGCAAGACGATCAAGCTGGCCAAGTGGACAGTCCTGTTCGTCTTCGCCAACCAGGCCGGTGTCCTCATCGTCACCCAGCTCGCGACCGCGGCCGGCAAGGAGTCGGGCAGGAACGGGGCGGGAATCCTGGCCTATTCCAACGCCCAGCTGATCTGGGGCATGCCGCAGGCGATCATCACCGTCTCGGTCATGGCCGCCCTGCTGCCCCGTATCTCCCGCGCCGCACACGACAACGACCCGGGCGCGGTCCGCGACGACATCTCGCAGGGCCTGCGCAACTCCGCCGTGGCCATCGTGCCGGTCGCGTTCACGTTCCTCGCCCTGGGTGTCCCGCTGTGCACCCTGCTCTACGCCTCCAGCGGCCCCGAGGCGGCCCGCTCCATGGGATTCATCCTGATGGCCTTCGGTCTCGGGCTGATCCCCTACTCGGTGCAGTACGTGGTGCTGCGCGGGTTCTACGCCTACGAGGACACCCGCACACCCTTCTACAACACCGTCATCGTCGCCCTGGTCAACGCAGCCGCCTCGGCCGTCTGCTACCTCGTTCTGCCCGCCCAGTGGGCCGTGGTCGGCATGGCGGGCTCGTACGGCCTCGCCTACGCCGTCGGCGTCGGTATCGCGTGGCGCCGGCT
This sequence comes from Streptomyces sp. NPDC050423, assembly GCF_040655445.1. Classification (NCBI taxonomy): domain Bacteria; kingdom Bacillati; phylum Actinomycetota; class Actinomycetes; order Kitasatosporales; family Streptomycetaceae; genus Streptomyces; species Streptomyces sp. NPDC050423. Next base: position 204,294 of record NZ_JBFAJY010000002.1, read on the forward strand.
GCGCAACCGTCTGGGCGGCGATCTGGACGGCGCCCACGTCCTGCGCACCTACGCCCGGCTGTGCCTCGCCGCGATCCCCGGGGCAGTGATCGGCGGTGGCGTGGGGTTCGCTCTTCTCCACGCGCTCGGCGACGGCGCCTCGGGCTCGCTCGTCGCGCTGATCTGCGGTGGGATCGTGCTGCTGGGAGTCTTCGTCGTCGCGGCGAAGCGGATGCGGATCGAAGAGATCAACGGCATGGTCGGCATGATCCGGGGACGGCTCGGCCGCTGAGTGTCACCGGCCCGCACAACCATCGCCGGTCCCCGCGTGTCGTGCATGGTGCCGGAGTATGGGCACAATTGACGTGACTGTGCAGAGCTGGCTGGCATCGCGCAACGGATGGGGAGGCAGGAACGACGGTGGCGGAACGTAGCACGGCTGCCGTTGACGTGGCCGACAACAGCGGTGACGAGCCGCTGTCCGCCAAGGCGGACGAGGCCACGACCGACGGCACGGCAGAAGCCCAGGATTCAACGGACGCAGGCCCCCAGGAAGCGGTGGAGGAGCCGACAGGCTCCGATGGCGCCGCGTCGACCCCCGACCTGCACAGCGGTCACAAACTGGCCGGGCGCTACCGGCTGGAGGAGTGCGTCACCCGTCTGGACGGGTTCAGCAGTTGGCGCGCTGTCGACGAGAAACTGCGCCGCGCGGTGGGCGTCCATCTCCTTCCCGCCGACCACCCGCGGGCCCGCTCCGTGCTGGCCGCGGCCCGTTCCTCCGCACTGCTCGGCGACCCCCGCTTCGTGCAGGTCCTCGACGCCGTGGAGGAGAACGACCTCGTCTACGTCGTCCACGAGTGGCTTCCGGACGCCACCGAGCTCACCGCCCTGCTGGGCGCGGGCCCGATGGACGCGCATGACGCGTACCAGCTCGTCAGCCAGATCTCCCAGGCCATGGCCGCCGCACACCGCGAGGGGCTGGCCCATCTGAGGCTCACTCCCGGAGCGGTGCTGCGCAGCTCTTCCGGTCAGTACCGGATCCGCGGCCTCGCGGTGAACGCCGCGCTGCGGGGCATCACCTCCGAAAGCCCCCAGCGCGCCGACACCGAAGCCATCGGCGCCCTGCTCTACGCCGCGCTCACCCAGCGCTGGCCGTACGAGAGCGACGCCTACGGCCTCACCGGGCTCCCCAAGGGTGTCGGCCTGATCGCACCCGACCAGGTGCGCGCCGGGGTCCACCGCGGTCTCTCCGAGATCGCCATGCGGGCGCTCGCCAACGACGGAGCCACGGCCTCCCGCCAGGAGCAACCGTGCACCACCCCGGACGAGCTCGCGAGGGCCGTCGCGGCGATGCCACGCATCCGCCCGCCCGAGCCCACGTTCACCGCACCGCCCGAGTACCAGCGGACCACGTACCAGCAGGGCACCTACGGCCGCCCGGCCGGGCCCGGCATCGCGCCCACCCAGTCCGCGCACGCCATACCGCCCGCCCCGCTCCAGAGCCGCACGGGCAAGGCGCTCAAGTGGGCCGTATCCGCGCTGCTCATCGCCGCACTGGGCCTCGGCAGCTGGCAGCTCGCCGAGACCCTTCTGGGCCGGGACAAGGGCTCTGACGACCCGGGCACGACGCAGACCAACCCGGAGAACGGCGACCACAAGCCGGTCGTGGAGAGCAAGGCGGTCTCCATCGTCGGCGCTCGGGACTACGACCCCCTCGGCGACGGGTCCGAGAAGCCCCAGACCATAGATCATGTCTACGACGGGGACCCGACAACCTACTGGAACACCGACGGCTACTTCAGCGCCAACTTCGGCAATCTGAAGGAGGGCGTCGGGGTCGTGCTCGACTTGGGCAAGGTGCAGCAGGTCGGCGCGGTGGACGTGACCTTCTTGGGCGGCGCCACATCGGTCGAGTTGCGGGCCGCCGCCACTCCCGAGGTTCCGAGTCTGCCCACCGGCTTCAACGAGGTTGCCCGGGGTTCTGGAACGAAGGTCGCACTCAAGCCTGGCAAACCTGTTCAGGCACGGTACCTTCTGGTCTGGCTCACCAAGCTGCCACCCAGCAGCGAGGGTAATTTCCGGGGCAAGATCGCAGACATCAAGGTCACCAGCTGAGAGCGCAATTCGGCATCTCAAGCAGAGAGACCCACCACGGCACAGAAAAGCAGGGGCTCCAGAGCTGTTCTCTGGAGCCCCTGCTTGGCCCTACGAAGGTACGGAGAGTTCTCGATAATTCATCAGACAGGTCAGTACGAAGGCGTTCTGGAGTGCAGACTCACGTTGTCGTACTGGGACCAGCCTTCCGCGTGTGACGAAAGTGGATCCTTGTCATAGACCATCGCCGTGTAACACGTGTAGCTACCAAGGGACGAGCGGAGGGAGAGATTGGTGCAGCTGTATGCCTTACCATCTGAATTCCGCACGATCAGCACCTTGCCCCACGCATTTTCGGAAAGCGTGATACGCGCCCAGGCTGCATGGCATTTCACACTGCACCGCAGCTCAATGGCTCCCAACGTCCAACTGGACGTGCCTATATACGACTTCTTCATCATCAACACATGACAACCGAGCGGCAATCTCAACGCCCACCCGAAGCCAAATTTCACCATACACATCCACGCAATCCTCATCATTTACTTTTTGACATGGATCGGTTTCAATACGGAGATGGCGACAGCTGAGGAGGGGAACCGCAAACACTGCGGAAGCGACGGCCATGCGCCAAGCGACTCAGACCTCCTCGCTCGCCATGTAGCCGGCGAACCCGATGCCTTCGGCGAGCTCGTCAGGCGTCATCGCGACCGGCTGTGGGCCGTGGCCCTGCGAACGCTGGGAGACCGCGAGGAGGCGGCCGACGCCGTGCAGGACGCCCTGGTCTCCGCCTTCCGCGCCGCCCATACCTTCCGGGGCCAGTCCGCCGTCACCACCTGGCTGCACCGCATCACCGTCAACGCCTGTCTCGACCGGGTCCGCAAGGCGTCCTCGCGGAAGACTTCGCCCGTCAACGACCCGGAGCGGCTCGACCAGCTCCTGGAGCCGCACGAGTCCGCCGAGGCGCCGGCCGTACGGCAGGACCTGCACCGCGAACTGTTCGCGGCCCTCGCCACCCTCCCCGCCGAGCAGCGCGCGGCACTCGTCCTCGTCGATATGCAGGGGTACCCGGTGGCAGAGGCCGGTCGCATCCTCGACGTGCCGGTCGGCACCGTGAAGAGCCGCTGCGCCCGGGGACGCGCCCGGCTGGCCCCCTTGCTCACACACCTCCGCACCGGGAACGGGGACAGCGACGACCGGAGCGCGGAAAGGAACCGGACGGCGAGAACATCCGTCCCACCGGCAGCGGGGCCAAGAGACGCGGGAACGAGCGATCCAGCTGGAGTGAAGGGCGGAGGTGGGCGCACATGACATCGACGACTGACACGACCCAGCACCCGGACGTCTCGGAGATCTCCGACCTCGCCGAAGGCGTGCTCTCACCGTCGCGCACTGCGGATGTCCGCCGGCACGTGGACGGCTGCGAGCTCTGCTCCGACGTCCAGGCTTCACTGGAGGAGATTCGCGATCTGCTGGGCTCCATGCCTGCTCCACAGCCCATGCCCGTCGATATAGCGGACCGCATCGACGCCGCGCTGGCTGACGAAGCCCGTGCCGCTTCCGCCGCATCCGACGCGGAGGCAGATGTTTCACGTGAAACAGAGCACGCCGCGACGGTGCAGGACCTCGCGGACCGCCCCGCCGGACATTCACGTGCCGCCACCGGTCCCGGCCGCCGGTCGGTGCGACGGCGCCGCCGCCGCACGGCGGTACTCGGCACCGCGCTGGGGGCCGCCGCGGTCGGCGTGAGCGTCTTCCTGCTGCAGAACATCTCCTCGTCCCAGAACTCCACCGACCTCAGTGCCGCAGACCGCGGGGCCGACGCCTCGAAGGCAAGCTCGCAAACCTTCTCGCAGTCCACGCTCGAAGAGCGTGTCCACACTCTCCTGAGCTCCCGCACGGACCCGTCGAGCCCAAAGGAGTCGGCCGGCGCGAACGAGGCCCCGTCCGTCGATACGAAGTCCTCACCGAAGACCGCGCCGCCCGGCTCCGCATCACCGCAGACGCCGCTTCGTGCCCCCGTCGTGACCGTCCCTTCCTGTATCGAGCAGGGCATAGGGCGGGACGCCACCGCCCTTGCCATCGAGAAGGGCACCTACGAAGGCGCGGACGCCTTCCTCGTTGTCCTTCCTCACCCCACCGATACGACCCGCGTCGAGGCCTACGTCATCGATGCGGCATGCGTCGGTGCGGACCCTGCGGCCAAGGGGAAGCTCCTGCTGACGCACGCCTACGTCCGCCCCTGAGCATCGTGCCGGAGGCCGCTCCGGCACGTCGGGAATGCATCCCCCGTAGGATCCGTTGGGTGGGGTGAGAGTCGTTGAACCGACCCCAGTAGGCGTGGACAGTAGGCAGTCTGCAGAGACGAGGAAGAAACCCGTGAGCGACGTGCGTAATGTGATCATCATCGGCTCCGGCCCCGCGGGCTACACAGCCGCCCTCTACACCGCGCGCGCCTCTCTGAAGCCGCTGGTCTTCGAGGGTGCCGTCACCGCCGGTGGCGCGCTGATGAACACAACCGACGTGGAGAACTTCCCCGGTTTCCAGGACGGAATCATGGGCCCGGAGCTCATGGACAACATGCGCGCCCAGTCCGAGCGGTTCGGTGCCGAGCTCGTCCCGGACGATGTGGTCTCCGTCGACCTCACCGGTGACATCAAGACCGTCACCGACACGGCGGGCACGGTGCACCGCGCCAAGGCCGTCATCGTCACCACCGGCTCGCAGCACCGCAAGCTCGGCCTGCCCAACGAGGACGCCCTCTCCGGACGCGGCGTCTCCTGGTGCGCGACCTGTGACGGGTTCTTCTTCAAGGACCAGGACATTGCCGTGGTCGGCGGCGGTGACACCGCGATGGAGGAGGCGACGTTCCTCTCCCGCTTCGCCAAGTCGGTCACCATCGTCCACCGCCGCGATTCGCTGCGTGCCTCCAAGGCCATGCAGGACCGCGCCTTCGCGGACCCGAAGATCAAGTTCGCCTGGGACAGCGAGGTCGCCGGGGTCCACGGCGAGCAGAAGCTCTCCAGTCTGACCCTGCGCAACACCAAGACCGGTGAGACCTACGAGCTCCCCGTGACCGGACTGTTCATCGCAGTCGGCCACGACCCGCGCACCGAGCTCTTCAAGGGACAGCTCGACCTGGACGACGAGGGCTACCTCAAGGTCGAAGCGCCCTCGACGCGCACCAACGTCACTGGTGTCTTCGGCGCCGGCGACGTCGTCGACCACACCTACCGGCAGGCCATCACCGCTGCCGGCACCGGCTGCTCGGCCGCACTCGACGCCGAGCGCTTCCTTGCCGCGCTCGCCGACGAAGAGAAGGCCGCCGCAGCAACCGTCTGATCCAAGCCTCACCCCACACCCCCGCGAAGTTAAGGAGGCCGCCGTGGCCGGCGCGCTGAAGAACGTGACTGACGACTCGTTCGACGAGGTCGTCCTGAAGAGTGACAAGCCCGTACTGGTGGACTTCTGGGCCGCCTGGTGCGGTCCGTGCCGCCAGATCGCCCCCTCTCTGGAGGCCATCGCGGCTGAGCACGGCGACCGGATCGAGATCGTCAAGCTCAACATCGACGAGAACCCGGCCACCGCTGCCAAGTACGGCGTCATGTCCATCCCGACGCTGAACGTCTACCAGGGCGGCGAGGTCGCCAAGACCATCGTGGGCGCCAAGCCGAAGGCCGCGATCCTCCGCGACCTGGATGCCTTCATCACCGAGTAAGGCAGAACCGCCGTTCGATGTTTCACGTGAAACGGGCCCACCTCTTGAGGGGTGGGCCCGTTTCACGTTTCACGGCACCAACAGATCACAGCGGTCGCAGCACTGGATCCTTCTGGACTGCACCCAGCAGCCGGTCCAGGGCCAGCTCGACATCTTCCTTCCACGAAAGCGTCGTACGCAGCTCCAGCCTCAGCCGCGGGTGAGACGCATGTGTTCGTACCGTCTTGAAGCCCACTGCCAGCAGATGATCTGCGGGCAGCACACAGGCCGGCTCCTTCCAGCGGGCGTCCCCGAACGCCTCGATGGCCTTGAATCCGCGACTGAGCAGATCCTTGGCGACGGTCTGCACCATGACCCGGCCGAGACCCTGCCCCTGATATCCCGGAAGGATCAAGGCAGTCATCAGCTGGACAGCATCGGGGGAGACGGGGCTGGTCGGAAACGACGCAGCCCGGGGAACGTAGGCCGGCGGTGCATAGAGAACGAAGCCGACCGGAACATCATCCACATAGACAACGCGGCCGCAGGATCCCCACTCCAGCAGGACACCGGAGATCCAGGCCTCCTTCTCCGCCCTGGGCCTGCCGGCCTTGACCGCAGCTGCCCCACGCACCGGATCAAGTTCCCAGAACACACATGAGCGGCAGCGTTCGGGAAGATCGGCAAGATTGTCCAGCGTGAGCGGTGCGAGCCGACGCCCCATGAAGGCTGTTCCTCACTTCCCTCGACCGCCGCATCGCGTGCGACGGGCGGTGCACTCCGTTCGCGGAGGTGGATCAACTGGATGTGGCCTACCAGAACGCATCGTATCCACCACGGGATCAAGCTGACACCGAGAGAAAGCAAAGGGCGGGCTGTGTTCCGTCCTTCCGGAACACAGCCCGCCCAGCGTCACTCACGACGTCAGCTCCCGTCATCCTCTGCCGGCTCATCCGACGGGCTGCGGTCCAGCACACGGCCCTCACCGGGCGCGAGACTGCCGAGAATGCGGTCCAGATCCTCCATCGAGGCGAACTCGACGACGATCTTTCCCTTCTTCTGTCCGAGATCGACCTTCACTCGGGTCTCGAAGCGGTCCGAGAGCCTGGAAGCCAGATCGGACAGTGCCGGCGACAGCCGACCGCCCGCCCGGGGCCCCTTGGCCTTGGAGGCGCTCGTGGGCCTGGAGCCCATGAGCGTCACGATCTCCTCGACCGCACGCACCGAAAGCCCTTCGGCCACGATGCGATGCGCCAGCTTGTCCTGCTCCTCGGAGTCGTCCACCGACAGCAGCGCACGCGCATGTCCTGCCGAGAGCACCCCGGCCGCGACCCTTCGCTGCACCGGAGGCGACAGCCTCAGCAGACGCAAGGTGTTGGACACCTGCGGCCGGGACCGCCCGATGCGGTCGGCCAGCTGGTCATGCGTGCACTTGAATTCCTTGAGCAGCTGGTCGTACGCCGCCGCCTCTTCCAACGGGTTGAGCTGAGCCCGGTGAAGGTTCTCCAGGAGCGCGTCGAGGAGCAGCTTTTCGTCGTCCGTCGCCCGGACGATGGACGGGATCCGCTCAAGGCCGGCCTCACGGCAGGCCCTCCAGCGCCGCTCGCCCATGATGAGTTCAAAGCGCTCGGGTCCGGTCTGCCGTACGACGACAGGCTGGAGAAGACCCACTTCCTTGATGGAGGTGACCAACTCGGCAAGCGCGTCCTCGTCGAATACCTCTCGGGGCTGACGAGGGTTCGGCGTGATGGAGTCGAGAAGGATCTCCGCGAAGTAAGCACCCGCCACCTCGCTCGGCCCGCCCGGCTCCGAAACAGGCGCACTCGGCTCCGGCACCACACCGAGCGTGGTCACCTTGGCAGCAGCCACTCCGCGCTCGGCCGTCATGACCGGAACCGTCCCGGAAGAAGACGCACCAGCGCCCACGGACGGCACCTGCTTCTCCTGCGGAGCGGCGGGGATCAGGGCACCGAGCCCTCGCCCCAACCCTCTACGACGCTCACTCACTGGATCCCCTCCGAAGTGTTCTGCTGGCTGTTCCGACTGCCCGTGTGGGCTTGCTGCGCCTCGTACTGCAACCCAACCCCGCGCAGAGCGATCTCACGTGCCGCCTCAAGATACGACAGGGAACCGCTGGAGCCGGGGTCATAGGTGAGTACGGTCTGCCCGTAGCTCGGCGCCTCGGAGATCCGCACAGAGCGCGGAATGCTGGTGCGCAGCACCTCTTTGCCGAAGTGAGTGCGCACCTCCTCCGCGACCTGAGACGCGAGCCTGGTCCGGCCGTCGTACATGGTGAGCAGGATCGTCGACACATGGAGGTCGGGGTTGAGGTGCCCCCGTACCAGGTCGACGTTACGCAGTAGCTGCCCAAGCCCTTCCAGCGCGTAGTACTCGCACTGAATCGGGATCAGCACCTCGGCGCCGGCCACCAGGGCGTTGACCGTGAGGAGACCGAGTGAGGGCGGGCAGTCGATGAGGATGTAATCCAGCGGCTGCTCGTAGGCCTGGATGGCCCGCTGGAGTCGACTCTCCCGCGCCACCAGCGACACCAGCTCAATCTCCGCACCGGCGAGATCGATGGTCGCTGGGGCGCAGAAGAGACCTTCGACGTCCGGGACGGGCTGAACCACGTCGGAGAGCGGCTTGCTCTCCACCAGAACGTCGTAGATCGAGGGGACCTCGGCATGGTGGTCGATCCCCAGCGCCGTAGAGGCGTTCCCCTGCGGGTCCAGGTCGACCACCAGAACACGGGCACCGTGAAGGGCAAGTGACGCGGCAAGGTTGACCGTCGAGGTGGTCTTACCCACCCCGCCCTTCTGATTGGCCACCACCATGACGCGTGTCTGGTCAGGTCGCGGCAGCCCCTCGCCGGCGCGGCCGAGGGCCTCTACCGCCAGCTGGGCCGCGCGACCGATGGGTGTGTCGTCCATCGGTGGCGGTGTTTCACGTGAAACACCGTCCACCGCCGATTCGGATCGGGGACCGGGGACCGGATCGGTCATCGGTCCCGCGATGTTGGCGTCGGACCGCAAGGATTCACTCTCCTCGACTTCAGGCTCGCAATGAGCAGAGCCTGCCATGCTTTCGGGGTCGCGAACCAGCGAGGCCCGCTCTTCTGTGGATGAATCCACTTCTGTGGACAACTCCGTAGCCCTAACGGGCCTGCGATGGCGAGGCGCGGCAGCCGCACGACCGCGGCTGATAATTCCATGCAGCAGAGAGCGACGTTTCACGTGAAACACGATGCCCCTGCAGCGTAGCTACAGGGGCACGACACTCCGCGCGGGGTACGTACGGCTCCCCACGCGAAGCATCGTCGATACACGCACCAAACGGTGTGTAACGGTCATGCGCGCAGCGTGATCGGCCGATTCAGCGGCGACGGCGGGTCCGGCTGACCCGCGCGGCCTTGGCCCGCTTTGCGGCGAACCTCACACCACCCGGGCTCTCGCCCACCACCACACGCACCACGGTGGACATCGGATCGACAATGCCCTCGCCCACATGCAGCACCTCGGTCTCCAGCACACCGAGCTTGCTCAGCGCCGCCCGCGCGCCGTTGATCTCACCCTCGGCGGTATCGCCCTTGAGGGCCAGCATCTCGCCGTACGGACGGAGCAGTGGCACTCCCCAGCCCGCCAGACGGTCCAGCGGGGCCACCGCCCGAGCCGTCACCACATGGACCGGCTGAAGCGTCCCCAGGACCTCCTCGGCCCTACCACGGACGACCGTCACATGGTCCAGCCCCAGAAGCTCGACGACCTCCTGGAGGAAATTCGTCCGCCGCAGCAACGGCTCAAGCAGGGTGATCTTCAGATCCGGCCGCACGAGGGCCAGCGGAATCCCCGGAAGCCCGGCACCCGAGCCCACATCGCAGACCGTGACGCCGTCGGGTACGACCTCGGAGAGCACCGCACAGTTCAGCAGGTGCCTCTCCCACAACCGCGGCACCTCGCGCGGACCGATCAGCCCTCGTTTGACCCCCGCATCGGCCAGCAGTTCCGCGTATCGGACGGCCTCAGGAAAGCACTCACCGAATACCTCCCGGGCCTCTTCGGGCGCCTGGGGAAGCTCTACTTCCTCCGTCACGGGAACCGTCCTTCCATACCGCACTAACCGCACCATGGGTGGCTGACTATCAAGCTGACAAAGATCGGCCCCGCCTGCGAACAGACGGGGCCGACAGGAAAAAGGCCGGTCAGGCCGGAAGGACGACGACGAAGCGCTGCGGCTCCTCGCCCTCCGATTCGCTGCGCAGACCTGCGGCCGCGACCGCATCGTGCACAACCTTGCGCTCGAACGGCGTCATCGGATCCAGCTTCACCGGCTCACCGGAGTTTTTGACCTCGTCCGCGGCCTTGGCGCCCAGCTCGGCAAGCTCCGTGCGCTTCTGCGCCCGGAAACCCGCGATGTCGAGCATCAGACGGCTTCGGTCACCGGTCTCCCGGTGCACGGCCAGCCGCGTCAGCTCCTGGAGCGCCTCCAGCACCTCACCGTCGCGGCCCACGAGCTTCTGCAGTTCACGTGCCGACTCGCTGATGATCGAGACCGCGGCCCGGTCAGCCTCGACGTCCATGTCGATGTCGCCGTCGAGATCGGCGATGTCGAGCAGGCCCTCAAGGTAGTCCGCTGCGATCTCCCCTTCCTGCTCAAGGCGGGTCAAGGTATCGCTTCCCTCAGCGGCCGTGGAGATGGTGCCTTCCGTCACGGATGGACTCCTTCTTACTTCTTGGACGGGTGCTTGGGCCGCTGCGGACCCTTGCGCTGTCCGGACTTGGCTTGGCGTGAGGCGCCGGACGCGGGCTTGCCCGCCGGCTTGGGCTTGTCGTCCTGCGGCGCTTTCTTCTGCAGGGAGGTCGTGGGCTCCGACTCACTGGAGTCGGTGTCCTTGGCCCCGCCCTGCTGACCCGCACCGGTATGACGCTTCGCCTTGGTCTGGCGCTTGGGCTGCTGACGCCGCTGCGCGGCTCCGCCCTCGGCGTCGGCCACAGCGGTGTCGCTCTTCTCCACCGTGCCGTCCTCCTGGGCGGCGAGGCCGAGCTTGGCCAGTCCCGTGATGAACTTCCGCTCGATGTCATTGCGGTCCGGGCCCTTGGACACGATCCGCTTGACCGTATTGCGCTTGGTCCTGCCGCGCACCTCACCGTGGGTGGTGACGCTCTTCAGCAGACGTCCCAGGTACTGGTCCTGCGCCTTGCTGCCCGGCGTCGGGTTCTGGTTGATCACGTACATCTGCTGACCCATGGTCCAGACGTTGGTGGTCAGCCAGTAGACGAGGACACCGACGGGGAAGTTGATACCCATGACGGCGAAGATCAGCGGGAAGATGTACATCAGCATCTTCTGCTGCTGCATGTACGGCGTCTTGACCGTCAGGTCCACGTTCTTCGTCATCAGCTGGCGCTGCGTGAAGAACTGCGAGGCCGACATCATCACGATCATGACCGCGGTGACGACCCGGACATCCACCAGCGAGGCGCCGAGCGCCTCGACCTTGTCCGCGCTGTCCATGAACTTGGCGGCCAGCGGAGCACCGAAGATATGTGCCTGACGCGCGCTGTCCAGCAGCGACTGGTCGATGACACCGATCTTCTTGTTCGACGCGATGGCCGAGAGCACGTGGTACAGAGCGAAGAAGAACGGCGACTGCGCCAGGATGGGAAGGCACGAGGACAACGGGTTGGTACCCGTCTCCTTGTACAGCTTCATCATCTCTTCGGACTGACGCTGCTTGTCGCTCTTGTAGCGCTCCTGGATCGCCTTCATCTTCGGCTGGAGCACCTGCATGTTCCGCGTCGACTTGATCTGCTTGACGAACAGCGGAACGAGACAGATACGGATCAGCACCACGAGGGACACGATGGACAGACCCCAGGCCCATCCCGTGTCGGGGCCGAAGATCGCCCCGTACAACTTGTGGAACTGGACGATGACCCAGGAAACAGGCCATGTGATGAAGCTGAACAGACTGGCAATCGTGTCCACTAATCAGGCTCCTTGAGCTTTGGGCGAAGTCTCTGCGGCCGAGCTCGGAAGATCGGTGGCCGATCCCCCGGGAGGCACATCAGCGGCGGAGTCCCCGCCCTTACCGCCGCGGAAAAGATCTCGCAGCAGTTCGTGCCAACGCGGACGTTTGCGTGGTGGTACGTAATCCACGCCGCCGGGTGACCACGGATTGCATCGCAGGATGCGCCAGGCTGTCAGCGCCGTTCCCTTGATCGCTCCGTGCCGGTCGATCGCCGTATATCCATAGTGGGAACACGACGGGTAGTAACGGCAGACAGGCCCGAGGAGTGGGCTGATAGTCCACTGGTACAGCTTGATGAGAGCCAGCAGCGGGTACTTCATCGCGCGCCCCCTCCCAGTAGCCGCTGAAGGGCGGCGTCCAGGTCTCGGGCCAGCTGTTCATGGTCGGCGTCACCCGCACCGGGCAACGCGCGTACGACAACCAGGCTACCGGGGGGCAGCAGGGCCAGTCGTTCTCGGACCAGATGGCGAAGCCTTCGCTTCACCGCTGTGCGGACGACCGCGCCACCCACTGCTTTGCTGACAACGAAACCCGCACGCGGCGGGGGAGCAGTCTCCCCAGTCACGTGCGGGTCCGTTTCACCGCTGCGTAGATGGACGACGAGTAGCGGGCGGCCGGCCCGGCGTCCTCGTCGTACTGCGGTCGCGAAGTCCTCGCGCCGCCTCAGCCGATTCTCGGTAGGCAGCACGTCATGACGACCAGTACGCGATCAGGCGGACAGGTTGGCGCGACCCTTGCCACGGCGGGTCGCCAGAATTGCGCGGCCGGCACGGGTCCGCATACGCAGCCGGAAGCCGTGGGTCTTCGCGCGACGACGGTTGTTCGGCTGGAAGGTGCGCTTGCTCACTCGGGGGCTCCAGAAATGATTCGTGTGTTGGCGGGACATCGCCTGGCTGTCACCGTGCGCCCACGAGAGACTCGCGTAAACGCCCTAGTGCACCGCTTCACAATCACAGATCGTGATCTTTGCCCATCGGAGGCAGGCGGCAGCAGCCATCGACAACTCGACCTGGTCACGGTACGCGCGGCTGCGCCATCCGGTCAAACCGGCCTTACGGTGGACCCCATTGTGCACAGCCTGTGGACAACGACTTGAACCGTGCGGGTCGGCCTGACTACCGTGGCCGAACCCCGGTTCTTTTTCTTCCCGCCTGCCGGTCCTCACCCATCCCGACCCATCCCGTCCCGAGAAACACACATTCGTGGGACCAGCGAGAGAGCGTGCCTTGTGGCTGACGTACCTGCCGATCTTGCCGCAGTGTGGCCACGAGTGCTGGAGCAACTCCTCGGGGAGGGCCAACAGGGCATCGAGCCGAAGGACAAACAGTGGATCGAGCGCTGCCAGCCGCTCGCCCTGGTTGCCGACACCGCGCTGCTCGCCGTCCCCAATGAATGGGGCAAGCGGGTCCTGGAGGGCCGGCTCGCTCCGCTCATCAGCGAGACGCTGAGCCGCGAGTGCGGCCGCCCGATCCGGATCGCGATCACGGTCGACGACTCCGCCGGCGAGCCGCCGAACCCGCCGGCGCCCCCGATGCCCCCGATGCCCCAGTCCCAGCAGCAGCACCGCTACCAGGGACCGCAGCACGACGAGCGGCAGCACAACGACTCCTACGACGGCTACGGCCACCGGCCCTCGGACGACGGCATGCCGACCGCCCGGCCCGCCTACCCCGACTACCAGCAGCAGCGCCCCGAGCCCGGCGCCTGGCCGCGTACCCAGGAGGACCTCTCCTGGCAGCAGCCCCGGCTCGGCGGATTCCAGGACCGCGACACCTCCGGCGAGCACTGGCGCGAGCCGTACGGGGGCGGCCGCCCCCAGCAGCAGCCGCAGCACGACTACCGCCAGCAGCCTCCCGAGCGCCAGGGTTACGAGTCCCAGCGGCCCGAACGCCACGACATGCAGGAGCCCCAGCACCGGCAGGGCGGCGGTACCGGCCGGCCCGGCGGGGTCCCCGGGCCGATGGGCGCACAGCCCTCGCCCGCACCGGGCCCCGGGGAGCCGCACGCCCGGCTGAACCCGAAGTACCTCTTCGACACCTTCGTCATCGGTGCGTCGAACCGCTTCGCGCACGCCGCGGCCGTCGCCGTCGCCGAAGCGCCCGCCAAGGCGTACAACCCGCTCTTCATCTACGGGGAGTCGGGGCTCGGCAAGACTCACCTGCTGCACGCCATCGGGCACTACGCCCGCAGCCTCTACCCGGGTACCCGGGTGCGGTACGTGAGCTCGGAGGAGTTCACCAACGAGTTCATCAACTCGATCCGCGACGGCAAGGGCGACACCTTCCGCAAGCGGTACCGCGATGTCGACATCCTGCTGGTCGACGACATCCAGTTCCTGGCGAGCAAGGAGTCGACGCAGGAGGAGTTCTTCCACACCTTCAATACGCTCCACAACGCCAACAAGCAGATCGTGCTGTCCTCGGACCGGCCGCCCAAGCAGCTGGTGACCCTGGAGGACCGGCTGCGGAATCGTTTCGAGTGGGGTCTCACCACCGATGTGCAGCCGCCGGAACTGGAGACCCGCATCGCGATCCTCCGTAAGAAGGCGGTGCAGGAGCAGCTCAACGCTCCGCCGGAGGTGCTGGAGTTCATCGCCTCCCGTATCTCGCGCAACATCCGGGAGCTGGAGGGCGCGCTCATCCGGGTAACGGCCTTCGCCAGTCTCAACCGCCAGCCGGTGGACCTCGGGCTGACGGAGATCGTCCTGAAGGACCTGATCCCGGGGGGCGAGGACTCCGCCCCGGAGATCACGGCGCCGGCCATCATGGCGGCGACCGCGGACTACTTCGGGCTGACGGTGGAGGATCTCTGCGGATCCTCGCGCAGCCGCGTGCTCGTGACGGCACGCCAGATCGCGATGTACCTGTGCCGTGAGCTGACGGACCTCTCGCTGCCCAAGATCGGCGCCCAGTTCGGCGGCCGTGACCACACGACCGTGATGCACGCCGACCGGAAGATCCGCGCGCTGATGGCGGAGCGGCGCTCCATCTACAACCAGGTCACCGAGCTCACCAACCGCATCAAGAACGGCTGACGGCCCACCGTTCCGTCACACCGCGCATCCGAGCACCGGAAGGGCGCTCCGGGACCGACGGGTCCCGGAGCGCCCTTCTCCGTTGTGCCGAGCGCGACCGGAGCCACCTGACGGGCCGGTCCGAAAGCGTCCGAGTGCGGTCCGGGAGCGGTCCGCGGGCGTCCCGGACCGCCGTGCGCGCGGTTCTCGGGGTGCTGCCGCCCGTCCCGGCTGTTCGAATACCTGCCGTGGAGAGGCTGTTCTCCACAGATCTGGGCACAATCTCCCCTCCACAGCCTGGGGATTGAAAAGTTGTCCATACTGCTTCCACAGGCACGGCAGCCGATACTCCATCAGGCCTGCTCAGAGGCCTGGGGATTTGTGGTCAACAATGATCCACAGCCTGTGGACAACTTTTTCGTCCACAGGAGGCCGTCATCGTTGTCCACCGGCGGCCCACAGGCCAGGCCTTCTTGTCCCCAGCTTCGGCGGGCTTCTCCACACCTCTGTCCACTGTTCGGCAACGTGACACCCGCTTTCACCGCACCGAGTGAAAGGCGTCACACCAAGAGGGTCGGTTGGGCTGTGGGGAAGCTGGGTAAAGCTGGGGACAGACCTGGGGAGAAACCCCCCTGCCCTGTGCACCGGTTGTGCAGAACTTTCGGGTGTCCACAGAAACCCCGGGTTGTCCACCGGTTCCGCCCACAGGGTCGGTGGACAAAAAACAGGGCCTGACCTGCGAAAACGACGTTATCCACGGTTTCCACAGGCCCTACTACTACTACTACCTCTAGTTAGCCCGGAATCCGCTTCGAAGTGGGGCCTGTGCACAACTCGGCGCCGGAGCTCCCCGAAGCTGTTGTCGCGACTTGACCCCGAGCAGCACCGAGTGTCGGTGCCGTACGTCAGACTGGTCCCCGGCGTCCTCCCCCTGTCATCGGTGGAGCGACCCGACCAGACGACGAAGGCCAGCAGGGCGAGCGAGCAACAGCAGGAGGCGGTTCCGGTGAAGATCCGGGTGGAGCGCGATGTACTCGCGGAGGCTGTGGCCTGGGTGGCCCGTAGCCTCCCGGCCCGGCCGCCGGCGCCCGTTCTTGCGGGCCTTCTGCTGAAGGCCGAGGACGGCGCTCTCAGCTTCTCCAGCTTCGACTACGAGGTCTCGGCCCGGGTCTCGGTGGATGCCGAGGTCGAGGAGGACGGCACGGTGCTGGTCTCCGGCCGGCTGCTCGCCGACATCTGCCGGGCCCTGCCCAACCGTCCGGTGGAGATCTCCACAGACGGTGTACGGGCGACCGTGGCCTGCGGCTCCTCGCGATTCACACTCCACACCCTTCCTGTGGAGGAGTACCCCGCGCTGCCGCAGATGCCGACGGCGACCGGGACGGTCCCCGGCGAGATCTTCGCCTCGGCGGCCGCCCAGGTGGCCATCGCGGCGGGCCGCGACGACACGCTGCCCGTCCTCACCGGTGTGCGCATCGAGATCGAGGGCGACACGGTCACCCTGGCCTCCACCGACCGCTACCGCTTCGCGGTCCGCGAGTTCCTCTGGAAGCCGGAGAACGCCGACGCCTCCGCCGTCGCCCTGGTGCCCGCCAAGACGCTGCTGGACACCGCCAAGGCGCTCACCAGCGGCGACACGGTGACGCTGGCGCTGTCGGGCTCCGGTGCCGGTGAGGGGCTCATCGGCTTCGAGGGCGCCGGCCGGCGGACGACCACCCGGCTGCTCGAAGGCGACCTGCCGAAGTACCGCACGCTCTTCCCGACCGAGTTCAACACGGTCGCGGTGATCGAGACCGCCCCGTTCGTCGAGGCCGTCAAGCGCGTCGCGCTGGTGGCCGAGCGGAACACCCCGGTCCGGCTCAGCTTCGAGCAGGGTGTGCTGATCCTGGAAGCGGGTTCCAGCGACGACGCACAGGCTGTGGAGCGCGTCGACGCCGTCCTGGAGGGCGACGACATCTCGATCGCCTTCAACCCGACCTTCCTGCTGGACGGTCTGAGCGCGATCGACTCCCCGGTCGCGCAGCTCTCCTTCACGACGTCCACCAAGCCCGCGCTGCTCAGCGGCCGCGCCGCCGTGGACGCCGAGGCGGATGACGCGTACAAGTACCTGATCATGCCGGTCCGCCTCTCCGGCTGATCCGGTCACCGGTCCTGTCACGGCAGGCGACGACGGGCACGCTCAGCGTCGAGCATGCCCGTCGCCCTGTCCCCGGCCGGGCGTAGGCTCGGTCCTGGGTACGAATCGGCACAACGCTTAAGGAATCTCTGATGGAGATCGGTCTCGTCGGCCTCGGCAAGATGGGCGGCAACATGCGCGAGCGCATCCGCCGCGCAGGCCACACCGTCATCGGTTACGACCGCAACCCGGATGTCGCCGATGTCCACAGCCTCGAAGAGCTTGTGGGCAAGCTGAAGGGCCCCCGGGTCGTATGGGTGATGGTCCCGGCCGGCGCCGCGACCCAGTCCACGATCGACGAGCTGGCCGAGCTGCTGTCGGCCGGTGACATCGTCGTGGACGGCGGGAACTCCCGCTGGACGGACGACGAGAGGCACGCGGTCGAGCTCGGCATCAAGGGCATCGGTTTCGTCGACTGCGGTGTCTCCGGTGGCGTCTGGGGCCTGGAGAACGGCTACGCGCTGATGTACGGCGGCGACGCCGAGAACGTCGCGAAGGTCCAGCCGGTCTTCGACGCGCTGAAGCCCGAGGGTGACTTCGGTTCCGTCCACGCGGGCAAGGTCGGCGCCGGCCACTTCGCGAAGATGGTTCACAACGGCATCGAGTACGCCATGATGCAGGCCTACGCCGAGGGCTGGGAGCTCCTGGAGAAGGTCGACTCCGTCACCGATGTGCGCGAGGTCTTCCGCTCCTGGCAGGAGGGGACGGTCATCCGTTCCTGGCTGCTCGACCTGGCGGTCAACGCGCTGGACGACGACGAGCACCTGGACCAGCTCCGCGGTTTCGCCGCCGACTCCGGCGAGGGCCGGTGGACGGTGGAGGCCGCGATCGACAACGCGGTGCCGCTGCCGGCGATCACCGCGTCGCTCTTCGCCCGGTTCGCCTCGCGCCAGGACGACTCCCCGCAGATGAAGATGATCGCCGCGCTGCGCAACCAGTTCGGTGGCCACGCGGTCGAGAACAAGAAGTAGCAGCGACGAGGAGCGGGCCGGACCGGAGTCCGCCCGCACCACTGAGCACGGAGCAGGAAGCCGGGAAGGTCGGCGTACACCATGCATGTCACGCATCTGTCGCTGGCCGACTTCCGCTCGTACGCCCGGGTAGAGGTGCCCCTCGACCCGGGCGTCACCGCGTTCGTGGGTGCCAACGGCCAGGGCAAGACGAATCTGGTCGAGGCCGTCGGCTATCTCTCGACGCTCGGCAGCCACCGGGTCTCCTCCGACGCGCCGCTCGTGCGCATGGGCGCGGAACGGGCCGTCATCAGGGCTGCCGTCACCCAGGGCGAGCGCTCGCAGCTGATCGAACTGGAGCTGAACCCGGGCAAGGCCAACCGCGCCCGCATCAATAGGTCGCCGCAGGTCAGACCCCGTGACGTGCTCGGCATCGTGCGGACCGTGCTGTTCGCGCCGGAGGATCTGGCGCTGGTCAAGGGCGATCCGGGCGAGCGCCGCCGGTTCCTGGACGAGCTGGTCACGGCGCGTTCGCCGCGGATGGCCGGGGTGCGATCGGACTACGAGCGGGTGCTGAAGCAGCGGAACACGCTGCTGAAGTCGGCGGCGATGGCGCGCAGGCACGGCGGCCGTTCGATGGACCTGTCGACGCTCGACGTATGGGACCAGCACCTGGGCCGGGTGGGCGCCGAGCTGCTGGCGCAGCGGCTGGATCTGATCGCGACGATGCAGCCGCTGACGGACAAGGCGTACGCGGACGTGGCGCCCGGCGGCGGTCCGGTGACGCTGGAGTACCGGAGCTCGGTGGGCCCGGAGGTCGGCGTGGGGCCGGGCACGGGGGCGGACTCCGCCCGTACGCGTGAGGAGCTGTACGAGCGGCTGATCGCGGCCCTGGCCGAGGTGCGCAAGCAGGAGATCGAGCGGGGCGTGACGCTGGTGGGCCCGCACCGGGACGATCTGGTGCTGGGGCTGCGCGGAATGCCGGCCAAGGGGTATGCGAGCCACGGGGAGTCGTGGTCGTACGCGCTGGCCCTGCGGCTGGCCTCCTACGATCTGCTGCGCTCGGAGGGCAATGAGCCCGTGCTGGTGCTGGACGACGTCTTCGCCGAGTTGGACGCGCGCCGCCGCGAGCGGCTGGCCGAGCTGGTGGCTCCGGGGGAGCAGGTACTGGTGACGGCCGCGGTGGACGACGACGTCCCGGGGGTGCTCGCGGGGACGCGGTACGTGGTGTCGGCGGGCGAGGTGGAACGGCTGTGAGCAGCGGTACGGGCAGCCCGGAGCCGTTCCCGGAGGGGCCGGGCGGTACACCGCGCGAGCTCTCCGCCGGGGAGGCGAAGCCGGCGGAGCCCTCGGGGGTGGACCTGGCCCGGGTGGCCCTGCGCGCGGCGAAGGAGCAGGCGCGGGCGCGCGGTGCGGCGGCGCAGCAGAAGAAGCAGGCCCGGCGGGGCGGCGGGCTGCGGTCCGGGGCGCGGGCGGACGGCCGTGATCCGCTGCCGCTGGGTGCGGCGATCAACCGTCTGATCACCGAACGGGGCTGGGAGGCGCCGGCCGCGGTGGGCGGTGTGATGGGACGCTGGCCGCAGATCGTAGGTGATGATCTGGCCAATCATTGTGTACCGCTGCGTTACGAAGAGGATCCCGCGGAGCGGGTGCTGACGGTGCAGTGCGACTCGACGGCGTGGGCGACGCAGCTGCGGCTGCTGGCGCCTCAGCTGGTGGCCCGGCTGAACGCGGATCTGGGGCACGGAACGGTACGGATGATCAAGGTGCTGGGGCCGGGAGGCCCGCAGCGCAGGTTCGGTCCGCTGCGTGCGCCAGGGAGCAAGGGACCGGGCGACACCTACGGCTGACCTGGCCTTTTACCCTGTTCCGCAGCCGGTGACCCGGCCCTGCCCGAGAGGGTCCGGCCGGGGTGTGCCCTGGTTGTCCCCGATGCCTGCGGACTCCTTGTTGTGCGGGTGTGCGGTGGTTGAAACCGTACGGCGCCGGGCGGGCGTCCCTCACGGTAGCGGAAGGTTGACAGGCCGAAGCGCTCCACGCCCGTGTGAGCCTCTTGAGGCCCCTTCCCGAATATGGGGAGTCGTCAGGCGCTCATTCAGGGCGGCACATGCGGACTCAGGCACCGGCAAACCCCCATTCGGGTCGGCGCTACCGGTAGACTGGTGGACAATCCCGCGTCCTTGCGGGATTCGTCGATACAAGCCGAACGACGCAGCCGCTCCCGCCTGCCCGGAGAACGGCCTGTGCTGTGCCAGAAAGGGCGCTTCGTGGCCGATTCCGGCAACCCCAACGAGAACATTCCGTCCACCCCCGGTGAGAGCAGCGCTGCTCCCGCCCCGGGCGAGGTGACAGCCTCGTACGACGCCAGCGCGATCACCGTGCTCGAGGGTCTGGACGCGGTCCGCAAGCGACCTGGCATGTACATCGGCTCGACCGGTGAGCGCGGTCTCCACCACCTCGTGCAAGAGGTTGTCGACAACTCGGTCGACGAGGCCATGGCCGGGCACGCGGACACCATCGACGTCACGATCCTCGCCGACGGCGGGGTACGTGTGATCGACAACGGCCGCGGTATCCCGGTCGGCATCGTGCCGTCCGAGGGCAAGCCGGCCGTCGAGGTCGTCCTCACCGTGCTACACGCCGGCGGCAAGTTCGGCGGCGGCGGCTACGCGGTCTCCGGCGGTCTGCACGGCGTCGGTGTGTCCGTCGTCAACGCCCTGTCCACCCGGGTGGCCGTTGAGGTCAAGACGGACGGCTACCGCTGGACCCAGGACTACAAGTTCGGCGTCCCGACCGCCCCGCTGGCCCGTAACGAGGCCATCGACGAGACGGGTACGTCAGTCACCTTCTGGGCCGACGGGGACATCTTCGAGACGACCGAGTACTCCTTCGAGACCCTCTCGCGGCGCTTCCAGGAGATGGCCTTCCTCAACAAGGGCCTCACCCTCAAGCTCACCGACGAGCGGGAGTCGGCGAAGGCGACGGCCGGCGCGGACAGCGCCGAGGCGGTCGAGGTTCCCGAGGAGGAGCCGGCCCGCACGGTCACGTACCACTACGAAAACGGCATCGTCGACTTCGTGAAGTACCTGAACTCCCGCAAGGGCGATGTCATCCACCAGTCGGTGATCGACATCGAGGCCGAGGACAAGGAGCGTCTCCTCTCGGCCGAGATCGCCATGCAGTGGAACACGCAGTACAGCGAGGGGGTCTACTCCTTCGCCAACGCGATCCACACGCATGAGGGCGGTACGCACGAGGAGGGTTTCCGTGCGGCGCTGACCTCGCTGGTCAACCGGTACGCGCGTGAGAAGAAGCTGCTGCGCGAGAAGGACGACAACCTCACCGGCGAGGACGTCCGCGAGGGTCTGACGGCGATCATCTCGGTGAAGCTGGGCGAGCCGCAGTTCGAGGGCCAGACGAAGACCAAGCTGGGCAACACGGAGGCCAAGACCTTCGTGCAGAAGGTCGTCCACGAGCAGCTGACGGACTGGTTCGACCGGAACCCCAACGAGGCCGCCGACATCATCCGCAAGGGCATCGCCGCCTCGACCGCCCGCGTGGCGGCCCGCAAGGCGCGTGATCTGACCCGTCGCAAGGGGCTCCTGGAGAGCGCCTCGCTGCCGGGCAAGCTGAGCGACTGCCAGTCCAACGACCCGACGAAGTGCGAGATCTTCATCGTCGAGGGTGACTCCGCCGGTGGTTCGGCGAAGTCCGGCCGTAACCCGATGTACCAGGCCATCCTGCCGATCCGCGGCAAGATCCTGAACGTCGAGAAGGCCCGGATCGACAAGATCCTGCAGAACACCGAGGTCCAGGCGCTGATCTCGGCCTTCGGCACCGGGGTCCACGAGGACTTCGACATCGAGAAGCTCCGCTATCACAAGATCATTCTGATGGCGGACGCCGACGTCGACGGCCAGCACATCAACACCCTGCTGCTCACCTTCCTCTTCCGCTTCATGCGACCGCTGGTCGAGCACGGGCATATCTACCTGTCGCGTCCGCCGCTCTTCAAGATCAAGTGGGGCCGGGACGACTTCGAGTACGCGTACTCGGACCGCGAGCGCGACGCCCTCGTGGCACTCGGCAAGCAGAACGGCAAGCGGATCAAGGACGACTCGATCCAGCGCTTCAAGGGCCTCGGCGAGATGAACGCCGAGGAACTGCGCATCACCACGATGGACGTCGACCACCGCGTGCTCGGCCAGGTCACGCTCGACGACGCGGCTCAGGCCGACGACCTGTTCTCGGTGCTGATGGGTGAGGACGTCGAGGCACGGCGCTCGTTCATCCAGCGCAACGCCAAGGACGTCCGCTTCCTCGACATCTGAGTCGGCCGTACAAGCAAGCCGCAGCGCGAAAGGACTTTGACCAGCAATGGCCGACGAGAACACCCCTGCCCCCGTGACGCCCGAAGAGGTTCCGCCCGTCGAGGGCGTGGGCATGCGTGTCGAGCCCGTCGGGCTCGAGACGGAGATGCAGCGCTCCTACCTCGACTACGCGATGTCCGTCATCGTCTCGCGTGCGCTGCCCGACGTGCGGGACGGCCTGAAGCCCGTCCACCGCCGGGTGCTGTACGCGATGTACGACGGCGGCTACCGGCCCGAGAAGGGCTTCTACAAGTGCGCCCGTGTCGTCGGTGACGTCATGGGTACGTACCACCCGCACGGCGACTCCTCGATCTACGACGCCCTGGTGCGCCTGGCGCAGCACTGGTCGATGCGCATGCCGCTGGTGGACTCCAACGGCAACTTCGGTTCCCCGGGCAACGACCCGGCCGCCGCCATGCGGTACACCGAGTGCAAGATGATGCCGCTGTCCATGGAGATGGTCCGGGACATCGACGAGGAGACCGTCGACTTCCAGGACAACTACGACGGCCGCAACCAGGAGCCGACGGTTCTGCCGGCCCGCTTCCCGAACCTGCTGGTCAACGGTTCGGCGGGGATCGCGGTCGGCATGGCGACCAACATCCCGCCGCACAACCTGCGCGAGGTCGCGTCCGGTGCGCAGTGGTACCTGGAGCACCCGGAGGCCTCGCAGGAGGAACTCCTGGACGCCCTGCTGGAGCGCATCAAGGGCCCGGACTTCCCGACCGGCGCTCTCGTCGTGGGCCGCAAGGGCATCGAGGAGGCGTACCGCACGGGCCGTGGCTCGATCACGATGCGCGCGGTCGTGGCGGTCGAGGAGATCCAGAACCGCCAGTGCCTGGTGGTCACGGAACTCCCGTACCAGACCAACCCCGACAACCTCGCGCAGAAGATCGCCGACCTGGTGAAGGACGGCAAGGTCGGCGGGATCGCGGACGTCCGTGACGAGACGTCGTCGCGCACGGGTCAGCGTCTGGTCGTCGTGCTCAAGCGGGACGCGGTCGCCAAGGTCGTACTGAACAACCTGTACAAGCACACCGATCTGCAGACCAACTTCGGCGCCAACATGCTGGCGCTGGTGGACGGGGTGCCGCGCACCCTGTCGATCGACGCGTTCATCCGCCACTGGGTGACGCACCAGATCGAGGTCATCGTCCGGCGTACGAAGTTCCGGCTGCGCAAGGCCGAGGAGCGGGCGCACATCCTGCGCGGCCTGCTCAAGGCCCTGGACGCCATCGATGAGGTCATCGCCCTCATCCGGCGCAGCAACACCGTGGAGATCGCGCGTGAGGGCCTGATGGGCCTGCTGGAGATCGACGAGATCCAGGCGAACGCGATCCTGGAGATGCAGCTGCGCCGGCTGGCCGCGCTGGAGCACCAGAAGATCACCGCCGAGCACGACGAGCTCCAGGCGAAGATCAACGAGTACAACGCGATCCTGGTCTCGCCCGAGCGGCAGCGGCAGATCGTCAGCGAGGAGCTGGCGGCGATCGTCGACAAGTTCGGCGACGACCGGCGCTCCAAGCTGGTGCCCTTCGACGGTGACATGTCCATCGAGGACCTGATCGCCGAGGAGGACATCGTCGTCACGATCTCCCGCGGCGGCTATGTGAAGCGCACGAAGACGGACGACTACCGCTCGCAGAAGCGCGGTGGCAAGGGTGTGCGCGGCACGAAGCTCAAGGAAGACGACATCGTCGACCACTTCTTCGTGTCGACGACGCACCACTGGCTGCTGTTCTTCACCAACAAGGGCCGCGTCTACCGGGCGAAGGCGTACGAGCTGCCGGACGCCGGCCGTGACGCCCGCGGTCAGCACGTCGCCAACCTGCTGGCCTTCCAGCCGGACGAGCAGATCGCGCAGATCCTGGCGATCCGCGACTACGATGCCGCGCCGTACCTGATTCTGGCCACGAAGGGCGGTCTCGTGAAGAAGACCGCGCTCAAGGACTACGACTCCCCGCGCTCCGGTGGCGTCATCGCGATCAACCTGCGCGAGACGGCGGACGGCTCGGACGACGAGCTGATCGGCGCGGAGCTGGTGTCGTCCGAGGACGACCTGCTGCTCATCAGCAAGAAGGCCCAGTCGATCAGGTTCACTGCGACGGACGATGCGCTGCGTCCGATGGGCCGCGCCACTTCGGGCGTCAAGGGCATGAGTTTCCGCGAGGGAGACGAACTTCTCTCGATGAATGTCGTCAGGCCCGGTACTTTCGTGTTCACTGCCACTGACGGCGGGTACGCGAAGCGGACCCCTGTCGACGAGTACCGCGTTCAGGGTCGCGGCGGCCTGGGCATCAAGGCCGCCAAGATCGTGGAGGACCGGGGCTCACTGGTCGGTGCGCTGGTGGTCGAGGCTACGGATGAGATCCTTGCCATCACGCTCGGCGGTGGTGTGATTCGTACGCGAGTCAATGAAGTCAGGGAGACGGGCCGTGACACCATGGGCGTCCAACTGATCAATCTGGGCAAGCGCGATGCCGTCGTAGGGATCGCGCGTAACGCCGAGGCGGGTCGCGAGGCCGAAGAGGTCGACGGTCCCGTCGATGCCGAGGACGAGACGGCCGAGGCAGTGACAGCGGAGGCCACCACGGCCGACGCAGCTGGTGAGAGCACGGTCGAGGGCACGACGTCCTCGACCGGGGAGCACGAGGAGTAGAGCGTGAGTGGAGCCACGGGCGCCGGTTCGGCCGCTTCCGGAGCCGGCGCGAACGGTGCCCGTGGCCCTGCCACGGACTCCCAAGGGGGCACTGTGACGGATACCCGGGGTCCTCAACCCCAGTACGAGGGCTACGCGGCCGGGCCGCTGCCCGGCGAGCGCGAGCCCGCACCGGGCCAGGCGGGGCCGTACCACCCGCCGCAGGCCTACCCCTCGCCCCCGGGCGGGACACAGGGTGGCCGGCCGCAGGGGCAGCAGGGCGGCGTGCCGGGCGTGAGCGCGGCACAGGCGTCCCGCAAACCGCGGACGGGGGCGCGGACCACTCCGCGTACCCGTAAGGCGCGTCTGCGGGTGGCCAAGGCCGATCCGTGGTCGGTGATGAAGGTCAGCTTCCTGCTGTCCATCGCGCTCGGCATCTGCACGGTGGTGGCGTCGGCGGTCCTGTGGATGGTGATGGACGCGATGGGCGTCTTCAACACCGTGGGCGGCACCATCAGCGAGGCAACCGGTTCGACCGAGGGAAGCGGCTTCGATCTGCAGTCGTTCCTGTCGCTGCCGAGGGTCCTCATCTTCACCTCGGTCATCGCGGTGATCGACGTGGTTCTGGCGACCGCGCTGGCGACTCTGGGTGCCTTCATCTACAACTTGTCGGCCGGCTTCGTGGGCGGTGTCGAGCTCACGCTGGCCGAGGACGAGTAGCGACGCGGGTATCGATTTTGGGACTGGCCCCGACGTGCGCTAATCTTCAGAAGTCAGCGCACAGCGCGGCGGGGCTATAGCTCAGTTGGTTAGAGCGCATCCCTGATAAGGATGAGGCCACAGGTTCAAATCCTGTTAGCCCCACCAGTCCAAAGGCCCCCAACCGATCATGGTTGGGGGCCTTTGACATCTCCGGCTGACATCAGCCGATCAACGGATCTTCCAGGAGTTCGGCGAGGAGCGTCACGGCTTCCCGCTCACCGTCGCCCACCACGTGGGTGTAGACGTCCATGGTCATGCTGATCTGGCTGTGCCGGAGGATCGCTTGGGCAACCTTGGGGTGCACCTTGAGGAAGGCCAGCAGGGTGCCGCAGGTGTGGCGAGCCAGCCGCACAGTGATCCGGCGGACGCTGGCCCGCTTCACCAGGGCGTTGAAGCTGCGGGAGAAGCCCACAGGGTCGATCAGGCCGCCGCGCTCGGAAGAGAAGATCAGTTCCTCCCCCGGCTTCTGGTCCCACTGGTCCCCCACGATCCTCCGCTCCAGGTCTTGCAGCGTCCGGCGCTCCTCCAGGGCACGGGCGCAGAACTCGGGCAGCGGCAGCACCGCGTGGGAGGACTCGGTCTTGAGGTCCTTGAGCACCAGGCCGACGCCCTTGACCCGCTGCACCTGCTTGAGCGGCGTGAACTGTCGCTGATCGAAGTCGACGTCCTGCCAGCGCAGCCCCAGCACCTCGCTGCGACGCAGGCCGAGGACGAGCACCAGGACGCAGGCCGCGTAGAGGCGGTGCGCACGAGCCGAGCGCAGGAACGAGATCGCTTCCCGCGCGTTCCACGGCTTGGCCTCCCGCTTGGTCACCTTGGGCATGTCGACCAGCTCAGCGACGTTCCGCGTCAGCAGTTCCTCACGAACGGCCCGGTTCAGCGCGTTGCGGAGGACTCGGAGCACTTCGAAGCGCGCGGCCGGCGGAACCTCGGTGCGGTTCAGCTCAGCCATGAACGCCCGGAGCTGTGCCGGAGTGAGCCGGATCAACGGCTTCTTGCCCAGGTGGGGGACCAGGTACAACCGCACCTTGGACTCGTACTTCACGTACGTGTTGTGCTCCCGGTTCGGCTTCACGATGTGCTCAAGCCAGTAGGCCAGCCACTCGCCGAGCGTCCAGGTTCGCGAGGGCACCGGTACGCCGTTGCGCTCCTGGTCTTGGAGCTTGCCCAGCTTCTCGGCAGCGTCGTCGTACGACGAGCCGTACACGAACTTTCGGACCCGGTGCCCGTCCGTGTTGGTGACGTACGCGGCGCCCTGGTACCGGCCGTCCTTGCGCTTGGTGATTGTGCCTCCACCGTTGGGGCGACGCTTGGCCATCAGGCAGCCTCCTCAAGGCGGGATGCGAGGTACGCGCGCAGACCGTCAGCCGGGACGCGGCGACTGCTGCCGATCGTCAGCGAGGGCAAGCGGCGCGTACGGATCAGGTCGTAGACGGTGGTCCGGCCGACCTTCAGCCGGGCCATCACCTCAGGCACCGTCAGCAGCTCGTCACTCATCCCAGTCACCTCCGTCGAGGGCTTCGAGTTCGGCGCGTGCTTCGCGGGCGGTGTCGCGGTTGCTCTGGATGTCGCGGGCGATGGTGGAGGCGAGCCAGGATTCGCCGGGGGTGTGGCCGTGTCCGGCGTAGGTCCAGTGGGCGAGGGTGAGTGTGGAGCCCTCCGGGGAGTCGTCCGGGTCGGGAAGGCCCCGTTCGCGGCGTTCCTGGCGGGCGCGGAAGTCGGCGCGGACCTGTCGCAGTGCGCCGAGGGTGGTCGAGTAGTGGCGGGACTTGGTGGAGAAGTGGCCGCGGAAGCCGAGCATGTGGGCCCACTGCCAGAGCTTGCGTTCGGGGTAGGCGTCGTCCAGGTCGAAGCACGCTTCGATCAGGTGCCGGGCGTGGTCGGGGAGGTCGGTGAGCTTGTCGAGTTCGGCCAGCTCTCCGATGCGCCGGTCCACGGTGCCGGTGGTCTCGGCCGCCTTGGTGGCGTACTTCGCGACGTACGCGGCTACGGCCTGTTCGGTCAGGTCGTCGTTCGCGTTGTCCGCGCCGATCGGGCGTACGTCCACCTGAGCGCCCCATCGCAGGGTCCGCGCGGGTTGGTCGCCGGAGGGTGGGACGGGCACGCTCACGCGGGCAGCAGCCGCCTGGATGGCGTCGGACAGCAGGGCGACGCTGGCCCAGGGCGGCGGGGTGGTGTCGGGGCCGTCCGGGCCGTCGAGTCGGACGATGGCGTGGAAGTGGACCGCGCCGCGCTTCTGGAACTCGGCGACCTTCCCGAACGAGATCCGGCAGGCATCGGCCGAGGCTTTCTGGGAGAGGCCGGCGCGGGCAGCGACCTCCCGGCGGAGGTAGATCGTGAACCTGCGCCACAGGTCCCCGGCATGGTTGTTCCACAGCACCGCACCCGCGTAGTCGTACGTGGCCGGGTTGAGGGCCGTGCCGAGGTCCGGGGAGCCTTCGGGGTGCTCGGTGCCGCACCGGCAGACGCCACGGGTGGGCCGGTTGTGGACCGGGCCGAACGAGGGGGCGGTGAGGGTCGCGAAGACCTTGGGGTGCGTGCGGACCGTGGTGGGGGTGCCCTTGCTGATGTCGCCGGTCAGTCCGGCGCGGATCAGGTGGAAGGTGTCTCCGGCGTAGGTCCAGGCGCAGGAGGGGCACCGTGAGGCCCGGCGGTTTCCGCACGCCACCCGCAGCCGTCCACCGGGCTCGCCCTGGGTGCTGTAGGAGTACAGCACCCGCCCCGACTTCGCGTCGCGGGTGGTGGTCATGCCCTCCAGGTGGATGGGGTCCGAGCAGCCACCGGTACGGCGTACCTGCTCCTGCCACCGGTCGAAGCCGGGGGCGTTGGCGACACGTAAGAGGTCGGCCAGGGTCAGGGGGTCGGTGCCCACGACCGCAGCAGTGCCAGCCACGGCCGAAGGCTCCACGGGGAAGACCGTCACAGGATGTCCTCCCTCGGGTAGCCGTGCCCGAGGGGCGGGTAGAGCCCGCGCACCTTGGCGTCTTCCTCGGCGTAGTGCGCGTCATCGATCACGGTGAAGAACCGGGTGTAGGGGCGTACGTCGTGGGCGTCGAGGTACATGCCGATCTCCTCGGCACGCCTCTCGTCGGCCACCTCAGCCGCGTGCAAAGCGTCGTCGAAGCTCACGCGGTCACCGCCACGCGCTGATTGGGGCGGTCCCCGGTCGGGTTGTGTGCCGGGCAGTTCTGAGACACGACAGCCGTCGGCTCGCCGGGCTCGAAGCAGATCTCGAACCAGCCGGTCCCGCCACAGATGCACGCACCTTCGACCATCGGACGTCGGTTTCGAGCGATCGCCGAAGCCGAGCAGGGGATACGGCCCGGGCCGATCCCGACGATGCCGGCGACCGACTCCGCACGGTCCAGCCGCCGACCGTTGGTGAAGCGCGCGGAGTGGGCTCGGGTGTGCTCAGCCGTTGCGAGGTTGGCCAGCTCCAGGAGCCGGTACCCGTGGGCGTACGCGGCCGAGAGGTAAAGCTCCTCCAGCCCCAGACGGGCCACGCCCTGAAGGATCCAGGTCACGAGCTGAGCGTCGTCGCCTTTGCGGAAGCGGTAGCGGGTCGGCATGTCGGACGCGTAGAGCGCCACCTTCCGTTCCCCGGCCGAAAGATCCTCGACCGCGACGGGAGGAGCGACGACGGAGGGCTCTGAAGTGACGCGCGGAGCAACGAGCGTTGCAGGCATGATGGAAGCTCCCTCAGGGGACAAGGGACGGCGCGCTTGCTTGGCGGTAGGGGCGCCGTCCCAGTGGGACCAACCTGGCTAGCTTGGTTGGCCACGCACCAAGTTAGAGAGCTTGGCTAGCCATGTCAATAACTTGACCGACATGACTGTCCTAGTGACCACTTGGTCGCCTACCATCGAGGCATGACCTTCGTTCCCGAACCGCTGGACCCCGACGACGACCGACCCCCGTATGAGCAGGTAGCGAGCAGCCTGGGGGCGGCCATTCGCACCCGGCGCATTGCTCCCGGCGAGAAGCTTCCGTCCCACAAGGAGCTGACCGATCGGTACGGGTTCGCACGGGCCACCATCCAGCGAGCGCTACGGGACCTGGAGGACGAAGGTCTCGTTGTCTCCCGCAAGGGCAGCGGCGTCTACGTCCGCAATCGCACTGAACGTCCCTCTGGCCTCCGCCCGTACGTCGAGCAGGCGTTCAGCCGGGACCAGGTGACCATCGACTTCGCTGGCTTCTCCAGCGAGACCCTGCATGGCGCGCTCCAAGAGCCGCTGGACAAGATCCGGGTAGGCAGGCTGACCCCGCAAAGCATCACCATGCGGATACTCGTCCCGGACATGTCGGTGCCCCAGGCTGCGCCGGTCAGGATGGAGGGCGGCGGGGACGATCAACGTCTCCGCGACCGCATGCGGGACATCATGGTCAGCTACACCCGTAGCATCCGCGACGCCTTCGCCGAGCTGAAACATCTGGGCTTGGTCGCCGAGACCCGCATCCAGGTCCGTGTGCACAGCGGCACGCCGTTCTTCAAGCTGTACGTCATCAACGGCCAGGACGCGTTCTTCGGCTACTACCCGATCCGGCCCAACAAGGTGGTTGCCCAGGGGGAAACCATCGAGATCTATGACCTAGTGGGCAAGGACACCGTGCTGTTCCACCACTCCATCAACGACGGCGAATCGTCCAGCGGTGCCCAACAGGTACAGCAGGCTGGCATGTGGTTCGACAGCGTTTGGGAGACCATCGCAAGGGATTTCGATCTCGATGCTCACTGACCCGCTCGTCGAGGCAGTCACCGGG
The DNA here is from genome assembly GCF_040655445.1 of Streptomyces sp. NPDC050423. Lineage (NCBI taxonomy): Bacteria > Bacillati > Actinomycetota > Actinomycetes > Kitasatosporales > Streptomycetaceae > Streptomyces > Streptomyces sp. NPDC050423. Next base: position 234,762 of record NZ_JBFAJY010000002.1, read on the forward strand.
GCCCGCGTCCTGCTGTTCGACTTTGATGGACCAATCTGCGACGTGTTCGCCGGACTGCCGGCACCGCAGGTTGCCCGCGAGCTGACACGGCTGGTTGCGGCCGAGAGTGAAGCCGCGGGCGCGAAGGCAGCGGAGACAAGTGATCCGATAGAGGTGCTCGGCATCGCCCACGAAGCGAGCGTGGCCCTGGGGCAGAAGATCGAGCAAGCTCTCACTACAGCAGAAATCCGAGCAGTGGACGTTGCCGGAGAGCCGACGCCGGGCTCTGTTGCCGCGCTTCGGGCTGCCAAGGAGTCCAGCCGAGGCGTGGCAGTGGTGAGCAACAACTCCACCCAGTGCGTCAGGGCCTTCCTCGACCGTCATGGGTTGGGGGGTTACGTCGCCGAGATCGTGGGCCGACCATCCGAGCAGCCGCACCTGATGAAGCCGAACCCGTATCCACTGATCCACGCGGCCGGACTGATGCAGGTGGACGTCTCGGCATGTGCACTGATCGGCGACTCGCTGACTGACATTCAGGCCGCACATGCTGCTGGAGCAAGCGTGATCGGCTACGCCAACAAGCCCAACAAGGCCGAAGCGTTCGTTTCCCTGGGCGCTAACGCCATTACCGAGGACATGCAGGCCATCGCGGACGCCCTCTTCGCGGAGCAGATCACCTAAGCCACTAGCGGGCCGGGTTACAGGTTTCTCTACCTCATCAAGGCACCCGGCTGCGCTCCGCTCCGCCGGGCGCGCTTCCCGGCTCTGGCTGCGCCCGCGCTCCTGCCTTCGGCCCGCTCGGCGCTGCCGCCGCCGACGCGCGCCCGCAGTGGATAGGCCCGAGGGCATGAGTCGAGACCAAAGCCCGCGGCTTCAAGACGATGCCTCCGGCGGGGGCGCTCAGACTCCGGGATGGGACGGGGCGCCGTTCGCGGGTGCCGGCGGATTCGTGGTGAGCGTGGGGGGCTCCCATCCCGACCACCTCCGACCCAGGCAGAGCCGAGCAGTCGCGGCCCAGGGCGTCAAGGTCGTTCGTACAGTGGCGCGCTCCACCTTGACGCCCTGAACCGCGACCGCTCCACGGTGTGTGGGTCGAAGGCGGACGGGATGGGAGCTGGGGTGAGTGGTGGGTTGGCGCACGTGGTGAAGATGGGGGACGCAGCGCTACAGTCCCGGACATGAAGCCGGGGAGACTGAGGCAGTTCGGCGCGTCGTTCCTTGCGATGGGCAGGCACGTTATCCGGCGCCCCTTGCTTATCGTGGTCCTCGTGCTGATCACCGTGGGGACGAGGTGGCTTCAAACCACGTTGCCGCAGCCATGGGATGGCATGCCTTCCGGGTTAGGCATGCTCGCTGGCGTGTGGGCCATTCGATCGACCCTTCCTCGCAGTCAAGAAGATCAGCAGGCCGACGACTGAGTGTGAGACGACTTGCGGCGCGTGACATCACCGGCTGACACCAACAAGGACGAACAGCAGCGGTCGGCGTCGGATCTCAGTGGACGATCGCCCGAGGCGCAGTCGCGGTTGGTCGACATTGACAGACCCCAGTGATCGACCTGATAAGGATGAGGCCACAGGTTCAAATCCTGTTAGCCCCACAGTGACAACAGAAGGCCCGGTCTCTCTTCGGAGAGACCGGGCCTTCTGCGTGTGTGGGGTGCGGTGTTGGGCGGGGTGTGCTGTTGGGCGGGAGTTCCGTGAACTCCGGTCGTTCCATGAGCCGGGTGCCGGACCTTGCGCGTGCCGGAGCTCCGCCGTACGCGGTACGGCGGCACGTTATGGCGCAGAGGTGTGGCCCGGAGGCCCGCACCGGTCGCTCCGTCAGGGGCGCGGGGCACGGCCGGGAGCGGGCGTGGTGACGGATGTGGCGACCGTGGCAGGCGGGGCGGGCGTGGCGGGCGCACGGGAAAGCCCCCGTCCGGTGTGAACCGGCCCGGGGGCTCTGGGGGTCAGGTGCGCCGCTCTCAGGGTGGCAGCAGGGAGGCGTCGCCCGCCGGGGCGCCGTGCGAGGCGCGGGCGGTGCTTGTGGTGTTCGCGGTGTCCGCCGTGTCCGCGGACAGGTGGCGGGTCGCGGGTGAGGAGCCGTGTGCCTCGGCGCGGATGCGCTGCTTCATCGTGGGCGGCAGTGCCCGGTCACGCGGAAGGGTCCATCGCACCGACGGGGTGGTCGCGGTTGCCGCGGTCGCACCCGTGTGCTTGTGGGTCGTGGCCGCCGGCTCCGTGACCGTGGCTTCCGTGGCCGACGCGGTGGAGCCTGCGAGGCCCAGTGCCGCGAGAAGTGCGAAGAACGCGGTGATGAAGGCGGTCCAGATGTTCTTGGCCCTGTAGGTGCTCATGGCCCCTCACTCACTTTCGGGTGGTCCGTTTCGCTTACCTTCCTGATGATGTGGATTCGGCTCGCGATTTCACGGACCGACGCTGCCGATGTGCCGATGTTCAGATGAACACCACTCGTATGGTGCAACCGGCCCCCATCGGCTGGTTCCGGGACGGACACGGGGCAGTGGTGGGAGTCGTGACGGGGGTGGCGACGCGGCGGCCCGATCCTCCGACGATCGCTTTTCCGTAGGCCCCAGTTGGGTTGCGGGGAGGTCACCGGTCGATATCGGCCGGTGTGTATAGTCGGGCGGCAGAAGTCCCCTACGCCAAGGAAAGACGAGGTCGCGCGGTGAAGAAGCTTCTCCTGGTCGCACTGGCCGCCATCGGCGGGCTCCTCGTGTACCGCCAGATCCAGGCGGATCGCGCCGAGCAGGATCTGTGGACGGAGGCGACTGACTCCGTGCCCGCAGGTTCGGGTGTGTGAGACAGAACAGCCTGTTGCGAGCCCCGGTCGCTTGAGCGGCCGGGGCTTCGTGCTGTTGCGGGACCGTGACACCTGTGCCCTTGAGTTCGCCTACGCAAATCAATAGGTTGCTTGAGCAAAGAAGCCGGGGATTTCGGTCTGGGGGCACGGATGAGGGCACGCGACCACCGCCGTACGGTGCGGACGGGGACATTGATCGGCGGGGCGCTGTTCGCCCTGGTGGCAGGCGCGCTGCCGGCCGTGGCGGCGTCCTGGGAGGCCCCCGCCGCGTCGGGCGCGGCCGGATCCGACGGAAGCGGCAGCCTGGTCATGGTCCTCGACTCGTCCGGTTCCATGGGGGACGACGACGGTACGGGCCGGACCCGGATGGAGAGCGCCCGCGCAGCCGTCGGCACGGTCGTGGACGGCCTCCCCGACGGCTATCCGACCGGCCTGCGGGTGTACGGCGCCGACCGGCCGCGCGGTTGCACGGACACCCGTCTCGTGCGCCCGGTACGGGGGCTCGACCGGGCCGCGGTGAAGCGGGCGGTCGCAGGCGTACGGCCCAGGGGAGACACCCCCATCGGCCCGTCGCTCCGGAAGGCGGCGCAGGACCTGCCGCGGCCCGCGGCCGACGCCATCGGTACGCGCACGATCCTGCTGATCTCCGACGGCGAGGACAACTGCGGTGCACCGCGGCCCTGCGAGGTCGCCGAGCAACTCGGCAAGGAAGGCGTCGGGCTGCGGATCGACACCGTCGGCTTCCAGGTGAAGGGCGCGGCCCGCGAGCAGCTCGAATGCATCGCGCAGGCGGGCAACGGGCGTTACTACGACGCCCCGGACGCCAAGTCGCTGGCCCGCCAGCTCCAGCGCGCCGCGCGGCTCTCCGCGGACGGGTACCGCTTCCGGGGCGAGCGGGTGGCGGGCGCGGCCACGGCCGACCGGTCCCCCGTGCTCGTACCCGGGCAGTACCTGGACACCATCGGGCCGGGCGAGAAGCGGTACTACGCGGTGGATCTGGACGCCGTGTCCACGGCGGACTTCGCGGCGACGGCGGTTCCGCAGCCGGGGGCGGCCGTCGACACGTTCGACGCGCTGAGCACCAGGATCGAGTACGACGAGCACGGCTCCTGCGGGACGGACACCGAGCGCTTCCAGCAGAAGGAGGGGGCGGCACCGCTGACGTCGGCGGTGGCCCGCATCCGCTCCGAGGCGGGCACCCGCACCTGCGACCGGGCCGGCCGCTACCGGCTGGTGGTGGAGCGGCAGAGCAAGAAGGGCTCCGATGCCGCGCGCTGGCCGCTGGAGCTCGTGTACGGGGTCGAGCCGCCGCTGGAGGAGGGGCTGTCGCCCGCGCAGTCGCAGGCCGAGTACGGCCGGGGCGGCAAGGAGGCGGTGCTGCCGGCGGGCGACCCCCGCGATGTGCGGGGCGGCACCGGCTTCAACGATGCCAGGGAGATCGGGCAGGGCGTGTGGCGCGACCGGATCCTGCCGTCCCAGACGCTCTGGTACAAGGTCCCGGCCGGCTGGGGCCAGCAGGTGCGCTACGACGTGGAGTTCGCGAACGAGCCGACGGTGGACCGCAGCTCCGCCACGTACTCCTACGGGGCGACCCGGCTCTACACACCGGCCCGCCACCCGCTCACCGGCGGCGGTGAGTTCACCTCGACCACGCTGTACAACGGCCGGCCCGCCGCCCTGCGGATGGGCGGCGTCCCGGTCTCCTGGACCAACCGCTACGAGAGCCGGAACAATGTGCAGCCGGTGCATGCCGGGGGCGGGTTCTACATTTCGGTGACGCTGGGCGCGCGGGCCGCCGAGATCGCGGAGAATCCGCAGATCGGTCTGGTGCTGCGGGTGTCGGTGCTCGGTGCGGAACGGACCGGGCCGCAACACGGAGCGCCCGTGCGGGCCGGGTCCGGCAGCAGTGCTGACAAGAGCGCCGACGGGAATGCGGCCGAGGATGCGGACAAGAAGGGTGATTCGACCGCGTCCGGAGACAGCGATGGTGCCGGAGGGGCAGGATGGACCGGCATCGCGGCTGCCGCCGGGGCTGCCGTCATGGCTGTGCTGGTCGCCGTGTTCGTATATGTACGCAACCGCCGCGGGGCAGCCGCACGGACGACGAGGGGAAGCGCGTGATGAGGCAGCGCAGCAGGGGCCGGGCGACGCTGGCCGCGGTCGCGGCGATGTGCGCGGTGGCGGCGCTGCCGGGGCAGGCGTACGGGGCGGACGGGCCCGCTGCGTACCAGTTCGATCCGAAGGCGAAGGCGGTCACCGGCGCCGAGGTCAACACCGATGCGACGGTGCTCACGGCCGGTTCGGTCTACCGGAGCTCGATCAAGTTCGGCCAGAAGCTCTATTACCGGCTGAACCTGGAGGAGACGACGAACGCGTACGTCTCGGCCGTCGTCGTGCCGAAGGACGGCGGCAAGGTCGCCTACGGGGACGGCATCGCGATCAGCATCAGGGACAAGTCGGACCTGCAGTGCAGCTCGGAGGACGCCCGTTTCGAGTCCGCGGAGTACCCGCGCCCCATCGCCGCGTACGCCTATCGCAACGTGAAGAAGGGCAGCAGCAGCTGCCAGGGCGCCGGTACGTACAACGTCCTGATCGAGCGGGAGAACGAGGACACCTCGGGGCGCGGGGACTGGGAGCTGGAAATCCGGTACGCGTCGGAGCCGCAGCTCGCGAAGGGCGGGTCGACGCCGACCAAGGCGCCGGAGAACTGGCCGTCCGCCTCGCCGAAGCCGCCCACCCGGGGCGATGACAACCGCAGGCACGGCGGCAGCAGTTACTACGACGCGACGAGCCTGGAAACCGGCGAGTGGAGGGACGAGGTCGTGCCCGGACAGACCCTCTTCTACCGGGTCCCGGTGGACTGGGGACAGCAGATCTTCGCCACCGCCGGTCTCGGCAACAGCACTGTTCCGGACGAGGACGAGTACGTCAGCGGCGCGCTCGCGATGTCCCTGGACAACCCGGCGCACGGCCGCGTCGGCAACGCGTCCCCCATGTCCTACTCGGGCAGGCCGGCCTCCATGTCCCTGGACCCGGTGCCTCCGGTGGCGTACGAGAACAGGTTCGCCTCCCGCAGCAGCGTCAGCGCGATGCGCTTCGCCGGCTGGTACTACCTGTCCGTGACGCTGAGTCCGGAGGTCGCCAAGCCCTACGGTTCGAAGCCGTTCCCGCTGACCCTCTCGGTCACGGTCAAGGGGGCGGCCGGGGACACGCCGTACGCCGGCGACGCCGGGATCTTCGGTGTCACTCAGGGCGACAAGGACATGGCGAGGAACGGCCAGAGCGGCCCGCAGGCCGCCGAGAGCGAGAGCAGGAGCAGCAACATGAAGCTGCTCGGCGCGGCCGGCATCGGCGCGGGCGCCGTCCTGGTGCTCGGGCTGGGCGGGTGGATGCTGCTCGCACGACGCGGGCAGGCGGCGGCCGCGGCACCGGCCGGGACGGCAGACGGCGCGCCGCAGCAGCCGTACGGAGGGCCGCCGCAGGCCTGGTAGCCGTACAGGACCGGGGCGGGCAGGGGCCGGACTGGGCCTGGCCTGGCTTGGCCCAGTCCTGGCCTGGCTTGGCCCAGTCCTGGACTGGGTGCGGGCCGCCGTCCGGCCCGTGTCCGCCGAGCCGTCACTCAGGCCTGGGTCAGGGCCCAGATACCCACGGCGAAACAGATCAGCGCCACCAGCAGCACCGGGACCGCCACCTTCGTGGACGGTCCCGGCCGCTTTCGCGGAACGTGTGCCGGGGTGTGCGAAGGGGACATGACCTGGGGCGACGGTGCCTGCGCGAAGGCCTGCGGAGCCCCGGCCCCGGAAAACCCCGGTCCGGGGGAGGGAACCTGCGCCCGCTGAGCGGTGTACGGACGAGTGAGAGCTTGGTCGTGCTGCACCGCGGACGTGGGGGCCTGGGAGAGGTCCGCTGCGGCGCCGGGGAAGGGGGAGGCCGTATGCGCCGGATGGTGCGTGCCGGGCTGCGCCGCCCGGGGCGTGGAGTCGGCGTGCTGCGGGGGTGGCGGGAGGTGGAAGCTGCCCGTCTCCGACATCGAGGCCGGCCGCTGTGCGTACGGCTGCTGCCCGGGTTCCTGCGCCTGCGCCTGGCCCTGCGGGCCGCCGGGCGGCTGCGATGCCGGGACCGGCCCCGCGGGTCCGAAGCCGGCGGGCAGCGGGCCGATCTGGTCGAAGACCTCCACCGGCTCGTCGTCGGCACCGGGCTCGGGCAGCATCTCGACCGCGGCCGTCAGCGCCTTGCGCGCCCCCGTGGCCGTACGGAAGCGGGCCTGCGGATCCGGTTGCAGCAGCCCCGCGAGCACCTGCCAGAGGGGCTCGGGGATGCCCTGCGGAGCACTGGGTGTGCCGTACGAGGTGAAGTGCTCGACGAGCGCCTGCGAGTCGGGCTTCTGCCCCTGGAGCAGGTAGAGGGCGACGAGGCCGACCGCGAAGAGGTCCGCGGGGAAGTCCGGCTCCGCACCCATCATCTGCTCGGGCGCGAAGTATCCCGGCGTTCCCACCACGTAGTTCGTCTCGGTGAGGCGCGGCTCACCCTTGCGCATGGAGATGCCGAAGTCCGACAGCCGCAGATGCGGCCTGCCGGTTCCGGTGGCCTCCATAAGGATGTTGGCGGGTTTGATGTCCCGGTGCACGACCCCCTCGGCATGCACCGTCGACAGACCGGACAGCAACTGGTCGAGCAGCGTGCAGACGAACCGAGGGGGCAGCGGCCCGTAGTCACCGATGACGTGGGCCAGCGAACCGCCGCTGATGAGGTCCATGGTGAACAGGACCTTGTCGTCGTCCGCGGCCCAGCTGGCCGGAGCGAGCACATGCGGATGCTCGATCCGCAGTGCCTGTTCGCGGACGAAGCGCAGCAGCGTGTGTGCGTCGCTCTGCTGGAGAACCTTGGCCGCCACATAGCGGCGGCGCCGGTGATCCCAGGCACGCCAGACAGCACCGACCCCACCACGTCCGATCGGATCGATCAGCTCGTACCGACCAGCGAAGACCTCACCCATTGCGCTGCGCTCGCTCCCCGTTCCAGCTCTCGGCCGGTGCGTGTGCCCGTGCCCGGATACTGCGATGGCCAGGTCCGTACACCGGCCCGGCCCGACTAGTTCTGGTGTCCCTCGTAGTGCGCCACCGCGTCCGCGGTGCGTCCTGCCCCGTACACCTTGAGGAACTCTGCCAGTTCCGGGTGCGTCGGGGCGAGGGCGTCCGCGGCATCGATGATGTCACCGGCGGCCGCGACGGACCGCAGCAGCGACTGGATCTCGCGGACCACACGGCGCACGGTGGGAGCGCCACTGGTCGACGACGTCTGGCTGGTGCCGGTGAGCACGGAGCCGCCCTGGGACTTCTTGATCTCTTCCATCCGGTCGGTGGCCTCTCCCGCGCTGACACTGCCGTCCGCGACCTGACTGGCCAGTTCCTGGAGCGCCTGGACGCGCTGGACCACTGCCGGATTGCCGATCTTCGCCCGCTGACCGCTCATGAGCTGGGAGAGCATGGGAGCGGAGAGGCCGAGTGCTGCCGCCAGCCGGGCCTGGTTCAGCCCCAGATCATCGATCAGCCGACGGAAGAGCGCCCCGAGCGGTTCTCCGTACCAACTGCGCTGAAGCTCCCTGGCTCTGGCCGTCGCCTCTTGCTGTGCCGCATCCATAGCGTCTCCCCTTCGCCGAGGCTTCGCTGCTGCGAACCCCGACGAGCATCTTACGGAGCGTGGTCGTCGACCGGGAGCCCCTGTCTTTTGGAGGATTCAGGGGATCACCGGGTACTCTGGTCTGCGGCGGTGACCACGATGCCGGTGCGCCCGGTGCTGCCCGCTTCAGGGGCCTTAGCTCAGTTGGTAGAGCGCTGCCTTTGCAAGGCAGATGTCAGGAGTTCGAATCTCCTAGGCTCCACATCCCGAAAGCCCGCCTGACCTGTGAAGATGCAGGTCAGGCGGGCTTTTCTCGTACGGATACGCCGATGCCCGGCCTGTGTCACGATGCCGGGCGCTCTTCCCTGGGCCGGCGGCGCAGGCGGGTGTCGGTCAGTGCGGGAGACTTCCAGGCGCCGTCCGGGTGGTACAGGTTCGTGCCGGGCGGGACGATCTCGTCGATGCGGTCGAGGGCCGAGTCGTCGAGGACGACCGAGGCGCCCTTCCGCAGGGCTTCCCACTGTTCTGCCGTGCGGGGGCCGACGATGACCGAGGTGACGGCCGGATGGGCGAGCGGGAAGGCCACCGCCAGCTCCGGCAGAGTGCAACCGATGTCCGCGGCCAGTTCGGCGAGCTTGTCGGCGACCTCCAGCTTGGTGATGTTCTCGGGGATCGACGGATCGAAGCGGGCGGGGTTCAACTGCGCTCGTCCCGAGGTGAGATCGACGGCTCGCCCCGCTCGGTACCGGCCGCTCAGGAAGCCGGAGGCGAGCGGACTCCACGTCAGCACCCCCATGCCGTAGCGCCGGGCCGTCGGCAGCACGGAGGTCTCCACTCCGCGCGCGAGGACCGAGTACGGGGGCTGCTCGGTGCGGAAGCGCTGGAGGCCGCGCCGCTCCGCCACGTGCTGAGCGTCGGCGATCTCCTCGGCGGGGAAGGTCGACGAGCCGAACGCCCTGATCTTGCCCGCTTGTACGAGGTCGCCGAGGACGCCGAGCGTCTCCTCGATGTCCGTCGTGTGATCCGGCCGGTGCACCTGGTAGAGGTCGATCCAGTCGGTGTCGAGCCGCCGCAGGCTCGCCTCCACGGCCTGGGTGATCCAGCGGCGTGAGTTGCCGCTCCGGTTCCTGCCCTCGCCCATCTGGAAGTGGACCTTCGTCGCGAGTACGGCCTCGTCCCGTCGGCCCGATGCGCGCAGCGCCTTTCCGACGATCACCTCGGACTCACCGGCCGAGTACATGTCCGCCGTGTCGATGAAGTTGACGCCCGCGTCCATGGCGGCGTGGATGATCTGCGCGCTCTGTTCGTGGTCGGGGTTGCCGACCGCGCCGAACATCATCGTGCCCAGGCAGTACGTGCTCACGTCGATGCCGGTGCGGCCGAGCGTGCGGTATCGCATGGTTGTGCCCCCTCGCTGGTCAGACTGTCCACGGCGCCACGGGGTGGACCGTGGTGCGGCGCACTCTAGGAGCTGGAGCGGGCTCTATGGCAAGGCGGTTGAGTTGTGCGGGAGGGCTACCGCAGGGCTCCCGCGCGATCGAGGACGGGGGGACTTCGTCGCCGGGGGGTGCTGTCCGGCACGACGGACGGGCGCCGGAAGACCCGAGGTCTCCTGGCGCCCGTCCGTCGTGCCGCTGCTCAGCCGCCGGTCAGGGGCGGTCGTCCAGGTCCGTGCCGTCCGTGCCGTCCGCGCCGTCCGGTCCGTCCGCCTCGGCGTCGGCCTGCTTGGCCCGGACGTCGGGGTCGAGGACCGTCGAGCCGCTCCCGTCGACCGAGGTCAGGGGGGCGCGGTCGTCCACCTCGGTGGGGGCGGGCGGCTCGACCAGCCAGTCGGGGTTGGCCTGCCGGTCCCACCAGCGCCAGACGGCATAGGCACCGCCCGCCAGGAGGCCGGCCACGGCCAGTCCCTTGAACGCCCGGCCGGCCTTGGCCCGCCGCTCGTGCTTCCGGGTCAGCTTCCTGATCTCCTTCGCCGTGACCTGCCCGCGCAGAGCGGCCAGTGCGGCGGTGCTGCGCGCCGAGGCCTGCTCGGCGACCGGCTGGGCGGCGGCCATCGCGTTCTCGACGCGGGGGACGGTGTAGTCCGCGGCGCTCCGGGCTGCCTGACGGGTGCGGAGCGCGGCGCGCTGCGCGGCCTCGTCGACCTTGGGGGGCACATGGTTACGGGCGAGTTCGATACGTGGTGCGAGGTGCGCGCCGTACTGGACGCGGGCCTGCTGGGCTGCCTTCGAAACCTTCGGCGCGAGCAGCGTACGGGCCTCCTGCGCGTAGTGAGCGGCCTGTTCCCTGGCCGTGCCGGCGTAGGGGGCCACTACTTCCGCGGCGTGCTGCACGCTGTCCCTCGCCGAGTCGGTTGCGGCACGCACGCTGTCGATGCGGGTCACGGGATCCTCCTCCTTGGTGGCGGGTTGGTACTCCGCCTTTCCACCCAGTTCGAGATCATGCCTACACGGGGCTTGTGCGGCACCTGGGGCGGGCATCCGGGTCATTCAGGTCATGAGGGACACCCTCGGGCAATGAGGTGCAAGGGGAGCCTGTTGACGACAATGCCACGGTTCGGCCCGGCCCGCGCCGGTTCGTCACGCACTTGGCCGCATTCCCTTCCGCCGGAAGCGGCAGCGCCCGCCGGAGACGGGTGGCGAGGGGTGGGAGGCGAGGGGTGGGCGGCCCGTGCGGCGTGGGCGGGCCGGACGACGCGGGGTGTGGTCCGTGCGAGGATCGGTGGACGTCAGGGAAGACTTACGGAAGGCAGATCGTGGCCGAGCAGCTTTACGCCACCTTGAAGACCAATCAGGGCGACATCGAGGTCCGGCTTCTGCCGAACCACGCGCCCAAGACGGTCAAGAACTTCGTCGAGCTCGCCACCGGTGAGCGCGAGTGGACCCACCCCGCGACGGGGAAGAAGTCCAAGGACCGGCTGTACGACGGCACCGTCTTCCACCGCGTCATCAGCGGCTTCATGATCCAGGGCGGCGACCCGCTGGGCAACGGCACGGGCGGCCCGGGGTACGAGTTCGGTGACGAGTTCCACCCGGACCTCGCCTTCACCAAGCCGTACCTGCTGGCCATGGCCAACGCCGGCCCGGGGACCAACGGCTCGCAGTTCTTCGTGACGGTGTCGCCGACCGCCTGGCTGACCGGCAAGCACACCATCTTCGGTGAGGTGGTGGACCCGGCGGGCCAGAAGGTCGTCGACACCATCGCGGCCGCGCAGACCAACGCGCGCACCGACCGTCCGTTGCAGGACGTGGTCATCGAGTCGGTCGTCGTCGAGACCCGCTGATCGCCGAACGTCGCCGGCCGCTCACTCTCTGATCCGCCCGGGAACCAACTGCCCCGCCCGTCCGTACTTGATGACAGAACGGACGTGCAGGGCGGCTCGGTGTGCCCTGCCGCGATGACGAGGACCGAGGGGACCGGGAAGTGATGGGACCGATGGACCAGCAGCCGCCGGGCGAGCAGAACGCGTCCGCTCCCGTGGACGGTCCGGTCGCCTGCTACCGCCACCCGGGCCGTGAGACGGCGATCCGCTGCACCCGCTGCGACCGCCCGATCTGCCCGGACTGCATGGTCAGCGCCTCGGTCGGCTTCCAGTGCCCGGACTGCGTGCGTCAGGGATCGGGCACGGGACACAGCCCGGCTGCCGGCCGGCCGCGTACGATCGCGGGCGGCTCGGTCGCGGCGGACCCGAGGCTGATCACCAAGATCCTGCTCGGGATCAACGTCGCGGTGTTCGTCGCGGTGCTGGCCAACAGTGCGCTGGTCGATGATCTGGTGTTGCTGGGCCGGGCCAATTTCTACTACGGCGGTCCGCCCGAGGGCATTGCGGAAGGCCAGTGGTACCGGCTGGTGACGTCGATGTTCCTGCACCAGGAGGTGTGGCACATCGCCTTCAACATGCTGGGTCTGTGGTGGCTCGGGGGTCCGCTGGAAGCGGCGCTCGGCCGGGCCCGCTACCTCGCGCTCTACATGCTCTCGGGGCTGGCGGGCAGCGCACTGACCTACTGGCTCGCGGAGCCGAACCAGCCCTCGCTGGGTGCCTCGGGCGCCATCTTCGGGCTGCTGGGCGCCACCGTGGTGCTCATGCGCCGGCTGAACTACGACATGCGCCCGGTCTTCGCGCTCCTCGCCATCAACCTGATCATCACCTTCAACCCCTGGGGCGGCATCGCCTGGCAGGCACATGTCGGCGGCCTGATCGCGGGCACGCTGATCGCGATCGGCATGGTGCATGCCCCGCGCGAGCGGCGGAATCCGGTGCAGTACGGCACCTGCGCCGCGGCCCTCGCCGTGGTCGTCCTGATCGTGGTTCTCAGAACAGCCTCGCTGACGTAGGAAGCGCCCTGTCAGCACGCCGTCAGCACGATGCAGACCGTTTGTGATCGAAGTTGTCCACAGCGTGTACCGAATCTTGTGCATTCAGTGGGTACAACTGTGCCCCTTGTCGCTGAGCTGGGTTTTTCCAGCAGGGACAAGGGGCGTGCCGCCCCGCTCGGGGGTGGCTGCAGTCACACCGGCGTCAACGATCAAGGAGTTATCCACAGATCGTCTGACCTTTTCCCCCGCCTGTGGATAACGCTGTGGGTAACTCAGGGCAAGGGTTGCGGTACCGGGGTCCGCTGTGGTGTCGGGGATGCGACCTGGGCGCTCCGGGGAGCTACTTCCACTGGGTGGATACGCCGAAGCCGCCGGCGATGAAGCCGAAGCCGACGACGATGTTCCAGTTCCCCAGTGGCTTGATCGGCAGTGAGCCGTCGGTCACGTAGAAAACGACGATCCAGGCCAGACCGATCAGGAACAGCGCCAGCATGACCGGCGCCACCCAACTGCGGTTGGTCAGCTTTATGCTGGTTGCCTGCTTCGCCGGAGGGGGCGTGAAGTCGGCCTTCTTGCGGATACGTGACTTCGGCACGAGGAACTCTCCTGTCGATGCGCTGCGTTACCGCGCAGGGAACTGTTGGCTGACGCCGGGCGTGGCGCGAGGGGGAAATGCTGCCTCCCCCGGGCGTCCGTTAGCGTAGTGCTTCCGTGGCGCCGAAGGAGATAAGGGTACGTTGAGCAATTCTGCCGACTCTCCCCCAGGGCCGGTCCGGCGCACCCTCCGGTATCCGGTCAGAGTGCTCACCGCCGCCGTTTTCGCCCTCGCCGGCCTCATCTTCGTCACCAGTGCGAACACGGCCAAGGGCACCAACATCCGCACCGACTCCTCGCTGCTGAAGCTCTCCGACCTCATCCAGCAGCGCAGCGAGAAGAACGCGGGCCTGGAGGAGTCCGCCGCGTCCGTGCGCGGGGACGTCGACGCCCTCGCCCAGCGCGACGACGGCAGCACCACGGCGGAGGATGCCCGGCTCAAGGGGCTGGAGCGGGCCGCCGGCACCGCGAAGCTCTCCGGCCGAGCCGTGTCCGTCACCCTCGACGACGCCCCGCCGAATGCCACCGCGAACCCCGGCTACCCCGATCCGCAACCCAATGACCTGGTCATTCACCAGCAGGACCTGCAGGCGGTCGTCAACGCCCTGTGGCAGGGCGGAGCCGGTGGCATCGAGGTCATGGACCAGCGGCTGATCTCCACCAGCGCGGTGCGCTGCGTCGGCAACACCCTGATCCTCCAGGGCCGCGTCTACTCACCGCCGTACAAGATCACCGCCGTCGGTGACCCCGGCAAGCTCAAGCAGGCGCTCGACGCCTCCCCGGCGATCCAGAACTACCTGCTGTACGTGAAGGCGTACGGGCTCGGCTGGAAAGTCGACGAGCGCCAGGCGATGACTCTTCCCGGTTACTCGGGCACAGTGGATCTCCACTATGCGGAGCCGGTGAAGTAGCGAGCAGCTGCGGGGAGGCCGACCGGTGTCGGTGCGACTGATCGTCAGGACGTTCAGTGAACTGTGCATCACGATCGGTGCCCTGATCGTGCTGTTTGTGGTGTACGTGCTGTTCTGGACCGGGGTGAAGGCCGCCGGTGCGACCGAGGGACAGATCGACGACCTGCAGCGCCAGTGGGCGCAGGGGACGGTGTCCGCACCCGCCCCGTCGGCATCGCCGTCATCAGGGTCATCACCGGCATCACCGAGTCCACCGTCGTCGCCGGGTCCGAAGCCTCCGGCTCCCGCGGCGTACCGCGACGGGAAGCCGTTCGCGATGCTCTACATACCCCGCTTCGGAAAGGGGTGGGAGTGGCCTGTCCTGGAGAACACCGAGGTCAAGACGTTGCAGAAGGGCCTCGGGCACTACCGCGGCACCGCCCGCCCGGGAGCCACCGGCAACTTCGCGGTGGCCGGCCACCGCCGCACGTACGGCGACCCCTTCAAGGACTTCCCGAAGCTGCGCCCCGGGGACCCGGTGCTGCTGACGGACGGGACGACGTGGTTCACGTACCGCATCGACAAGAAGCCCTACCGCACCGTGCCGAGCGATGTCGGTGTCATCGACCCCGTGCCGCGCAAGTCCGGCTTCGACGGGCCCGGCCGCTATCTGACGCTGACCACCTGTGACCCCGAGTGGGGCAGCAGCCACCGGCTGATCGTCTGGGCGCACCTGGACGCGACCCAGCCCGTGACCGACGGAAGGCCGGCAGCTTTCCACAGCTGACCCACGGCCCTGCCCCGGCCCTTTAGTCTGGTCCCGTACCGAATGGAGGGGTCAGCATGTACGGCTGGGTCTGGCGTCATCTGCCGGGCAACGTGTGGGTGCGCGGGTTCATCTCGCTCGTGCTCGCCCTGGCGGTTGTCTATGTGCTGTTCCAGTACGTCTTCCCGTGGGCGGAGCCGCTGCTTCCGTTCGGCGATGTGACGGTCGACGGCGCGGGCGCGACGGGGGCCGGCCGATGAGCGCCCGCATCCTGGTCGTCGACAACTACGACAGTTTCGTCTTCAACCTCGTGCAGTACCTGTACCAACTGGGCGCCGAGTGCGAGGTGCTGCGCAACGACGAGGTGACCACGGCCCACGCCCAGGACGGCTTCGACGGCGTCCTGCTCTCGCCGGGCCCCGGCACCCCCGAGCACGCGGGCGTCTGCATCGACATGGTGCGGCACTGCGCGGCGACCGGCGTCCCGGTCTTCGGGGTCTGCCTCGGGATGCAGTCGATGGCGGTGGCGTACGGCGGTGTCGTGGACCGAGCCCCCGAGCTGCTGCACGGCAAGACGTCCCCGGTGACCCACGAGGGCAAGGGTGTCTTCGCCGGTCTGCC
The DNA here is from genome assembly GCF_040655445.1 of Streptomyces sp. NPDC050423. Lineage (NCBI taxonomy): Bacteria > Bacillati > Actinomycetota > Actinomycetes > Kitasatosporales > Streptomycetaceae > Streptomyces > Streptomyces sp. NPDC050423. The sequence continues at coordinate 250,356 of NZ_JBFAJY010000002.1, forward strand.
CTCCCCCTTCACCGCGACCCGCTACCACTCGCTCGCCGCCGAACCGGACACGGTTCCCGAGGAGCTGGAGGTCACCGCGCGAACGCCCGACGGCATCATCATGGGGCTGCGGCACCGGGAGTTCGCGGTCGAGGGAGTGCAGTTCCACCCGGAGTCGGTGCTCACCGAGCACGGCCATCTGATGCTGGCGAACTGGCTGGCGCAGTGCGGCGACGCCGGAGCCGTCGAGAGGTCGGCGGGGCTCGCGCCGGTGGTGGGCAAGGCCGTCGCGTGACCCCACCCCGCCACGGCCGCGACGCCGGTCAGGACGGCCCGCGGGAAGAGGGGACGTACGAGGCCGCAGGCGCGTTCGAGGCGGCGGTCGGCCAGTTGGCGGACCCGTTGAACGACCCGTTGCCGGGGGAGCACGCCTCGCCCTGGTCCCGGGCGGAGGACGTTGCCGGGGGGACGGCGGACCCGGGCAGCGGGCCGGGCGGTGCCGGTACGCCGCCGGCCCAGGCGCCACACGGGCCGCAGACGGCTCAGGAGCCTCCGCGTGAGTGGTACGACCCGGAGGGGTACGAACGGGACTGGTACGGCGGACAGGCGCCCGTCCCGGCGGCCCCGGCCGAAGTGCCCCCTCGCCACGACGAGACCGTCGCACTGCGAACGCCGGACATCCGGCGAACAGTCCCCCGGGTAGTCCCCCGCGCGCGGACGGAGCACCGCCCGGAACCGGAACGCGATCCGGCGGCCGAGGACGCCACGGAGGTCATGGCAGCCGTACCTGCCGGACCAGTCGAAGCAGTCGAATCTGCCGTACCTGCCGGGCCGGATGCGGGACCCGTGGGGCCCGCGGGACCCGCGGAGTCCGCGGAAGCGCCCGGTACCGGAGGCCGGGCAGAACGGCGCCGTGCGGCCAGGGCCCGCGGCCGCAGACGTCCCGACCCGCAGCCGGGGCCGGCGTCCGGACCGGCCGGCCCCGCGAAACCGATGTCACGCGTCGAGGCGCGACGGGCGGCGCGGGCGGCCAAGGACAGCCCGGCGGTCGTGGCCAGCCGGGTGGTCGGCGAGCTGTTCATCTCGCTGGGCGTGCTGATGCTGCTGTTCGTCACGTACCAGCTGTGGTGGACCAACGTGCGCGCCGACCAGATCGCCGGCAACGAGACGCACAAGATCCAGAACGACTGGGCCAGCGGCAAACGTGCCCCCGGTGCGTTCGAGGCCGGGCAGGGCTTCGCCATCATCCACATCCCGAAACTGGACGTGGTCACGCCGATCGCCGAGGGCACCAGCAAGGACAAGGTCCTCGACCGCGGCATGGTCGGCCACTACGGCGAGGACCCGCTGCGCACGGCGATGCCCTCTGCGAAGCAGGGCAACTTCGCGCTGGCCGGCCACCGCAACACCCACGGCGAGCCGTTCCGCTACATCAACCGGCTGAGCCCCGGCGACCCGATCGTGGTCGAGACGCAGGACGCCTACTACACGTACGAGATGACGAGCGTGCTGCCCCAGACCTCGCCGTCCAATGTGTCGGTGATCGGCCCGGTGCCTCCGCAGTCCGGATTCACCAAGCCCGGTCGGTACATCACATTGACGACCTGTACGCCCGAATTCACGAGTACGTACCGATTGATCGTCTGGGGCAAGATGGTCGATGAACGGCCGCGCAGCAAGGGAAAGCCCGACGCGCTGGTGGGCTGAACGGGCTGGACATCATCACGACAGGGACGGTGCGGTGGCAGCGAGGACCGAGGACCAAGAGCAGACCGGCGAGTCCGCGCCCCCGGTGCGGCGCGGGGGCCGCCATCCCGTCGCGGCCGCGGTCAGTGTCTTCGGCGAACTCCTGATCACCGCAGGCCTGGTGCTCGGGCTCTTCGTCGCCTACTCCCTCTGGTGGACGAACGTGCTCGCCGACCGCGAGGCCACCAAGCAGGGCCACACCGTCCGCGACCGCTGGGCCGACGGCCCGGGGGCGCTGGACACCAAGGACGGCATCGGCTTCCTGCACGTCCCGTCGATGAAGAACGGCGAGGTGCTCGTCAAGAAGGGCACCGACACCGAGAACCTCAACGACGGCATCGCCGGCTACTACACCGACCCGGTGAAGTCGGCGCTCCCCTCCGCCGAGAAGGGCAACTTCACGCTGGCCGCCCACCGGGACGGCCACGGGGCGAAGTTCCACAACATCGACAAGGTGCGGACCGGGGACGCGGTCGTCTTCGAGACCAAGGACACCTGGTACGTCTACAAGGTCTTCAAGGAGCTTCCGGAGACGTCGAAGTACAACGTCGACGTGCTCCAGGAGGTCCCGAAGGGCTCCGGCAAGAAGAAGCCCGGCCGCTACATCACGCTGACGACGTGCACGCCCGTCTTCACGTCGAAGTACCGCTACATCGTGTGGGGCGAGCTGGTCCGTACGGAGAAGGTCGACCGCGACCGTACGAAGCCGGCCGAGCTGCGCTGACGCGCGTTCCGGTCCCCCGTCCGAGCATCCGGCCGCAGACACAGCGCAGGGCCCCGGTCACCGTTGTGGTGCCGGGGCCCTGCGCTGTGTCCGTGCCGGATGCGCGGACGGGGTGGGACGCGGTCAGTGCCGGGAGCCGGACGGGCCGCCGAAGATGTTGCCGTCTCCGCCGCCGGGACCGTCGCCGCCCATCGTGGTGAGGGTGACGGTGGTGTTCGCCGGGTCGGCCTGCGTGCCCGGCTGCGGGTCGATGCCGGTGACCCTGGCGTTGTCGTTGTCCGAGCTGTTCTCCGCGAACTGGATGTTCGTGAAGCCGGCATCGGTCAGGGCCTGCTTGGCCTCGGAGACCTTCTTGCCCCTGACCTCGGGAACGGGCATCGTCGTCGGCGCCGGCGGGCCCTTGGAGACCTTCAGGATGATCGCGCTGTCCTTGCCCACCTTCTCGTTGGCCGCCGGGGTCTGGCCGACCACCTCGTTCGCGGGCTTGTCGGAGTCGATGTCGGACTTGGCGACGTTGGTGAAACCGAGCGCCGTCAGCTGGGTCAGCGCTTCGTCGTATGAGCGGCCGTCCAGTCCGGGCACGGTGAGCAGCTTCTCCGTCGCGACCGAGAGCTTGACCTCGGAGTTCTTCTCGGCCTTGGCGTTGCCCTTGGGGGACTGGTCAAGGATGGTGCCGGGCTGGGCGTCTGCGGACTCGACCGAATGGACGGTGACCGTGAAGCCCTGCTCCTCAAGGAGCTTGCGCGCGCTGTTCTCGGACTCCCCAGTGACGTCCGGGACACTGACCTTCGGCGCACCGGTGGAGACGAAGACCGTGACGGTCTCCTTCTCCGCCATCATCTCGTCAGGCGTCGGGGTCTGGCGGCAGATCTTGTTCTTGGGCTGGTCCTTGCACGCTTCCTTCGGGCCGACCTTGAGCACGATGTTGGTGTTGTTGGCGAGCCCCTGTGCTTCCTTGACGGTCGAACCGATCATGTCGGGCGCCTTGAACTCGGCGGCGCCGCTGTTCGTGTCGCCGAAGACCTGCTTGCCGATCAGGACGGCCCCGATCAGCACCAGGATGCCCGCGACGACCAGCAGGATCGTCGAGGTGTTGCTCTTCTTCTGTCGGCGGCGGCCGGGCCGGTCGTCGTAGCCGTAGCCGCCGTCGTCCGGGTTGACCGGGGGCAGCATCGACGTCGGGGCGCCGTTCTGGTCCGCGGGGTGCAGGGCGGTGGTGGGCTGGTCGTTGCCGTACCCGTCGTAGCCGCCGTAGCCGGCCGCGCCCATCGCCGCGGTGACCGGCTGGCCGTCGAGGCAGGCCTCGATGTCGGCGCGCATCTCGTCGGCCGACTGGTAGCGGTAGTCCGGGTCCTTGACCAGGGCCTTCAACACGATCGCGTCCATCTCGGGCGTGATCTCGGGGTCGAAGTTGCTCGGGGTCTGCGGCTCTTCCCGTACGTGCTGGTAGGCGACCGCGACAGGTGAGTCACCGATGAACGGCGGCCGGACCGTCAGCAGCTCATAGAGCAGACAACCCGTCGAATAAAGGTCCGACCGGGCGTCGACCTGCTCGCCCTTGGCCTGCTCCGGGGAGAGGTACTGGGCGGTGCCGATGACGGCCGAGGTCTGGGTCATCGTCATACCGGAGTCACCCATGGCGCGGGCGATGCCGAAGTCCATGACCTTGACCTGGCCGGTGCGCGTCAGCATGACGTTGGCCGGCTTGATGTCACGGTGAACGATGCCCGCACGGTGCGAGTACTCCAGCGCCTGGAGGATGCCGACCGTCATTTCGAGCGTGCGCTCCGGCAGCAGTCTGCGGCCCGAGTGCAGCAGCTCTCTGAGCGTCGAGCCGTCGACGTACTCCATGACGATGTACGGGATCGAGACCCCGTCGACGTAATCCTCACCGGTGTCGTACACCGCGACGATCGCCGGATGGTTGAGCGAGGCGGCGGACTGGGCCTCACGGCGGAACCGGGCCTGGAAGGACGGGTCGCGGGCGAGGTCAGCCCGAAGCGTCTTCACAGCGACGGTGCGGCCGAGCCGGGTGTCGTGGGCGAGGTATACCTCGGCCATGCCACCACGGCCGAGCACCGAGCCCAGCTCGTACCGGCCGCCGAGGCGACGCGGCTCTTCCATAACTGTTCCAGCCCTCTCCGTCAGTCCTGACCGCACCGGTGTGCGGTCCGGCGGTGTGCTGTTCGCGCATACGCTACCGGCCGCGCACTACCTGATCAGCCCGCAGCCCATACCTGATATCCGACCGGTATCCCAACGTGCGGATATGGTGCTCGGCGTGACGGGCGTCACCTCTTGCCGTCGATGACCGCCTCCATGACGGCCTTCGCGATGGGGGCGGCCAGACCGCCACCGGAGACGTCGTCGCGGTTGGCCTTGCCGTCCTCGACGACCACGGCGACGGCGACGGGAGAGCCGCTGTCGGTCTTCGCGTACGAGATGAACCAGGCGTACGGCTTCTCACTGTTGCCGAGCCCGTGCTGAGCCGTACCCGTCTTGCCGCCGACGGTGACGCCGGGAATCTTGGCGTTCCCGCCCGTTCCCGACTCGACGACGGTCTTCATCATCTCCTGGAGCTTTTGGGCGTTCTCACCCGAGAGGGGCTGGCTGAGCTGTTCCGGCTGGTGGGTGTAGATGTCGTCCAGGCTGGGCGACTGCCGCTTGGCGACCATGTACGGCTGCATCAGCTTGCCGTCGTTGGCGACCGCGGAGGCGACCATCGCCATCTGGAGCGGGGTGGCGCGGTTGGACGCCTGACCGATGCCGGCCATGGCGTTCTGCGGGCGGTTGTCCTTCGGGTAGATGCTCGCGGTGGCGCGGACCGGGACGAAGACGTCCTTGTTGAAGCCGAACCTGTTGGCCTCGTCGATCATCTTCTGGTTGCCGAGGTCGTCGCTGATCTTGCCGAAGACGGTGTTGCAGGACATCCGCAGCGCTTCCCGGAGCGAGACGTTCTCACACGGGATGTTGTTCTCGTTGTCCAGGTTCCTGGTGCTCAGGGGAAGGCGGTAGGGCAGCGGGGACCTCGTCTTGGCGTCGATGTCCGTGTAGAGGCCGTTCTCCAGGGCGGCCGCCGCGGTGACGACCTTGAAGGTCGAGCCGGGCGGGTAGGTCTCGCGCAATGCCCTGTTGAGCATCGGCTTGTCCTTGTCCTTCTGGAGCGCCTGCCAGGCCTTGGAGTCCTTGTCGGAGTTGCCCGCGAAGGTCGAGGGGTCGTACGAGGGCGTGCTGGCGAGCGCCAGGATGGCGCCGGTCTGCGGGTCGAGGGCGGCGACGGCGCCCTTCTTGTCACCGAGGCCCGCGAAGGCGGCCTTCTGCGCGGCGGCGTTGAGCGTGGTGACGATGTTGCCGCCCTGCTTCTTGTCCTTGGTGAACATCGACATCGTGCGGTCGAAGAAGAGCTGGTCGTCGTTGCCGGTGAGAATGCCGTCCTCGATGCTCTCCAGCTGGGTGGCGCCGAAGGCCTGCGAGGAGTAGCCGGTGACGGGGGCCCACGTCGGGCCGTCCTGCCAGACCCGCTTGTACTTGAAGTCGCTGTCCTTGGTCTCCTTGGACCCGGTGACGGCCTTGCCGCCGTCGACGATGATGTCGCCGCGCTCGTGCGCGTACCGCTCGATACGGACGCGGCGGTTCTCGTCGCGGGTGTTGAGCTCGTCGGCCCGTACGTACTGGAGGTAGTTGGTGCGTACGAGCAGAGCCAGGATGAGGATTCCGCAGAAGACCGCGATCCGGCGCAGGGGCTTGTTCACGGGCGGACCACCTGGGTCATCTCGGCGTCGGCGGAGGGTGCGGGGGCAGGGGCGGGGCGGCGCGCGGTGTCGCTGATGCGGATCAGGATCCCGATCAGGGCCCAGTTGGCGATCACGGACGAACCACCGGCGGCGAGGAAGGGCATCGTCATACCGGTCAGCGGGATGAGGCCCATGACACCGCCGGCGACGACGAAGACCTGGATGGCGAAGGCGCCGGAGAGGCCGATGGCGAGGAGCTTGCCGAACGGGTCGCGGGCGGCGAGGGCGGTACGGACACCGCGCTCGACGATCAGACCGTAGACCAGCAGGACGGCCATCATTCCGGCGAGGCCGAGTTCCTCACCGACGGTGGAGAGGATGAAGTCGGCGTTGGCGGCGAAGCCGATCAGGTCGGAGTGGCCCTGGCCCCAGCCGGTGCCCAGAGTACCGCCCGACCCGAAGGACATGAGCGCCTGCGCGATCTGGTCGCTGTGCTCCATGGTCTTCTGGGAGAAGGGGTCGAGCCAGGCGTCGACGCGCTCCTGCACGTGCGGCTCGAAGGTAGCGACACCCACGGCCCCGCCCGCTGACATCAGCAGACCGAAGACGATCCAACTGGTCCGCTCCGTGGCGACATACAGCATGATCACGAAGAGGCCGAAGAACAGGAGCGACGTCCCGAGGTCGGTCTCGAAGACCAGGATCAGGATCGAAAGCCCCCAGATGACCAGGATCGGCCCGAGGTCGCGGCCGCGGGGCAGGTAGAGACCCATGAACCGGCGACTGGCGAGGGCCAGGGCATCACGTTTCACCATGAGATAGCCGGAGAAGAAGATCGCGATGATGATCTTCGCGAACTCACCCGGCTGGATGGAGAAGGGGCCGAGGCTGATCCAGATCTTCGCGCCGTTCACCGCAGGGAAGAACACGGGCAGGACCAGCAGGACCAGCGCCACGACCATGGAGATGTAGGTGTAGCGCTGGAGGATGCGGTGGTCTTTGAGGATCACCAGCACCGCGGCGAAGAGAGCTACGCCGACAGCCGAGTACATGAGTTGCTTGGGAGCGTCGGCGCTGTACGCCCCGAACAGGCTCTCCGCACGCTGGATCAGCCTCGGTGACTGGTCCAGCCGCCAGATCAGCACCAGCCCCAGCCCGTTGAGCAGCGTGGCCAGCGGCAGCAGCAGCGGGTCCGCGTAGGGCGCGAACTTGCGCACCACGAGGTGGGCCACGGCGCCGAGCAGGACCAGGCCGAGCCCGTATCCGAACATGCCGGAGGGTAGCCGGCCGTCGATGGCCAGGCCCACGTTGGCGTAGGCGAACACCGAGATGGCGATGGCGAAGACCATCATCATCAGTTCGGTGTTGCGCCGGCTCGGTGCGTCGATCGCGCCGATGGTGGTCGTGTTGGTGACAACGCTCATGGTGCTGAAGGCCCCCTACGGCTTTACTGCTTACCGCACTGCGGGACCAGCTTCTTCTCTTCCTCCGAGAGGCTGGGACCAGGAGTGGGAGTCGCTGAAGTGTGCTTGGTCTTGGCGGTGCCGGACGTCGAGGACGTCTTGGTGGCATCCGTGTCCGTAGTGCCGGCCTGGCCCTCGTCGCTGGGGGCGTTCTTCTCGGCGGCGCGGCGCTCCGCGTCCTTCTTGCAGGCACTGGCCTGGGTGGAGAGTTCGGTGATCTTCTCGCGGGCGTCGGCGAGGTTGCCCTCGGCGATGGTCGCCTCGACCTGCTTGCGCTGGTACGCCGGGAGGTACTTGAGTTCGATCTCGGGGTGGTCGCTCTCCACCTTCGAGAGCGAGACCCAGGCGAGGTCCTGGCTGATGCCCCGGTACAGCGCGACGTTGTCGTTCTTCGCGCCGACGTAGAACTGGGTCTGGGTCCAGCGGTAGCCGCCGTACAGACCGCCGCCGATGACTGCCAGTGCGAGCACGACGTACAGCGACCTCTTGAGCCACTTGCGGCCGCCGGGCTTGACGAAGTCCTCGTCGGAGTAGGACCCGAAGGACCCGTCCGGCATCCCGTCGTAGCCGGAGTCGTCACCGCTGCCGGGAGGGCCGAAGCCGCCCGAGGGCGGCGGGACGGGGCGGCCGAGGCCTGCCGCCCGTCCGGCGGGGGTCTCCATCGCGCCGCCGTCGTTCAGCTGGGCGGCCTGGTTCTCCGCGACCGCGCCGACGATGACCGGGGTGTCGTTGAGCTGCCCGGCCAGGGTGTCGTTGCTGTCGACGTCGAGGACGTCCGCGACGATGCAGGTGATGTTGTCCGGGCCACCGCCACGTAGGGCGAGCTGGATCAGGTCCTGGATGGTCTCCTGCGGGCCCTGGTAGCTGGCGAGCGTCTCCTCCATCGTCTGGTGGGAGACGACGCCGGAGAGGCCGTCGGAGCAGATCAGGTAACGGTCGCCGGCCCGGACCTCGCGGATGGAGAGATCGGGTTCGACGTGGTCGCCACTGCCCAGCGCGCGCATCAGCAGGGAGCGTTGCGGGTGGGTGGTGGCCTCCTCCTCGGTGATCCGGCCCTCGTCGACCAGCCGCTGGACCCAGGTGTGGTCCTGCGTGATCTGGGTCAGTACGCCGTCACGCAGCAGGTACGCACGGGAGTCGCCGACGTGGACGAGGCCGAGACGCTGACCGGTCCAGAGGAGAGCGGTGAGCGTGGTGCCCATGCCCTCCAGCTGCGGGTCCTCCTCGACCATCATGCGCAGCTGGTCATTGGCCCGCTGGACCGCTGTACCGAGCGACGTGAGGATGTCGGAGCCGGGTACGTCGTCGTCCAGCTGGACGAGCGTGGAGATCACCTCGGAGCTGGCGACCTCACCGGCCGCCTGGCCGCCCATCCCGTCGGCGATGGCGAGAAGGCGCGGTCCGGCATAGCCGGAGTCCTCGTTGCCCTCCCGGATCATGCCCTTGTGCGATCCGGCGGCGAAGCGCAGGGAAAGACTCATGCGCACCTCGCCCGTCGGTTCGGGGTACAGCCGGTCTCGAGCCACACTGCCCACCCTCCGGTCGGGAGCCTGGCCGGGTCCGATGCCCGGACCGCCGCGGCCGGCTCGCTCCGCTCGCTCATTGTCGTACTACTTCCGCAGCTCGATGACGGTCTTGCCGATCCGGATCGGCGCGCCCAGCGGAACAGGCGTCGGCGTGGTGAGACGGGTCCGGTCCAGATACGTGCCGTTGGTGGACCCGAGATCCTCGACGATCCACTGGCCGTCACGGTCGGGGTAGATCCTGGCATGCCTGCTGGACGCGTAGTCGTCGTCCAGCACGATCGTTGAGTCATGGGCCCGGCCCAGCGAGATGGTCTGCCCCTGGAGCGCCACCGTGGTGCCGGTGAGGGTGCCCTCGGACACGACCAGCTTGGTCGGTGAGCCCCGGCGCTGGCGGCCGGGCTGCTGGCGTTGCTGCGGTGGTGCCGCGGCGGTTTGGCGTGCCTGTGGCGGGCGCGCGTCGGACGCAGTGCGGCGTGAGCCGCGCTGCGTTACGCGCGTTCCGAACAGGTCGCTGCGGATGACCTGGACGGCCACGATCACGAACAGCCACAGAACAGCCAGAAAACCTAGCCGCATGACCGTAAGGGTCAGCTCTGACATTGCCCCCGCTTCACCCTTCGGCTTGCCGGTAAACGATGGTGGTGTTGCCCACGAGGATCCGCGAGCCGTCGCGGAGCGTAGCGCGGGTTGTGTGCTGCCCGTCTACCACGATGCCGTTGGTAGACCCGAGATCCTGGATCGTCGAGGGCGTTCCGGTCCGGATCTCACAGTGCCGGCGGGAAACGCCGGGGTCGTCGATCCGCACATCGGCGTCGGTGCTGCGGCCCATCACCAACGTCGGGCGGGAGATCTGATGGCGGGTGCCGTTGATCTCGATCCAGCGTCGCACCTGCGTGTTCGGCAGGGGGCTGGGACTGGCCGGCGGGCGCCGGTCGGATGCGGGTGCCGCGGGACGTCCCGAGCCCGGCGGCGGGGCCGCGGGCATGGGCGGGGCGGAGGCGGGCGGGTAGCCGTAGCCGCCGGGGGCCTGCGGGGGGCGCCCATGGCCGGGACGCGCGGGCTGGGCCGGCTGTCCTGGCTGGTTCTGGAACCCCTGCTGGTCGGGCTGGCCCTGCTGTGACGAACTCGATGCCAGAGTGCGGCTGCGGACCCGGTAGAGGCCGGTGTCGAGGTCGTCGGCCTTCTCCAGGTGCACCTTGATGGGGCCCATGAAGGTGTACCGCTGCTGCTTGGCGTAGTCCCGCACCAGGCCGGAGAGCTCGTCGCCCAGCTGGCCCGAGTACGGGCTGAGCCGCTCGTAGTCCGGGGCGCTGAGTTCTACGATGAAGTCGTTGGGGACGACGGTCCGCTCGCGGTTCCAGATGGTGGCGTTGTTGTCGCACTCCCGCTGGAGGGCTCCAGCGATCTCGACCGGCTGCACCTCGGACTTGAAGACCTTGGCGAAAGTGCCATTGACGAGACCTTCGAGACGTTGCTCGAAACGCTTCATGACTCCCATGGGGCACCTCCTCCGGTGTCGTCGTCCCTGTACTGCTTACTGATCGTATCCACGCGTCGGGAAATCGGCTGGTTCCCCTTGTCTGCACTGCGGATGAGTGTCCCCCCTCACACGGATCGTAGAGGTGGCCTCCTGACAGTGTCCCGCACCTTGGGTGTACTCAGGAGGAGTGGGGGCGGCGGCTCCGGGTTCCCGGTTCCCGTCAGGCGTTCGGCGAAACAAACGGATGTGAATCTGCCCTGTCCAGCGTGCTAATCTTCCTGATGTCGCCAGGGGCTCGCACCGAAAAGTGAGAGATTCTGGAACACCATTCATGCGCGAGTGGCGGAACGGCAGACGCGCTGGCTTCAGGTGCCAGTGTCCTTAGGGACGTGGGGGTTCAAATCCCCCCTCGCGCACAAGAGAGAAGCCCCGCAGACCACGGTCTGCGGGGCTTCTTCGGTTTGCTCTCGCGGTCGGGGCGTGTTGGCGGCTGACGCCGGGTCGGGTGGGATTGAGACCGGGATTGGTTTCACGTGAAACACCCGATTGGTTCTCCCTGGTGAGGTTCCGCGGTGAGGTCCGTGAGGTCCGTGCGGTCCGTGGCGACGGCCCCCGGTGAGGCGCTGGAGGGGGCGTCGGTGGAGGTGCCGGCGGGACGTCTGCGGGGATGGCGGTCGGGTCGCTGTGGGTTCAGGAGTGGTGGGATCGTTATGCGGGAAGGCCGGGATCCGTTGACCCCGGCCTTCCTTGTCGCGTGAACCTTTGCCTTGCGGCTTCCCGTATGTCGGATATGCCGGGCGTCTCAGGCGTCTCAGGCGTCTCAGGCTTCTTGTGTGTCTCGGTCGCCTCGGTCGCCTCAGGCGGCGAACCGGGACGCGAGGCTCTTGGCCTTCTCCGCGGCATCCGTGAATGCCTTGGCGCGGGACGTCTCGGCGAGCGGGATGAGCTCGGCCATCTCCGGCTTGCTGTGGGCCAGGGTCAGCTCCGGGACGATGAAGTCGACCTCGGCGGCGAACATGGACGTCAGCAGCGTCGCCAGATAGTTCTGGACGAACTCGGCCTCCGCACGCGGGGTGCCGGCGGCGTAGGAGCCGCCGCGACTGGCGACGACGGTGATCGGGGTGCCGGCCACCGGGCTGTCGGGGCCCACGTTGTGGCCGACGATGATCACGTGGTCGAGCCACGCCTTCAAGGTCGACGGAATCGTGAAGTTGTACATCGGCGCACCGATCAGGACCGCGTCCGCGGCGGCCAGCTCGGCGGCGAGTTCGCCACGCAGCGGGTGCTCGGCGCCGGCGGCGACGGCCGCGGCGTTCAGGTGCGGCAGCGGGTCGGCGGCGAGGTCGCGGTAGATGACCCGCCCGTCGGGGTGCTGCTCGCGCCAGGCCTCCACGAATGCGGCGGTGACCTCGCGCGACGCGGAGCCCTGGGGGAAAACGGCGGAGTCGAGGTGCAGAAGTGTGGCCATGGGGGTCTCCACGGGGTGTCGGTGGCGCGGCGGGGATGCGATGGGGTGGCGGGCCGTCGAGGCGGGCCGAGTTTTCGTACGTCACTATTAATAACATAGGGACTTACTAATCGTAAGTCACTCATGGTGGCGCAGTACTCTGGGCGTATGGCGGATCACAGCGAGCAGGCGTGCCGGCGGGTCGATGTGAGCATCAGTCGCGTCTTCGAGCTGTTCGGCAAGCGCTGGACGGGGCCGATCGTCTCGGTGCTGCTCCAGCAGCCCGTGTACTTCGCCGATCTGAGGCGGGCGATTCCGGGCATCAGTGAGCGCATGCTCTCGGACCGGCTGTCCGAACTGGGGACGGCGGGCCTGGTGGTCCGGGAGGTCGACGAGGGGCCGCCGCTACGGGTTTCGTACCGCCTGACGCAGGCCGGTGCCGCGATGGAGCCCGCGCTCAAGGAACTGGGGCGCTGGGCGGAGACGCATCTGAAGGAGAGCGGCGGCGGCTGTTAGCCGACGGGCCGCGGCGGGCGGGGGCCGGCGGAGCGGGGCCCGGGAGGTTGTCCACAGGTGGTCCGGCCGGTCATCCACAGGGGCAGACGGGTGCCGGTGAACGGCGGTACCGTCGTCGTCAGTTGATGTTGGGCCGGGAGTGCCGGACGGCGGCGTCGGGCGAGGTCGGGGGAGCTGTGCGCCATGGGTGAGATCGAAGCGACAGTGCCGGTGCAGCGGGCTGCGGAGGGCGGTCCGCGCATTCCGGTGGTGCCCGGGTTCGCCCGCCGCGTTCACCCGAAGGACCGGGGCGGCCCGCAGTCGCCGAGAGAAGCGGGCAAGGCGCTGCGTGAGCGGATACCCAGGTCCGCGCACGAGTCGCTGGTACTGCCCGCGGGCCGGCCCGATGCGGTGCGGGCGGTAGAGGAGTCCAACCGGGGCCGGGTGCCCGCGCTCGCGCCGATCCGGGTGGGGCGGATGGCCGCCACCCCGTTCGCCTTTCTCCGGGGTTCGGCCGGGCTGATGGCCCACGACCTGGTGGGCACCCCCGTCACCGGGGTGGGCGCCCAGCTCTGCGGTGACGCCCACGCGGCCAACTTCGGGCTGTACGGCGATGCGCGGGGGAACCTGGTCATCGACCTGAACGACTTCGACGAGACGGTGACCGGCCCGTGGGAGTGGGATCTCAAGCGCCTCGCCACCTCGCTGGTGCTCGCGGGCCGCGAGGCGGGCGCGGACGAGGAGACCTGCCGCAGGGGTGCGTACGACACGGTGGGCGCCTACCGGCGGACGATGAGGCTGCTGGCCAAGCTGCCCGCGCTCGACGCCTGGAACGCCATCGCCGACGAGGAACTCGTCTCGCACACGGACGCGCGGGATCTGCTCGGCACGCTGGAGCGGGTCTCGGAGAAGGCCCGCAACAACACCAGCGCCCGCTTCGCCGCGAAGTCCACGGAGGACTCCGGGGACGGCGGACGCCGATTCGTCGACGCACCGCCGGTGCTGCGCCGGGTGCCGGACGAGGAGGCCGCGTCCGTGGCGGCGGGGCTCGGCGGCTACCTGGGCACCGTCTCGCAGGACCGGGTTCCGCTGCTCGCCCGGTACGCGATTCACGATGTGGCGTTCCGGGTGGTCGGCACGGGGAGCGTGGGCACCCGGTCGTATGTGGTGCTGCTGCTGGATCACCGGGGTGAGCCGTTGGTGCTGCAGGTGAAGGAGGCCAGGCCCTCAGTGCTGGCGCCTCATCTGCCCGCCGTGGGCTTCGATGTGCCGGAGGTGCCGCACGAGGGGCGGCGGGTCGTGCTCGGGCAGAAGCGGATGCAGGTCGTCAGCGACATCCTGCTGGGCTGGGCGACCGTGGACGGGCGGCCTTTCCAGGTCAGGCAGTTCAGGAACCGCAAGGGCAGCGTCGATCCCGCGGCCCTGGCAGCCGACCAGGTCGACGACTACGGCCGGATGACCGGCGCGCTGCTGGCCCGAGCTCACGCGCACAGCGCCGATCCGAGGCTGATCGCGGGCTACTGCGGCAAGAACGACGAGCTGGACGAGGCGGTGGCGGCGTTCGCGGTGACCTACGCCGACCGTACGGAGGCGGACCACGCCGAGCTCGTGCGGGCGATCGGCGCGGGTCGGACAGCCGCCGAGGCGGGCGTATGAAGCCCGTTTCGCCGACCGCGCGTCCCGGGGGCGTGGGCCGTGGCCATACGCTGGACGGGTGACCCACGAAGCCGCCGGGGTGCCGACCACCCGGAACGACGATGACCGGCAGGACCACGACCGGCAGCACGAGCAGCCAGGCCGCCCGGCCGACGCGCACGCGGAGACGGCTCCTGCCGGAGCCCCGGCCGCCGGTGCGGCGGGCAGCCGTACCGATGAGGCCGGCGCAGCGTCGCCCGGTACGGCAGAAGCCGGTGCTGGCGAGGCGGGCGGAGCAGGCGGCGGAACCGCGGGCGGGGCCGGCGGAGGATCTGCTGAGCAGGCGCGGCCAGAGGCGCGGCTCGCGCACGCTGTGCGGGTGGCCGAGCAGGCCCTGATCGAGTTCGAGATCGCGGTGGAGACCTTCCGGGTCGAGGTGGAGAACTTCTCCCGGCTGCACCACCAGCGGCTGGGCCCGATGTACGCGCGTCTCGATGAGCTCGATGCGCAGATCGCGGAGGCGCGGGCCGCGCGGACCGGCGATCCCGAGGATCTGCGCAAGGCGCAGGAGGCGCGGGCGATCGTGATGCCCATGCCGGGTGTCGACGAGCTGTTCCACGACTGGATGGACTCCGACGGGCTGTCCCCCGAGGCGAGCGCGATGCTGACCGAGCAGCCCGTACGGCCGCCGAAGCGGGTCCGGCCGACCGAGGAGGCCCGCAAGCTGTACCGCGAGCTGGCGCGCAAGGCCCATCCGGATCTGGCCCAGGACGAGGAGGAGCGGGCCCGCCGGGACGAGTTCATCACCCGTGTCAACGCCGCCTACGGGCGTGGGGACGAGCCACTGCTCAAGGAGCTGGCACAGGAGTGGGCGGCCGGGCCGGCTGCCCCGGAGGCGGAGCTCGGCGAGGCCGACGAACTCTACGCCCGGCTGAACTGGCTGACCCAGCGCAAGGAACTGCTGACGGTGCTCGCTCAGGAGCTGGAGCAGAGCGCGATCGGTGCCATGCTGCGGATGGCCCCGGACGATCCGGATCACCTGCTCGAAGAGATCGCCGATCAGCTGTTGGGCGAGGTGTCGCAGCGGGAGACTGAACTGGCAGGTCTGGTGCAGTAGCGTTTCCGGTGACTTCGGAGCGCATCCACGCATTTACGAGAGAAGGCATGACCCATGAATTTCGGCCCGCTTCCCACGGTCGACGCCGCGGCGGTGCCGGCGGACGGCTTTGTGCTGGACGTACGGGAGGACGACGAGTGGGCGGCCGGGCACGTCGAAGGCGCCCTGCACATTCCGATGAGTGACTTCGTGGGCCGTTTCGGTGAGCTGACCGAGGCGGCCCAGGACGGCCGGCGCGTGCATGTGATGTGCCGGGTCGGCGGCCGGTCCGCCCAGGTCACCCAGTACCTGGTGCAGCAGGGCATCGACGCCGTGAACATCGACGGCGGAATGCTCGCCTGGGACGGTGCCGGGCGTCCGATGGTCACAGACAGCGGCAACCCGGCCTTCGTCGTCTGACCCGGGTTTCTTCGGCTGCTGCCCCACGTCCCGGACTCCTGCCCCGGGCCGCTTCCACCCTCGTCGGTGCCGGTGTGTTCAGTCGAGGGAGTGCACGGCCAGCAGGTCGCCCAGTGCCTCTTCGTGGGCCGCGGCCGGGCCGAGGGAGAGCTCGATCTGCTTCGCCCAGGCATGGAAGCGGTGCAGGGGATAGTCGGTGTCCGCGCCGAAGCCGCCGTGCAGGTGCTGTGCCGTCTGCACGACCCGGCGGACCCCGTCGGATGCCCAGATCTTCGCCACGGCGACATCGCCCGCAGGGGGCAGCGCGCCACCCCCGCCGGTGGCGATCCGCCAGGCAGCCTGCCAGAGGGTCACCTCCATGGCCCGCAGATCGATGTAGCGGTCCGCGGTCTGTACGGCGACGGACTGGAACGTCGCCACGGGAAAGCCGAACTGCTCGCGCTTTCCGGTGTACTGGCTCGTCATGGCCAGTACGGCCTCACCCAGACCCAGCGCGAGTGCGCAGGTTCCGGTGGTGAGCAGCGCGTGCAGCCATTCCCAGGCGCCGGCGGCTTCGATCAGCTCGCGGCGCGTGATCCGTACCGCGTCCAGCCGAACCTCGCCGAAGAGTTCGCCGTTGGTGGAGACCTGCTCAGCGATGGTGACACCGTCGTGGTCGCGCCGGATCAGAGCCAGAACGGCCCGGCCGTCCCCGGTGTGGGCGGGCACCGCGATCCAGTTCGCGGTCTGTGCCCACGGCACGGCCGACTGCACACCGTCGAGTACCCAGACGGCCTCGGAGCCGTCGCCGCCTTCTCCGTCGCCGCCGGCCTTGCCGGGGTCGCCGTCGAGGCGGGCCGTGACGGCGAGTTCGGCCGGATCATGGCCGGTGCGCCCATTGGCTCCGACGGTGAGGACCAGCTCACCGCGGCCGACGCCGGGCAGCAGCTCGGCGGCCAGGGCCTGGTCCCCGTAGCGCTGGAGCGTCATCGCGACCGCGCACGTCTCCAGCAGAGGGACCCGCGCGAGAACCTTCGCGGACTCGCGCAGCACCAGGCAGAGCGCGATCAGGTCGAGGCCGGCCCCGCCGTGCTCGGGCGACAGCGTCAGGCTCAGCAGGTCCCCTGCGGCAAGACCGGCCCACAGCGGTCTGTCGATGTCCTCGGCCACCGCACCCGGTACGAGTGCGGGGCTGGGAACCGCGTCGGGCACAACGCCCGAGAAGACCGCTCGTGCCGCCTCTGCGGCTGCCTGCTGTTCCTCGGTGAAGGTGAAGTCCACTGTCCTGGCCTCCCGCGAACCGCTGCGCCCGTACCTGAACCTGACGGAGCGTCAAGATAGAACAGGTTCTACAAGAAGGGAACAGGTGCGGTGCCCTGCTGTGCCGTGCCATGCCATGCCGTGCCATGCCGTGCCATGCCATGCCATGCCGTGCCGTGTGGTGCGCGGTGTGGTGCGGTCACCGGTCCGCACCGTGCGCGAGCGGTCACCGGTCGAAGTCGAGCTCCACCTCCCCGGTCACCGGATGGGACTGGCAGGCCAGCACATAGCCCGCCCCCGTCTCTTCCGGTTCGAGCGCGAAGTTGCGGTCCATCCGCACCTCACCGGAGACCAGGAAGGCCCGGCAGGTCCCGCACACGCCCCCCTTGCAGGCGTACGGCGCGTCCGATCGGCTACGGAGCACCGTCTCCAGCAGCGATTCGCCCTCCTGCACCGGCCACTTGCCCGAGCGGCCGTCCAGGGTCGCCGTGAGCATGCTCCCGGCCGGTGCCTCGATCCGCGGCAGGGCGGACGTTCCGGGCCCGTCGTCGACGTGGAAGATCTCCTGGTGGATGCGGGTCCGCTCGACGCCCAGACCGCGCAGCGCGGCCTCGGAGGCCCGGACCAGACCGAGTGGGCCGCAGAGATACCAGCCGTCCACCTCGGCCACCGGCAGCAGCGCGGGCAGCAGACCGGTGAGCCGCTCGCGGTCCAGCCTGCCCGAGGGGAGGCCGGCCTGCTGCTCCTCCCGGGAGAGCGCGGTGACCAGCTGGAACCGGTCCGGATAGCGGTCCTTGAGGTCGGCGACCTCGTCCAGGAACATCGTCGACGCAGCGGTCCGGTCGCTGCGGATCAGGCAGAACGAGGCGTCGGGCTCCCGCGCCAGCAGCGTCGCCGCGATGGACAGCACCGGGGTGATCCCGCTGCCGCCGACGACCGCCGCGAACTGCCCGGCGCGCGGCGTGAGCACGAAGCGGCCCATCGGAGGCATCGCCTCGACCTGATCGCCGACGGCGAGTTCCTTGAGCGCGTACGTGGAGAACGCCCCGCCGTCGACGAGCCGGATGCCCACCCGTAGTGCGGGGTCGGCCGGCTGCTCGGTGGCCGGTGCGCAGATCGAGTACGAGCGGCGGACCTCCTCGCCGTCGACGGTGTAGCGGACATTGAGGTGCTGGCCGGGCTTGTGGCGGAAGGTCTCGCGCAGTTCCGGCGGCACGGCGAAGTCGACAGCGACCGAATCGTCCGTGAGCCGTTCGATCGCGCTGACCCGGAGCGGATGGAACATCTACAACTCCTTGAAGTGATCAAACGGTTCGCGGCATGTCACACACCTGTGCAGCGCCTTGCAGGCAGTGGACGAGAACCGGCTCAGCAGCTCCGTGTCGGTGGAGCCGCAGTGCGGGCAGCGCACCGACAGGGAGAGCGCCACGGGCCCGGCGGGGGAGGCCGCGTCATGCGGCCGAGGGGGCGCTATGCCGAACTCGGTGAGCTTGCGCCGCCCTTCCGCGCTGATGTCGTCCGTGGACCAGGCGGGAGAGAGGACGGTGACCACGGAGACCTCGGTCATGCCGTGGTCGAGCAGCACCCGCTCGATGTCCATCGACATGGCCTCTATCGCGGGGCAGCCGGTGTAGGTGGGGGTGAGGCGGACCGTGACGCGGCCCGGTGCGAGTACCTCCACCCCTCGGAGCACACCCAGCTCCTCCAGTGTCAGCACGGGCAGCTCGGGGTCGGGGACGGAGCCCGCGAGGTGGCGCAGCTCCTCCTCCAGCGCCGTCCGGGTCACCATGACGCCCCCGGGTGGCTGCGGTGCAGGTGCTGCATCTCGGCGATCATCCGGCCGAAAGGCTCCGTGTGGATGCCCTGCCGGCCCGCTCCGGCCGTCCAGGCTCCGGACTGCGGCCCGGTCGGTACGGTCAGCGTGGCCCGTTCCAGTACGGCGGTGACGGATGCCAGCCAGTCGTTCCGCAGGGTCTCCCAGTCCACCTCCACGCCTTCGACGGGCTCGAACAGCTCACCGGTGAAACGCCACAGCGCGTCCACCGCGCGCTGCATCCGGTCGTGGCTCTCCGTCGTGCCGTCACCGAGGCGCAGCGTCCACTGCTCGGCGTGGTCCCGGTGGTAGGCGACCTCCTTGACCGCCTTGGCCGCGATCCCGGCGAACTCGCCGGCACCGGCCGCCAGTTGCTCGTACAGTCCGTGCTGGTGGACGGAGAAGTAGAGCTGGCGGGCGATGGTGTGGGCGAAGTCGCCGTTCGGCTGCTCGACCAGCTGGACGTTGCGGAAGGCGCGTTCCTCGCGCAGATACGCGAGCTCGTCCTCGTCCCCGGCGAGGGAGAGCAGCAGGCGGGCCTGGCCCAGCAGGTCCAGGGCGATGTTGGCGAGGGCCACTTCCTCCTCCAGCACGGGGGCGTGGCCCGCCCACTCCCCCAGCCGGTGCGACAGCACCAGCGCGTCGTCGCCCAGGGCGAGAGCCGCGGTCACAGGTGCTTCACCCCGTCCGGGATCTTGTAGAACGTCGGGTGCCGGTAGGGCTTGTCGCCGGCCGGCTCGAAGAACGTGTCCTTCTCGTCCGGCGAGGACGCCGTGATCTCGGTGGACGGCACCACCCAGATGGAGATCCCCTCGGACCGGCGCGTGTACAGATCGCGTGCGTTGCGCAGGGCCATCTCGGCGTCCGGGGCGTGCAGGCTGCCGGCGTGGGTGTGGGAGAGGCCACGCCGCGAGCGGACGAACACCTCCCACAACGGCCAGTCGGTCGAGCTGCTCATGCTGTCGCCTCCACGTTCGGTACAACTGTCTGCTTCTGCGCGTACGCGGCGGCGGCGTCGCGGACCCAGGCGCCTTCCTCGTGCGCTCGGCGGCGCTGGGTGAGGCGCTCCTCGTTGCACGGGCCGTTGCCCTTCAGGACCTCCTGGAACTCCGTCCAGTCGATCGCCCCGAAATCGTGCTGACCGCGCTCCTCGTTCCACCGGAGGTCGGGGTCGGGGAGGGTGAGCCCCAGCACCTCTGCCTGCGGGACGCAGATGTCGACGAAGCGCTGCCGCAGCTCGTCGTTGGAGTGCCGCTTGATCTTCCAGGTCATCGACTGGGCGGAGTGCGACGAGGCGTCGTCCGGCGGGCCGAACATCATCAGGGACGGCCACCACCAGCGGTTCACCGCGTCCTGTGCCATCTCGTGCTGTGCGGCCGTGCCGCCGCTGAGGGCCAGCAGCAGTTCGTAGCCCTGGCGCTGGTGGAAGGACTCCTCCTTGCAGACACGGACCATCGCGCGGGCGTAGGGGCCGTAGGAGCAGCGGCACAGAGGCACCTGGTTGGTGATCGCGGCGCCGTCCACGAGCCAGCCGATCGCGCCCACGTCCGCCCAGGTCAGGGTGGGGTAATTGAAGATCGACGAATACCGCTGACGGCCCGCGTGCAGCTTGTCGAGCAGCTCCTCGCGGCCGGTGCCGAGGGTCTCGGCCGCGCTGTACAGATAAAGACCGTGTCCCGCCTCGTCCTGCACCTTGGCGATCAGGATGGCCTTGCGGCGCAGCGAGGGCGCTCGCGTGATCCAGTTTGCTTCGGGCTGCATGCCGATGATCTCGGAGTGGGCGTGCTGAGCCATTTGCCTGACCAGCGAGGCCCGATAGGCATCGGGCATCCAGTCACGCGGCTCGATGCGCTCGTCGGCCGCCACCGCGGCGTCGAAGGCCGCCGCGAGGGCCCCGTCCGCCCCATCGGTACTGCCCGCTGTCGCCTGCGCTGTCTGGCCCGCAGTCACTGCCGCCATCCCGGACTCCCTACCGACCGATCGTTCGGTTCAATGTCTTCAATGGTGAGTCTGCGGCCCGTAGGGTGTCAACCCTGTGGATAACTGACCGGGATCGACGGGGATCGGGGCGGGATGGATTCGTACGACGACAGGGGCGTCGGCGGCGGGGACGGGCGCGTTGCCGGTCCCGATTCAGGGACGGTTCCAACGGTTCCTGATCCGCGCACCGAGCCCGGTCCGCAGCCTCCTGTCGAGCCCGGCCCCGGCCCCGAGGCCGGACCGCGTTCCGAGCCTGATCCGAGCTCCGGGCCCGAGCCGCTCGCCGAGCCCGAGCCTCCTGCCGGAATGGCGGGGCTGTCGTTTCCGTACCAGGTCGCCGCCGCTGTGGCGCTGGCGGTGATCGGGCTGATCACGTGCACTCAGCTGGCGATGGTGTTTCTGCACGTCGCCCCTTCCAACACGCTGACCAAGCAGCACGGCAAGGGGATCGATGAATGGGTCTACCCCGAGTTCGAGCAGAACTGGAAGCTCTTCGCCCCCAATCCGCTGCAGCAGAACATCGCCGTGCACGTACGCGCCGAGATAGCCGGTGCCGACGGCCGTCGTACCACCCCCTGGATGAATCTCTCGGGCGAGGACGGCAAGGCGATACGCGGCAATCCGCTGCCCAGTCACGTCCAGCAGAACGAACTCCGCCGGGGCTGGGACTTCTACCTCGGGTCCCATGACAGCCAGAACCGGGCCAACGGGCTGCGCGGCAACCTCTCCGAGCAGTACATCCGCCGCATCGTCATGCTGCGCCTCGGCGGACACGACTACGGCGGCACCGTCGAACGGATCCAGGTCCGCTCCGAGGTGCGGTCCGTCCCGGCGCCTCCGTGGAGCGACGAGAAGATCAGCACGAAGCCGTCCTACCGGGTCCTGCCCTGGTGGACCGTCACCGCGGCCGACCTCCCCGAGGGCTCGGCGGACCCGAAGGAGACGGACCAGTGAGCACGCCCCGCCCCGGCCGCGACAGCAGGCTCGCCCGCGGTATCCAGCGCATCACCGCCTCGTCCCTCGGCCCGTACCAGAGCGCCGTCATCCGGATCGGCTTCTCCGCCACGTATCTGCTGTTCCTGCTGCGGGAACTGCCGCACCGGCACGAGATGTACGGCCCCGGTGCCCCGTGGCGCTGGGACATGGCGGAGCAGCTGATATCCAACAACCAGGCCTTCACCACACTCATGTGGTCGGACAGCACCGTCTGGTTCGAGATCGTGTACGCGCTGGCGCTGATCGCGGCCGCGCTGCTGCTGGTGGGCTGGCACACCCGCGCCATGTCCGTGCTGTTCATGGCCGGGGTGCTCTCGCTGCAGAACCGCAGCATCTTCATGGGTGACGGCGGCGACAACGTCCTCCATCTGATGGCGATCTACCTGGTGCTGACCCGGTGCGGTCAGGTCTGGTCGCTGGACGCCCGCCGTGCGGCGCGCAGAGCGCGGGCGGACGGGTCGGACGGGGACGTGGACCCGGACGGGAAGGCCGGCGGCGGGCGTCCTGTACGCGGGGACGTGGCCGGTCCGCTGCTGTGGGCGGCGTTCGGCGCCGTGCTGCTCGGGGCCACGGTGACGGACAGCCTGGGCGGAACCGTCTGGCTGCCGGTGCTGTTCTGGATCATGTGGACCGGCCACGGTGCCTGGTGGGCCGTGAACCGGTACGCGCCGCACAGCGAGCCGCGCACCCTGCTCGACGTCATCGCCAATCTCGCCCACAACGCCACCCTCGTCGTGATCATGGCCGAGGTCTGCCTGATCTACTCCACCGCGGGCTGGTACAAGATCCAGGGTACGAGGTGGCAGGACGGCACAGCGCTGTACTACCCGCTCAAGCTCGACTACTTCACGCCGTGGCCCGGTCTCTCGGACATCCTCGCATCGAGCGGGGTGATGGTGATGGTGCTGACGTATGCCACGGTCATCGTGCAGGTCGCGTTCCCGTTCACCCTGTTCAACCGACGGGTCAAGAACGTCCTGCTCGTCGTGATGATCGGCGAGCACGCCGGTATCGCCCTGCTGCTGGGGCTGCCCTTCTTCTCGATGGCCATGATCGCCGCGGACGCCGTCTTCCTGCCGACCGTCTTCCTGGTGTGGCTGGGGGGCCGGGCGGCGCTCGGGCGGGATCTGCTGTTCCGGGCGCGCGGCACGGTGCCGGAGCCCCGGGACGCCGCCGAGGACCGGGAGGCACCGCAGCACAGCGACGACGGGGGCCATACGCTCGTCGGGTGAGCAGCGAGACCGGGAGCACCGGCAGTACCAGCAGGAATCCGTCGACCGATGAATCCGCGACGGCCGAGCCGCCCGTGGTGGACGAGCCGGCTCAGTACGACGACGGGTTCGGGGCGGAGATCGGCGTCGGGCCGCACCCGCTGCCCTGGCCCGTGGGCGAACGTTACGACCCCGAGCTGCTCGCCCACGGCGACCGGCGCAATGTGGGCGACCCGTACCGGTACTGGACCAGGGAGGCGATCGTCGCCGATCTGGATCTGCGGCGGCACGACTTCCACGTGGCGGTGGAGAACTGGGGCCACGACTTCAATATCGGCTCGGTGGTGCGCACGGCGAACGCCTTCCTCGCCAAGGAGATCCACATCGTGGGGCGGCGGCGCTGGAACCGCCGCGGGGCGATGGTCACCGACCGCTACCAGCATGTCCGCCACCACCCCGACACCACGGATCTGACCGCCTGGGCGGAAGCCGAGGGGCTGCCGATCATCGGCATCGACAATCTGCCGGGCGCCGTGCCGCTGGAGCGGACCGAGCTGCCGCGGCGGTGTGTGCTGCTGTTCGGGCAGGAGGGGCCCGGACTGACCGAGGAGGCCCGTAAGCACGCGTCGATGGTGTGCTCGATCGCGCAGTTCGGGTCCACGCGGTCGATCAACGCGGGGGCGGCGGCAGCGATTGCCATGCATGCGTGGGTGCAGCGGTATGCGGATATTCCGGGTGCGGGTGCGGGTGCGGCGGGCCCGGCCTCTGGGTGAGGGGCCGGGCCCGCCGGGCGAGGGCGAGCGGGGGCCGGGTGCGGGTGGGGTGCCTGCGGCGGCTGTCCCCTACCCGCCCCTTCCTGTAACCGGGGGCTCTGCCCCCGGGCCCCCGGTCCTCAAACGCCGGACGGGCTGAGTGGGGTGCCGGATGGGCTGACAGAGAGCGTCCGTCAGCGCTGGCGGCGGACTTCCAGGGTGCGGAAGCGGTTGGAGACGAAAGCCCCGTCGCACAGGGCCGCGTTGGCCGCCGGGTTGCCGCCCGACCCGTGGAAGTCGGAGAACGCCGCCGTCTGGTTCACGTACACCCCGCTCGTCAGATTCAGCGAGAGCTGGGCCGACTCGTCCAGGCAGACGTCCACCAGCGCGTTCTCCACCTCGGGTGATGTCGTGTACGCGCCCACCGTCATCGCGCCCTTGTCGCGGATCGTGCGGCGCAGCAGCTCCACGGCGTCCGCCGTCGAGTCGACCGCGACCGCGAACGAGACCGGGCCGAAGCACTCCGACAGGCAGGGGGAGTCGTCGTCCGGCTCGGTGCCGTCCAGCTTGACGATCAGCGGCGTACGGACCACCGCCTCCGGGAAGTCGGGGTTGGCCACCTCCCTTGAGGGCAGGGCGACCTCGCCGAGCTTCACGGCCTGCTCCAGACGGGCCCGGACCTCCGGGTTGACCAGGGCGCCGAGCAGGGCGTTGGCCCGCGCGTCGTCACCCAGGAGCCCGGTGACCGCCGCGGCGATGTCGACGACCACGTCGTCGTACGTCTTCTCGCCGATGTCCGTCGTGATGCCGTTGCGGGGAATCAGCAGGTTCTGCGGGGTGGTGCACATCTGGCCGCTGTAGAGGGAGAGCGAGAACGCCAGGTTGGAGAGCATGCCGCGGTAGTCGTCGGTGGAGTCGAGGACGATCGTGTTGACCCCGGCCTTCTCCGTGTAGACCTGCGCCTGAAGGGCGTTGGCCTCCAGCCAGTCACCGAACTCCGTGGACCCGGTGTAGTCGATGATCCTGATCTCCGGGCGGACCGCCAGGGACTTGGCGATGCCCTCGCCCGGCCGTTCGACGGCCAGGGCGACCAGGTTGGGGTCGAAGCCCGCCTCGGCGAGCACCTCGCGCGCCAGCTGAACCGTGAGGGCCAGCGGGAGCACCGCGCGGGGATGCGGCTTGACCAGGACGGGATTGCCGGTGGCGAGAGAGGCGAAGAGGCCCGGATAGCCGTTCCACGTGGGGAAGGTGTTGCAACCGATCAGCAGCGAGATGCCGCGGCCCGCCGCAGTGAACGTCTTGTGCAGCTCGATCGGGTCTCGCTTGCCCTGCGGCTTGGACCAGTCCGCGGTCCGGGGAGCGCGGATCTGCTCCTCGTACGCGTATGCCACCGCCTCCAGGCCACGGTCCTGGGCGTGCGGGCCACCGGCCTGGAACGCCATCATGAAGGCCTGCCCGCTGGTGTGCATCACCGCGTGGCCGAACTCATGGGTGCGGGCGCTGATCCGGGCCAGGATCTCCAGACAGACCAGGGCCCTGGTCTCGGGGCCCGCTTCGCGCCAGGCCGGCACCCCCGCGCGCATCGCCGGGATCAGGACGTCCGGATCGGCGTGCGGGTATTCGACGCCGAGCTCCGGTCCGTACGGGGAGACCTCCCCGCCCGCCCATCCGTCGGTGCCCGGCTGGCCGAGGTCGATACGGGTGTTCAGCACGGCGTCGAAGGCGGCCTTGCCCTCGGCGGCGCCCAGGCTGCCGGGGGCGCCGCCCTCGCCGTACGCCTTCGGGTGCTCGGGGTGCGGGGACCAGTAGGCACGCGAGCGGATCGCGTCGAGGGCCCGGTCGAGCGTGGGGCGGTGCTTCTCGGACAGCAGGTGCGGGGAGAGCTCGGCGGCCATGACGGACCAACTCCTCATCGAGCTGGGCAGGGACGGGCGGACAGAGTTAGAGTAACCGAACGATCGGTCGGGACAAGGGGCCCCACGAAACCTGTGGACAACTCGTAGGGGAGGATCGCTGGCATGACCACGGCCAAGCGGGACACGTACACCCCGGAGACTCTGCTCACCGTCGCTGTCCGTGTCTTCAACGAGCGCGGCTACGACGGCACGTCCATGGAGCACCTCTCGAAGGCGGCGGGGATCTCCAAGTCGTCCATCTATCACCACGTGGCCGGCAAGGAAGAGCTGCTGCGGCGAGCGGTCAGCCGGGCGCTGGACGGCCTCTTCGGAATCCTCGACGAATCGGGTGCGACGCGAGGTCGCGCGATCGGGCGGGTCGAGTACGTCACCCGTCGTACCGTCGAGGTGCTGATAGCCGAACTGCCTTACGTCACGCTGCTGCTGCGGGTGCGGGGCAACACGAAGACCGAGCGCTGGGCGCTGGAGCGGCGGCGCGAGTTCGACCAGCGGGTGGGCGATCTGCTCAAGGCCGCGGTCGCGGACGGCGATCTCCGCTCCGACGTGGACATACGCCTCGCGACGCGGCTGCTTTTCGGCATGGTCAACTCGCTGGTGGAGTGGTACCGGCCGCTGCCGGACGGCGGTGCGGAGCGGGAGCAGCTCGCGGACACCGTCGTGCAGCTGGCCTTCGACGGCATGAAGTCCAGCCGCTGAGCCGAGGGATCCCGGTTGGGCCGATCGAGCCGTTGAGCCGCTGATCCTCGGCCTCACGGCTCCACAGCCCCTGTTCCGCCTCAGGTGAGCTCCGTGGGGCGGAACGGGCCCGGGGCCAGGTCCGTCTCCTCGAACACCAGCAGGGTGCGGGTGGAGAGCACCTCCGGGATGGACTGGATCCTGGTCAGCACCAGATCGCGCAGTGACTGGTTGTCCTGCGTGTGCACCAGCAGCAGGACATCGAAATCGCCGCTGACCAGCGCGATGTGCGTGGCTCCCGGCAGTGCCTGGAGCTGCTCGCGGACGGTCCGCCAGGAATTCTGGACGATCTTGAGCGTGATGTAGGCGGAGGCCCCCTGCCCCGCCCGTTCGTGGTTCACCCGGGCGCTGAAACCCCGGATCACCCCGTCGTCGATGAGCCGGTTGATCCGGGCGTAGGCGTTGGCGCGCGAGACGTGGACGCGATCGGCCACCGACCGTATCGAGGCGCGGCCGTCCGTCTGGAGCAACCGGAGGATGGCGCGGTCGGTGGAGTCGAGCGGCCGTGCCGGAGGAATCCGGCCGGGGTCCTCGCCCCCGTCGGCCATTTGTTCAGCTGCCATGTTCCCGCGCCTCCCTGTCCTGGACGAGCTGTCTCCATCCCAGGCTGTGGAGAACCGTTTGTCCACAGGCTGACGGCGCCTGTAGCCAAAATGCGCTCGCGACCGAACAATCGGTAGGTGAGGCGCACCACATTCGTGTCTCGCGCAGTGCTTGATATTTGGACATATTTCACCACCCATCGATACCTCTCGATATCGGACACCCCTGATGTCGAAAGCTGCCGTTCGATACCCCTCGATGCCAGGAGGTGCTTGTCATGACGGTCCAAGAGCTGCCCGGCGCGGCCGCCTACCGGCCCACGCCGCCCCCGGCGTGGAAGCCGCTCACCGACCCGGCGCCGCTGCTCCCGGACCCCGAGCCGTACCGCGTGCTCGGTACGGACGCCGCGGCCGACGCAGACCCCGAGCTGCTGCTGCGGCTCTACGCCGAGCTGGTGCGCGGCCGCCGGTACAACACCCAGGCGACCGCCCTCACCAAGCAGGGCAGGCTCGCCGTCTATCCGTCGAGCACGGGGCAGGAGGCCTGCGAGATCGCGGCCGCCCTGGTGCTCAAGGAGCGGGACTGGCTCTTCCCCAGCTACCGCGACACACTCGCGGCCGTGGCGCGGGGGCTGGACCCGGTCGAGGCGCTGACCCTGCTGCGAGGCGACCGGCACACCGGCTACGACCCGCGCGAGCACCGCATCGCCCCGCTCTGCACCCCGCTCGCCACCCAGTTGCCGCATGCCGTGGGCCTGGCGCACGCGGCGCGGCTCAAGGGTGACGACGTGGTCGCGCTCGCCATGGTCGGTGACGGCGGAACCAGCGAGGGCGATTTCCACGAGGCGCTGAACTTCGCGGCCGTCTGGAAGGCCCCGGTCGTCTTCCTCGTGCAGAACAACGGCTTCGCGATCTCCGTACCGCTGGCCAAGCAGACCGCGGCACCCTCCCTGGCGCACAAGGCCGTGGGATACGGGATGCCGGGCCGGCTGGTCGACGGCAACGACGCGGCGGCCGTGCACCAGGTGCTCGCCGAGGCGGTCGAGCGGGCCAGGAGCGGCGGCGGCCCGACGCTCGTGGAGGCCATCACCTACCGCATGGACGCGCATACGAACGCCGATGACGCGACCCGCTACCGCGGCGACAGCGAGGTCGAGGCGTGGCGGGCACACGATCCGGTCCAGCTCATGGAACGGGAGCTGACCGGGCGCGGGCTGCTCGGCGACGACGGCATCGAGGAGGCGCGGACGGCCGCCGAGCGAATGGCGGCCGAACTGCGCGAGCGGATGAACGGGGATCCGGTGCTCGACCCGATGGATCTCTTCACCCATGTGTACGCGGAGCAGACCACCCAGCTGCGTGAGCAGGCGGCCCGCCTGCGCGTCGAGCTGGACGCGGAGAACGAGCAGCACGGCACGGACGACGGGGGAACAGGGCGATGACGACCGCAGCGGCCACGGCCGGAGAGCGGACGGCGAGGGCCAAACCCGCCACCATGGCGCAGGCCCTCGGGCGTGCGCTGCGCGACTCGATGGCCGATGACCCCTCCGTGCACGTCCTCGGGGAGGACGTCGGGACGCTCGGCGGTGTCTTCCGGATCACCGACGGCCTGGCGAAGGAGTTCGGCGAGGACCGTTGCACGGACACCCCGCTGGCCGAGGCCGGCATCCTCGGGGCGGCCGTCGGCATGGCGATGTACGGGCTGCGGCCCGTCGTCGAGATGCAGTTCGACGCCTTCGCCTATCCGGCGTTCGAGCAGCTCATCAGCCATGTCGCCAAGATGCGGAACCGGACCGGCGGCGCCATGCCGCTGCCGATCACGGTCCGGGTGCCGTACGGCGGCGGAATCGGCGGCGTCGAGCACCACAGCGACTCCTCGGAGGCGTACTACATGGCGACCCCCGGTCTCCATGTAGTCACGCCCGCCACGGTCGATGACGCCTATGGGCTGCTGAGGGCCTCGATCGCCTCCGACGATCCGGTGGTCTTCCTGGAGCCCAAGCGGCTCTACTGGTCGAAGGCGGACTGGTCGCCGCAGGCGCCCGCCGCCGTGGAGCCGATCGGGCGGGCCGTCGTTCGACGGCCCGGACGCAGCGCGACGTTGATCACGTACGGGCCGTCGCTGCCCGTCTGCATGGAGGCCGCCGAGGCCGCGGTCGAGGAGGGCTGGGACCTCGAAGTCGTCGATCTGCGCTCGCTGGTGCCGTTCGACGACGAGACGGTGGCCGCGTCCGTGCGGCGCACCGGCCGTGCGGTCGTCGTCCACGAGTCCACCGGCTTCGGCGGTCCGGGCGGCGAGATCGCGGCCCGGATCACCGAGCGCTGCTTCCACCACCTGGAGGCGCCGGTGCTGCGCGTCGCCGGTTTCGACATCCCGTACCCGCCGCCGATGCAGGAGCGACACCACCTGCCGGGCGTGGACCGGGTGCTCGACGCCGTCGCGCGACTGCAGTGGGAGGCGGAGCACTGATGGCGCAGGTACTCGAATTCAAGCTTCCGGATCTCGGCGAGGGTCTGACCGAGGCGGAGATCGTGCGCTGGCTGGTGGAGGTCGGCGATGTCGTCGCCATCGATCAGCCGGTCGTCGAGGTCGAGACGGCCAAGGCGATGGTGGAGGTGCCGTGCCCGTACGGGGGCGTGGTGACCGCGCGGTTCGGTGAGGAGGGTGCGGAACTCCCGGTCGGGGCGCCGTTGCTGACGGTCGCGGTCGGGTCCGTGGAGCCGTCCGGGAGTACGGCGGGAACCGGATCCGGCACGGGGGCCGCCGGGGCGGAATCGTCCGGGTCCGGCAACGTGCTGGTGGGGTACGGGACCGGTGCACCGCCGGTGCGCCGGAGGCGGGTCCGGCCGGAGGGACTCTCGGCGCCGGCCGCCGCTCCTGTTGCTTCCCCTCCTTCCGTCGCTCCTGTGTTCGCTGGGGCATCTGCTGGGGCCGCGGGTTCCGCCGTCGTTCCGGACGGGGTACGGGGGCCGGTCGCCGTTGTCTCCCCGCTGGTGCGCAAGCTCGCGCGGCAGCACGACCTCGATCTGCGGCAGCTCTCGGGCTCCGGGCCCGACGGCCTGATCCTGCGGGCCGACGTGGAGTCCGCCATCCGGTCGGTTGCCGCGCCCCCGCAGGAGGCCGCGGTGACGGACCAGGCATCGGTACGTTCTGCCGGTGAACGGATTCCGTTGCGCGGTGTACGGGGCGCGGTCGCCGACAAGCTGGCGCGCAGTCGGCGCGAGATCCCCGACGCCACCTGCTGGGTGGACGCCGATGCCACTGAGCTGATGGCGGCCAGAGCGGCGATGAACGGCGCCGGTGGTCCCGGTGCCGGGCCCAAGGTGTCGGTGCTCGCGCTGCTCGCCCGTATCTGCACGGCCGCCCTGGCCCGGTATCCCGAACTCAACTCCACGGTGGACCAGGAAGCGCGGGAGATCGTGCGGCTGCCCGGTGTCCACCTCGGGTTCGCGGCCCAGACCGAGCGGGGGCTCGTCGTCCCGGTCGTACGGGACGCGCAGGCGCGCAGCACGGAGTCGATCGGAGCCGAGATCACCCGGCTCACCGAGGCCGCTCGGACGGGAACGCTGAAGCCGGCGGAGCTGACCGGTGGCACGTTCACGCTCAACAACTACGGGGTGTTCGGGGTCGACGGTTCCACCCCGATCATCAACCACCCCGAGGCGGCGATGCTCGGCGTCGGCCGCATCGTCCCCAAGCCGTGGGTGCACCAGGGCGAGCTCGCCGTGCGGCGGGTCGTCCAGCTCTCGCTGACCTTCGACCACCGGGTCTGCGACGGCGGTACGGCGGGCGGCTTCCTGCGCTATGTGGCCGACTGCGTGGAACAGCCGGCGGTGCTCCTGCGGACGCTGTAGGCACGACCTCCGGTTTCCCTGCTTCTCCCGGTTCTCCCTGTTCCGTCCCGCGTTGATCCACGGCATCGCGGACGGGGAGGACCCACCGGGCGGGACGGCCCGCATACTCGGGGCATGACCGTGTATGACGCCATCGTTCTCGCCGGGGGTGCCGCCAAGCGGCTCGGCGGTGCCGACAAGCCGGGGCTCCGGATCGGTGGCCGTGCGCTGCTGGACCGGGTGCTCGCGGCCTGTTCCGACGCCGGGACCACGGTGGTGGTGGGGGGCAGGCGGCCCACGGTGCGCCCGGTGACCTGGGCGCACGAAGAGCCTCGGGGCGGCGGTCCGCTGGCCGCACTCGGTGCCGGGGTGCGGCACACGTCGGCGGAACGCCTGCTGGTGCTCTCCGCCGATCTGCCGTTCCTCGGCGCGGACACGGTCGGGTCCCTGCTGGCAGCCGTAGGCGGGGGCGGCCTGGAGGGCGCCGTCTGCACCGATCAGGACGGCCGGGACCAGCCACTGGTGGCCGTCTACCGGGCGGAGCCGTTGCGCCGCGAACTGGCACTGCTCGCCGCGGAGCACGGTGGACTCGCCGGACTGCCCCTGCGATTGCTGACGCACGAGCTGCGGCTTTCCCGGGTGGCCGCGGACCCGCTCGCCTCGTTCGACTGCGACACCTGGCAGGACATCGCTTCGGCCAGGGCCCGGATCAGAGAGCATGGGACCGTGCTGGACGAATGGATCACCGCAGTCAAGAACGAACTGGCCATCGAACTCGACGTCGACACCGCCGTCCTGCTCGACCTCGCCCGTGACGCCGCCCACGGTGTCGCCAGGCCCGCCGCGCCCCTGACGACCTTCCTGGTCGGGTACGCGGCGGCGAAGGCGAGCAGCGACGGGGGCGGGCCCGAGGCGGTGGCCGAGGCCGCCCGCAAGGCCGCCGCGCTCGCTCTCCGGTGGGCGGACGAGACCGAGACGCCATGACGGGCCGCAGCGGCAGTACCGGGCGGCTCCCGGCTGCCGCGATGAACCCGGCCGAGGACAGGAACCCGGCAGCCGCAAAGACCGTCGCCCAGTCCGCCCAGTCCGCTGAGACCCCCGAGCCCGCCGAGCCCGGTCTGTCCCCCGAGCCCGCTGACGCCGCAGCGCGCCGCGCAGCCGAGGCCGAGGCCGACGAAGAGCGGGCCGTCGCGCAGGCCCTCGCACTGGTCGGCCGACAGCCGTACAGCGAGGCGCCTCCTGAACGCGGACCTGAACTCGGACCTGAACGCGGACCTGAACGCGGACCTGAACCGTCAGCGACCCCACCCCGCATCCCCGACCCCGACCCCGCCCCCGAGGACGAACACCGCCCCGCCGCGCGCGGCAGGACGCGTACCCACGCGACGCCGTGGGACGAGGCCCGTGCCGTCGCGGCCCGCGCCGGGCGCGGCGTTCCGGCCCGCACCGGACGCCTCCCCCTCGACCACGCGCTCGGACACGTGCTGGCCGAACCGCTCGCCGCGCTCACCGATCTCCCGTCCTTCGACACCTCCGCCATGGACGGCTGGGCCGTCGCAGGGCCGGGGCCGTGGCGCATCCGGGAGAACGAGGGCGTCCTCGCCGGCCACGCCGCCCCCGCGCCGCTCCCCGACGGTGACGCCGTACGCATTGCCACCGGCGCCCGTATCCCGGCAGACGCCACCGCCGTCATCCGGAGCGAGCACGCCCGGTCCGACGAGGCCAAGGGGCTGCTGTACGCACTGCGGCAGGTGAGCCCCGGGCAGGACATCAGGCCGCGCGGACAGGAGTGCCGCTCCGGAGAGCAGCTCCTCCCCGCCGGAACGCTGGTGACGCCCCCCGTTCTCGGGCTGGCCGCTGCCGCCGGGTACGACGAACTGCTCACCCGCCCCCGGCCGCGCGTCGATGTCCTCGTCCTGGGCGACGAACTGCTGACGGCCGGGCTGCCCCACGACGGGCTGATCCGTGACGCACTCGGCCCGATGATCGGACCCTGGCTGCGCGCGCTGGGTGCCGAGGTCTCCGCGCCCCGCCGCCTCGGTGACGACGCGGAAGCCCTCCGGAGGGCGCTGGTCGTCTCCGAGGCCGATCTGGTCATCACCACCGGTGGCACCGCCGCGGGACCGGTCGACCATGTGCACCCCGTGCTCGCCGATCTGGGGGCCGAGTTGCTCGTCGACGGTGTCGCGGTCCGCCCCGGTCACCCCATGCTGCTGGCCCGGATCCGTGCCGGAGGGCCGTATCTTGTGGGGCTGCCCGGTAACCCCCTGGCCGCCGTGTCCGGGCTGCTCACGCTTGCCGAGCCGTTGCTCAGCGGGCTGGCGGGCCGGACTTCGCAGGACCTCTACCGCGTCGCGGTCCGGGGCGATGTGCACGGCCACCCGCACGATACCCGGCTGGTCCCCGTGGTCCATCGCGCCGAAGTGCCCCGCGGGTTCACCCACGGCGGCGCCGGAACCGACGACGGGGCCGTCCACGTCGTACCGCTGCATTACAACGGTCCCGCCATGCTGCGCGGGATCGCCGCCGCGGACGGGCTGGCCGTTGTGGACCCGGGCGGGGTACGGTCCGGCACCGAGGTGGAGATCCTCGATCTACCGTGGGCCCCGGCGACGCCGTGGACTGAAGGGTGTTTCACGTGAAACTTCCCGGCCATGACGCGATGGCCAGGCGTGCCGACGAGCATGTCGTACCCACCCGGGTGATGCTTCCGCGCCGGGTCGTCGACGGACCGGCCCGGCAGGTCGCCAAGCGGCTGATGATGGCGCTGATGGTGCTGGCTGCCACGGTGTTCATCGTCTGGGTCGACCGCGGCGGCTACCACGACGCGGCCGACGGCAAGGTCGACCTCCTGGACGCGGTCTACTACGCGACGGTCACCCTCTCGACCACGGGGTACGGCGACATCACCCCGTACAGCGACGGCGCCCGGCTCACCAATGTGGTGCTCGTGACACCGCTGCGCGTGCTCTTCCTCATCATCCTGGTCGGCACCACCCTTGAGGTCCTCACGGAGCGGACCCGGGAGGACTTCCGGCTGAAGCGTTGGAGAACCAACTTGCGTGACCACACCGTTGTCGTCGGCTTCGGCACGAAGGGCCGCTCGGCCATTCAGACCCTCTGCGCCACCGGCCTGAAGAAGGAACAGATCGTCGTCGTCGACCCGGCGTCCAAGGTGATAGAGATCGCCAACGCCGAGGGGTTCACCGGAGTGCTCGGCGATGCGACGCGCAGCGATGTGCTGCTGCGGGCCGAGCTGCAGAAGGCACGTCAGATCATCATCGCCACCCAGCGGGACGACACGGCGGTACTGGTCGCGCTGACCGCGCGCCAGCTCAACCGCGGCGCGAAGATCGTCGCGGCGGTGCGCGAGGAGGAGAACGCCCCGCTGCTGCGGCAGTCCGGTGCCGACGCCGTGATCACCAGTGCCAGCGCGGCAGGCCGGCTGCTCGGCCTCTCCGTGCTCAGCCCCAGTGCGGGCACGGTGATGGAGGACCTGATCCAGCAGGGCAGCGGGCTCGATCTGGTCGAACGGCCGGTGATAAAGGCCGAGGTGGGCAAGAACGTCCGGGAGACCGACGATCTCGTGGTCAGCGTTCTGCGCGGTCACCGGCTGCTCGGTTACGACGATCCGGTGGCCAGCCCCCTCCAGCTGACGGACCGGCTGATCACCATCGTGCGGGTCACGAACGAACCGCCCATGAGCTACACCCCGCCGACAGCCCCGCGCCCCTGACCCGAGCGGCCCCGTCCGCGCTGTCCGCCCCGTCCGCGCCTTGCCGCAGCCGTCGGCACCGCACCGCACGGCGCGGCACGGAGTAGCCTCGCGGCCATGTATGCGATCACGATCCCCGAACCCGGTGGCCCCGAGGCGCTCGTGTGGGCCGAGGTGCCAGATCCCGTACCCGGTGAGGGCGAGGTCCTCGTCGACGTTGTCTCCAGCGCGGTCAACCGTGCGGATGTGCTCCAGCGGCAGGGCTTCTACAACCCGCCGCCCGGCGCCTCCCTCTACCCGGGTCTGGAGTGCGCGGGCCGCATCTCCGCCGTCGGCCCCGGTGTCACCGGCTGGTCGGTCGGCGACGAGGTGTGCGCGCTGCTGGCCGGCGGCGGTTACGCGGAGAAGGTCGCCGTACCCGCCGGGCAACTGCTCCCCGTGCCGGCGGGACTGGACCTCGTCCTCGCCGCGGCGCTGCCCGAAGTGACCGCGACCGTCTGGTCCAACGTGTTCATGGTGGCCCATCTGCGCCCCGCCGAGACGCTGTTGGTGCACGGCGGGTCCAGCGGCATCGGCACGATGGCGATCCAGCTCGCCAAGGCGGTCGGCGCCCGGGTCGCGGTGACCGCGGGCGGACCCGGGAAGCTGGCGCGCTGCGCGGAGCTCGGTGCCGACATCCTGATCGACTACCGGGAGCAGGACTTCGTCGAGGAGCTCGGCAGGGCGACGGACGGGGCGGGCGCCGACGTCATCCTCGACATCATCGGCGCGAAGTACCTGGACCGGAACGTGCAGGCGCTCGCCGTCAACGGCCGGCTCGCGATCATCGGCCTCCAGGGCGGAGCGAAGGGCGAACTCAACCTGGGCGCCCTGCTGAGCAAGCGGGCCGCCGTCACGGCGACCTCGCTGCGCGGGCGTCCGCTCGCCGAGAAGGCCGCGATCGTCGCGGCCGTACGCGAGCACGTCTGGCCGCTCATCGCCGACGGCGTCGTGCGGCCGGTGGTGGACCGTACGCTGCCGATGCGGGACGCGGCCGAGGCACACAGGGTGATGGAGTCCAGCGCGCACATCGGCAAGGTGCTCCTCCGCTCGCCCGCAGCGGCCTGAGCCACCCCGACCCGAAGGCCCGGCACACGAAGGCCCGGTACCCGAAGGGCCCGGCGCACGAAGATCGTGTGCCGGGCCTTCGGGCGTTCTGGCTGATCGGTAGGGGTACGGGTATGGGACCGGGGTTACAGGTACGGGCCTGAGCGGATCGCCCCGTGCGGGTCGCCGGCGCCTTCCTCCTCCTCGTGACCACTGCCCGGAGGCAGGGCGCGGCGCATCTGCTCCAGTTGCGCGCGGGCCGCCATCTGCTGGGCGAACAGTGCCGTCTGGATACCGTGGAAGAGGCCCTCCAGCCAGCCCACCAACTGGGCCTGCGCGATCCTGAGTTCCGCCTCGGAGGGCACCGACTCCTCGGTGAAGGGCAGGGAGAGCCGCTCCAGCTCCTCCACCAGCTCCGGCGCGAGGCCGTCCTCCAGCTCCTTGACCGAGCTGGTGTGGATCTCCTTGAGGCGTACGCGGCTCGCCTCGTCGAGGGGCGCCGCCCTGACCTCCTCCAGGAGCTGCTTGATCATGCTGCCGATGCGCATGACCTTCGCGGGCTGTTCGACCATCTCCGTCACCGGGACCTCGCGCGACTCGTCGTCAGTGCCACCGCCGCCGATCGCCATTCCGTCCTGTCCCACCACGAGGACTTGGGGGTGCTCCTGCGACCGTTCATTCCTCGGCATCTCCATGCCGTCCATTGTCTCGCACACCTGCCGGGCAGCACTGTGGTGCCCCCGGAAAGGTGTGATCCACCGTTTCCGAGGGCACCGGAACCACTCCGGGAAGCCCTCCGAAGCAGCCGGTCAGCCCGCTGCTCGGGCCTCCCGCCCGGTCATCCGGCGCGTCGTGACAGCGCCGGCCGGGAGCGGGTGAACACCGCCGCCAGCACCCCGGCCAGCAGCGGGACGACCACGGCCAGCAGTCCGACGGTCGCCCAGGGCAGCACGATCGGGGTGTACGCGGACTCCATGGGATCCAGCCGCATCGCCTTCAGCGCGTTGCGCAGGTCGATCAGGCGCAGCGCCACCGCGGGCAGCAGCCCCGCGGCCGTGCCGAGCAGCACCCCGGTGAGCGCCACCACCAGGCACTGGAACCCGGAAAGGGCCCGCCGTACCCCCGGGGGCGCGCCCACCGCGCTGAGCGTGGTGAGGTCGGCCTCCGCGTCGGCCTTGGAGAGCCCGGTCGTGATCGCGGCCGCACCGACGGTCACCACCCCGGCGAACAGCGTGAGCACCAGCAGCATGATGTCCTCGTTGTCGTCGGGCTCGGTTCCGGACTGCAGATAGACGTTCCCACCGGCCTGCTGGATCGCGGCCTCGGTCCGCTGCTGCTCGGCGTCCGTGGGAGGGCGGGAGACGGCGTACACAGTGCCGTACATCGCGGTGTGCAGGCCGAGCCGCTGGGCGCTCTTCTCCGGCATGATCATGCGGATTCCGGGGGTCTCGGCGTACTTCGCGTCCGCGACGTACACCTTCATCCGGTGCGTCGTCGTCCTGGCCGGTCCCGGATGCCGGGCGCGGTTCTTCTTGTCCTTGTCGCTGTACTTGTGGACCGCCTTGACCGTGACCTGGCCGTCCTTCGCGTACGCCCGGTTGAGCAGCACGGGGATGCCCGCCTCCAGCGCCTTGGCGGCGGCCGGGTCGTCGAGCCTCACATACGTCCTCAGCAGCGACGCGTCGCCGACGACGATGTTGCTCCCGCCGGCGCCGAAGGTGTTGATGGTGTAGCGCTCGTCCACGCACTGGGGGGAGTGCATCATGCCGCGGTGTTCCTCGTCGCTCAACCGTAGGGCGAGCTCCTTGGCACCCTTGCTGTTGAGCGGGCAGGTGTGCCCCTTGCCGGTGGGCTTGACCAGGTCCAGCTTGCCGCAGCTGTCCTCGTCGTCGTAGTAGGTGTCGCAGTCACTGCCCGCCCAGACCCGGGAGATCCCGGCGGGTCCGCCGGTGGGCTTCATGTTCCGCTCCACGGCCGCCTGTGCCAGCGGGAGCTGGTCGGGTGTCGGGTTGCCGTTGTCGTCCATGGTGTACAGCACGATCGATTTCGAGCTGAGCATCGGCGTGTAGTCGTACTCCCCCTGGGCCGCCTGGCTGGACATGTACGTGGCGATGGCCACCGAGCCCGCGACCGCGGCCATGACCGCCGCGACCGCCGGAGCGGTCCTCCCGCGGTTGCGGGCCGCGTCGCGCAGCGCCATCCGGGGCGTGAGCGGCAGTGCGCGGCCGAGCCGGCCGAGCAGCCCGACGATCACCGGGATGCAGCACAGGAGCCCCAGCTCGGCGATCACCGAGCCGGCGGCGACCGCATTGGAGTTGCCGGTGGTGCCGCCCAGGATGGCGATCGCGATGCCGAGGCCCAGGACGCAGGCGCCCACGATCGGCAGCACCCGGGAGCCGCGTCGGACCCCGCGGTGCCCGGTGAGCGACTCCAGTACGGACTGACGGCCCGCCACGATCGCCGGGGCCAACGCCGCCAGCACCCCGGTGACCATCCCGATCACGGCGATGGCCAGCAGTTCCTTCGGATTCAGGGCGAGCGAGCCGAAGCGCTGTCCGGCCCGGTCCTCGATCAGCGGCCGGAACACCGCTGTCAGTGCCAGTCCGGCCACCACCCCCACCGCGGCTCCGGCGCCGCCGAGCACCAGCCCGCTGGAGAGGACCACGGCCCGTACATGGCGCCGGTCCCCGCCGCAGGTGCCGACCAGGCCGAGCTGACGGCGCGAGCGGCGCGCACCGACGGCGAAGGCCGGTCCGGCGAGCAGTACGACCTCCAGGACCGCCATGGCGACGACCGTGATGAGGGCCGCACTCAGCTCACCGGAGTTCTCGGACGGGTAGTTGCTGATGCCCCGCTTCCGGATCAGCGGGACCTCGGAGTCCGGCGGCGGGTCGAGGACGACCTGACGGGAGACGACGAGGGCGCCCTTCTTGTTGGCCGCCATCACCTCCGGCCAGCTGACGCCCTTTCCGTTGCCCGCCTTCACCAGCCAGGTCAGGTCGCCGGCGTTCGGCGGCAGCACCTTCTTGTCGCGGGCGGCGGTGGCCTTCCACGGGGCGATGACCGCACCCGGGTCGGCGTACAGCGCCTTGGCCGACAGGTTGTCCGGCTGCTCGACCGTGCCGGTGATGGTGTACTTCTGCTCCGGTCCGCGCACGGTGATCTGTGAACCGACGTGCAGCCCGGCCGACTTCAGGAACCGCTCGGTGGCGACGATGTCGCCGGTGCCCTTGGGGAACGATCCGTCGACGAGGTCCAGCTTGCCGCGCGCCAGCGGGTCCGAGGTCCGGAACTCGGAGATGTCCGCGTCCGTGACGCCGTACCCCGTGGTGACGCTCGCGGGCACGGACTGGATGCTGATGCCGCGCGCACCCTTGGGGAACGCGGTCCGCAGGTCGATTGCGGGGACGTCCTCGGGCGACGGCGCGGTGTCGCTGAGGGGGCTGTAGTTGTCCCCGGCGACCGACTGGTCCATGGGGCCGGCCTGAGGGTCGCTGAACAGCGCGTCGGCCGAGCCCATCTGAGCCGACAGCTTCTCGGCGGTGGTGGGCTCCACACTGCGGTACGTCACGTCGAGCGCGGTGACCCCGAGTACGGGCACGGCGATCATCGCGACCACCAGCGCGCTGCGGCCCTTGGCGCGCAGGGCGTCGCGCCGGGCTATCCGGAGGGCGGCACGCCACCCCGTGAAGACGCTCACTCGGTGCCCCCGGCGGCGAGCAGCGAGTCCGCTCCGACGCTCAGCGTCTGGTCGACGATCGAGCCGTCCCGCAGGAAGACGACCCGGTCCGCCCAGGCGGCGTAACGCGGTTCGTGCGTCACCATCACACCGGCAGCGCCCTGGTCACAGCGGTTGCGCAGCAGCGCGAGGACGGCCTCGCCGGTCTCGGAGTCGAGCGCCCCGGTCGGTTCGTCGGCGAGCACCAGGCGCCGGTCCCCCACCAGCGCGCGGGCTATCGCGACGCGCTGCTGCTGGCCGCCGGACATCTCGTCCGGGAAACGGTCCCCGATCTCCAGGAGGTTCATCTCCTCCAGCGCGGCACGGGCCTCCTTGCGTGCCTTGCGCACCGGGATGCCGTCGAGCTCGCGCGGCAGGGCGATGTTCTCGGCGGCGGTCAGGGCGGGGATCAGGTTGTAGTCCTGGAAGACGTAGCCGACGCTGCGGCGGCGCAGCGCGGCCACGCCCTTGCGGCCGAGCGCGGAGATGTCCTGGCCCTCGATGACGACCTGGCCCGAGGTCGCGGTGTCGAGGCCGCCGGCGATCGTCAGCAGGGTGGACTTGCCCGAGCCGGAAGGGCCCATCACGGCGACGAGCTCACCGGCGTGAACCGACAGGTTGACGCCGCGCAGGGCGTGCACCTCGGCGATTCCCGTGCCGTGAGTGCGGGTGAGCGAGCGGAGTTCGAGCACCGGTGCATCCACCGACAGGGGCGGGGCGGCTGGGGACGGGGCGTGCGGTGACATGACGGGTTGTTCCCCCTAGGAACGGTTCTGTGGCCGGTGCGGTGTCGCGGTGTCGCGGTGTCGCGGTGTTCGGCGGACGGGCGGACTGACGGCGGACTGACGGGCGAGCGGCCGGGGTCGTGGCTCAGCGGTGTGGGGCCGCCGGGCCACGGCTCAGCGGCGGGTGCGGGCCCGCGCGGTACGCGCGGGGCCGGGTGCGGTCGTGCTGGTCTCCGGTTCCGTGGCGGCGGCCTCGGCGAGACGGACGAGCCGGGACTCGCAGTGGTCCAGCCAGCGGGCCTCTGCCTCGGCCTGGAAGATCAGCTGTTCCAGTACGAGCAGCCAGGCGACCTCGTCGCGGTTGGCGGGCACGTCGGTGAGGGCCTGGGCCTTGAGGCGCGTGTAGTCCTGCATCGCCTTCACGGTGTGGTGGCGCTGGGACTGGATCACGGCCCGGATGTCCACGCCGGGGGCGCCGACGGCCATGGCGAGCTTGATGGCCAGCTCGTCGCGGGGCGGACTGGTGCGGTCGACGGGGGTCTCGAACCAGGTGCGCAGCTCGGTGCGCCCCTCGTCGCTGATCGAGTACAGGGAGTGCCCCTGGTCGTCCTCGCCGTCCTGGGCGACCAGGCCGTCACGCTCCAGTCTGCTCAGCGTCGTGTACACCTGCCCGACGTTGAGCGGCCAGGTGGAGCCGGTGCGGGACTCGAATTCGGTGCGGAGCTGGGAGCCGTAGCGCGGCCCCCGTTCCAGGAGGGCGAGCAGCCCGTGACGGATCGACATACTGAGTATGTATACCGAGTATGTTGCCGAGTGCAAGTCGCCGTGCCCCGGTGCGGAAGGGCCGGGCCGGTCCGGGCGCGGCGATCAGTCGGTGCGGCGCATGCGCAGCGCGAGGAAGCCGAGACCCAGCCCGACCAGGGAGATTCCCACGCCGAGTGACATCTCCTGGACCTGTCGTACGGCAGGTCCGTCGAGGGCCTGCCGCGCGGGCCGGCCGGTCTCGGGCGATGGGCTCGTGTCAGGGGTGGCGGCCGGTACCGCGGCGGGGTCCGTCGCGGCGGGCTCCTCCTCGTCCTCGTCCGATCCGGCGTCCTCGTCCGCCCGAGCGAGCTCCTCGGGCGTCAGCTGCCGCCCGGGGCGCTGCCGCCCCTCCCCGGCGAGCAGCCCGGCCAGCGGTGACTGCTCGCCCCGCGGCTGCGGCGATCCGGCACCCGGCGAGGGCGATCCGGCGGCATCGGACGGGGAGCCCGAGGGCGCGGACGGCAGGGTCGCGGGCGGTGCGGGCGCGGCCGAGGGGCCGGCGGGAGTGGCGGACGGTGTCACGCCGGACGGAGGGCCGGTCGGGGAGTCGGACGGAGGGCCGGACGTGGAGTCGGACGGGCCGGGCACGATCACGGAAGGCTCCGCGCTCGCCGCCGTACGCGGTCCCGCGGCCGCCTCGTCGACCGTCACGGCCCCCAGGGTCGCGGCTGCCGTCAGCACGAGGCAGGCCACGCACCTTGAGGGCAGCGAGGGGAGGTGTCCTGGAGCCATGTGGTCAGCGTCACATGTGACGGTGCGTCCGGCATCTCGGGTGATGTGCGTTCGCTGCCGGAGCGCGGGCCTCGCCGCGCCGGCTGAAGTCAGCCGGGGCCGGACCGAATCCAGGGCCTCTCGTTCGGATCAGGCCGGGTCGCCGGTGGACACCTTCAGCTCGAAGTGTGCTCCGGCCTTCGAGATGGCCGTTCCGGACGTCGGGAACTGGTCGACGACCTGGTCCTCGGCGTACGCGTTGCCCGGCTCCTCGATGATCTTGATGGTCCAGCCCGCCGCGTCCGCGCACGCCCGCGCCGAAAGTATGTCCTTGTAGATGAACCTCGGGGCATCGACCTTGTTCGGGTCGTCGGAGTTCTCCATCGCGTCCGTGCACTTGTCGGTGTCCATCGTCCGGTTCCGCTCCGGACCCCGGTGCTCACCGGCCGGGGACTCGCTCGACGAGGCGTCGGCGCGCTTGTCCGGGTCGCCCTTCATCGAGAGCACCGTGATCAGGCCGCCGATCGCGATCAGCGCCACCACGATCGAGCCCACGATCACCGGAACGTTTCGCTTGGAACCGCCGCCCGATGAGTTGGACGCCTGCTGCGGCGGGACCGAGTACGGCGGCGGGGTCTGCTGCTGCATCGGCGACATCGGCGCCTGGCTCCGGTAGGCCGGGGCCGACTGGGGGTAGCCGTACGACGGGGCCGGCGTCGGCGTCGGCGGACCGTAGGGGCCGGGCTGCTGCTGCGCCTGGTACGGGCCGGGCTGGTACGGCGTCTGGACGTTCTGCGGGGCCGGGGTGGACTGGTCGACCGGCGGGAAGACCGCCGAACCGACGCCGGAGCCGCTGTTCGCCGGTGCGCCGGTGCCACCGATGATCACCGGGGCGCCCGTCTGGCCGCTCGCGCTCAGCACTCTGGTGATCTCGTCCTGCATGGCCGCGGCGCTCGGGAAGCGCTCGTTCGGGTTCTTCTTCAGCGCGCGGGCGACGAGCGCGTCCATCGCCGGGGTGATCGACCGGTTGATGGTGGACGGCGCGACCGGCTCCTCCTGCACATGCGCGTACGCGATGGCGAGGGGCGAGTCGGCGTCGAACGGGATGCGGCCGGTCAGCAGCTGGAACAGCATGATGCCGACCGAGTACAGGTCGGAGCGCGCGTCGACCCCGCGGCCCAGGGCCTGTTCGGGGGAGAGGTACTGCGGGGTGCCGACGACCATGCCGGTCTGCGTCATCGACGTGACGCCGGACTGCATGGCGCGGGCGATGCCGAAGTCCATGACCTTCACGATGCCGCGCTTGGTCACCATGACGTTGCCCGGCTTGATGTCGCGGTGGACCAGGCCCATTTCGTGGCTGTTGTCCAGGGCGGCCAGCACATCGGCCGTCACCTTGAGCGCCTTGTCGGCGGGCATCGCACCGTATGCGCGGATGTCCGACTGGAGCACGGAGCCGAGCGGCTGCCCCTCGACGTACTCCATGACGATGTACGGCATCAGCGCACCGCCGAGCTCGTCCTCGCCGGTGTCGAAGACGGACACGATGTTGGTGTGCTGGAGCTTCGCGACCGCCTGGGCCTCGCGCCGGAACCGCTCGCGGAAGGACTGCTCGCGTCCGAGTTCCGTGTGAAGCGTCTTGATGGCGACCTGCCGGTCGAGCGCGGAGTCGTACGCCAGATATACGGACGCCATCCCGCCCTCGCCGAGCAGGTCACGCAGCTGGTAGCGGCCGCCGGCGACCGAACCGCCCGCGTAGCGACCCTGGGCCCCTTGTGCGCCGTCCTGGCTCATGACTTGCTTCCCCCTCGGGCGCGCGACTTCACGCGAAGATCCGTATTACGCGCCAAGTCTGCCCGAGGGGTCGGACACGTCAAGCCGGGTGCCCGTTCCGTGACCCTACGCACAAGAAGCGTCTCGGAAGCGTTACAGGAACCGCATGTAATTTGCGCGCGCGGCTCGCCAGCCGGTTGGATGGCCCGTCCCTCTCGAAATCGGTGTGTCCGACGAAGGCTGTAGCGTGACGTGGCAATGCAGCAAGGGCCTTTCGTCCGGACCGGGCAGAACCCGGCATGATCCGAACGGAAGGGCCCAAGGCACCGTGAGAACCCGCGGACGCGCGGACAGATACGACGGCGAGGACTGATGGCACCCGAACCCGAAGCAAACGGCGGCGGAGTTCCGGATGGCACCGACTCCTGGGGCATCGGCGGTGTTGTCGGCGACGGGCGTTATCGGCTGTCCCACCGGCTCGGCCGGGGCGGTATGGCCGAGGTGTTCGCGGCCGAGGACGTCCGGCTCGGACGTACGGTCGCGGTGAAGCTGCTGCGCTCCGATCTCGCCGAGGACCCGGTCTCCAAGGCCCGGTTCACGCGTGAGGCCCAGTCGGTCGCGGGGCTCAACCACCATGCGGTCGTGGCGGTGTACGACTCCGGCGAGGACACCGTGGCCGGGCAGACCGTCCCGTACATCGTGATGGAGCTCGTCGAGGGCCACACCATCCGTGACCTGCTGCTCAACGCCGAGGCCCCGCCTCCGGAGCAGGCGCTGATCATCGTCTCCGGGGTGCTTGAGGCGCTCGCCTACTCGCACCAGCACGGGATCGTGCACCGGGACATCAAGCCCGCCAACGTGATCATCACGCACTCCGGCGCGGTCAAGGTGATGGACTTCGGCATCGCCCGTGCGCTGCACGGCGCGCAGTCGACGATGACCCAGACCGGCATGGTCATGGGGACACCGCAGTACCTCTCGCCCGAGCAGGCGCTGGGTAAGGCCGTCGACCACCGCTCCGACCTGTACGCCACCGGCTGTCTGCTGTACGAACTCCTCGCGCTGCGGCCCCCGTTCACGGGTGAGACGCCGCTCTCCGTGGTGTACCAGCACGTTCAGGACATTCCGCTCCCTCCGTCGGAGGTCTCCGACGTGGTGCCCGCGGAGCTGGACGGGCTTGTCATGCGCTCGCTCGCGAAGGACCCGGATGACCGGTTCCAGAGCGCCGAGGAGATGCGCGGGCTCGTCCAGTACAGCCTGCAGATGCTCCAGGTCCAGGGCGGCCACACCGGTACGTGGAACACCGGCCCGGTCGCGATGCACGAGGGCGGTGCCACCCCGCCCCGGGGCATGACCGGCGCCACCCGCGCGATGGGGCACCCGCAGCACGGGGACACCTCGCAGGGGCCGATCCTGCCGCCGATGAACCCCGACGACGGCGGATACGACGGCGGGGGCGGCAGCAGCCGGCAGGGCGGCAGTGGCCGCGGCAAGCTGTGGCTGTTCGTCGT
Organism: Streptomyces sp. NPDC050423; assembly: GCF_040655445.1. NCBI lineage: Bacteria > Bacillati > Actinomycetota > Actinomycetes > Kitasatosporales > Streptomycetaceae > Streptomyces > Streptomyces sp. NPDC050423. Next base: position 295,162 of record NZ_JBFAJY010000002.1, read on the forward strand.
GCTGGCACTGATCGCGATCGGCGCGGGCGTCGCCATCGCGGTCAACGCGACGAAGGGCGGCGGCGAGAAGCCCAAGGACACGCCGACGTCGACGTCCGGTTCGCCCTCCCCGAAGAAGAGTTCGCCCTCGCCGGCCGAGGAGCAGACCGAGGACACCCAGCTGCCCGGGAACTCCACCGGCAATCAGCAGGAGACGCCGCCGAGGCGCTCGTACAGCCCGTCGGCCACACCGACCGAGTCGCAGGAGCCCCCCACGCCCAGCCCGGCGGACACGGCCCCGGGCACCGCGACGGACGGCGGTTCGAGCACCGACACGGGCGGCACCGCGACGGACGGCGGTTCGAGCACCGACACGGGCGGCACGGCAACCGACGGCGGTGCCAACGGCGACACGAGCGGCACGACGCCGACCGGCGGAGCGGCCGGCGAGCCGGGCACCGCGGAGGGCGCCAGCGCAGGCACCGCCGCGGGGACGGTGGGCACCACCCAGTGAACCGTCACCCGCACCCGTAACCACTCACCCGCACCCGTAACCACCCACCCGCACCCCGTAACCACCCACCCTCACTCCGTGAAGGCCTCGCACACCGCGTCGTACTCACGGGTCCACCACACCGCCAGGGCCGACACCGCAGGGAACTGCGGGTCGGCCCTTCGGTCGTTCAGGCAGTAGCGCCAGCGCAGTATCCAGAAGTCGTTGAGCCGCTCCCACCACACCCGGTGCACCGCGGCGGCCAGTTCGGCGGCCCCGGCCCCGGCCGCCCGCCGGTAGGCGCGCGCGTACGCCCGCACCTTCGCCAGCTCCAGCTCACCGGCCGGCTGGACGAAGAAGATCGCCGCGGCCCGTACCGCCTCCTCCGCCCGGGGCTGCACGCCGAGGCGGTCCCAGTCGAGGATCGCCACCGGGTCGGCGCCCCGGTAGAGCACGTTCAGCGGGTGGAAGTCGCCGTGCACCCAGCCGGTCGCCGGCACCCCGGGCGGGGGCGGGCGCCTGCCCGCGTGCTGGTCCAGCAGGGTGCGCCGCTCCAGGAGCCGGTGCTCGGCAAGTTCGTCGAAGGAGTCCCGGGGCCGCCGGCCGCGGGCCGCGGCCAGCAGCTCGTCGATCAGTGCGAAGGTGTCGGCGGGATCCGGGCTCGCATGGCCGGTGGGTCTGCCCGCGGCGCCCGCGCCCGCCTCCATCACCTGCTCAAGACCGGTGTGTACGGCTCCGAGGAGCGCCCCGAGCCGCACCGACTGGGCGACAGTGAGCTGGGCGCCTGCCCGGTGCAGTCCGTCGACCCAGGGGTGCAGGGCGTAGCAGCGACCGCCGATCTCGGTGACGGTGCCACCCTCGTTGTCCTCGATGGGCGGGGCGACGGGAACGCCGAGTGACTGGAGCCGCTGGGTGGCACGGTGCTGGCGGACGATCGTGGCGCGGTCGCCGGTGGAGTCGTCCAGGTGGTGCTTGAGGAAGTAGGAACCGCGGGTGGTGGAGACCCGGTATCCGTGGTTGAGCAGGCCTTGGTCCAGGGGTTCGCAGGTGAGCGGCTCACCTGCGTGCGGGTAGCGGCGGAGCACCTCGCCGACCGGGGGAACAGGCGGGAGGGTTACAGATGAGCGCGGCACTCGCCAGATGTTAGATCACGCTGTGTTGCACACCCTGACGAGTTGCGTGGAAGTCCAGAGTGTGCACGGTGACGAAGTGCGGGTCGAGCCGGAGAAAGGCCGGGGTGAAGGGCTCCCCGTTCACCTCGACGGGGGTGGGGCCGAACAGTTCCCGCTGGGCAAGGGTCGGCTCGACGGTCTGCGCGGGCCCGGTGAACTGCACGGACCACAGGTCGCGGCTGCCCGCCGAGGTGGCCGCGTTGAAGTTGTCCGCCCCGTACGCGACGACCGTGCCGTTGCAGGCGTCGTGGTAGCCGAGGCCGCTGTGCATCCGCAGGACGACCCGGCCGTCGATCACGACGTGGCGGGCCACCGTGAGGAACGGAAGGGCCCTCATGCTCGTCGCCAGCCGGCCGTAGGGGACCCGGCCGAGCAGGTCGATTGCGTGGAGTTCTTCCTCGGTGGACATGGCCTCCACTGTCCGTCACCGCGGGGCGCGGAATAAGAGGCCGCGGCCCCGGGCGCCGCGGGACCAAAGTCCCGAGTCTGCCCGGGGCCGCGGCCCCTTCTGTATGGATTCAGCGCTTTTCGGCCTGGAGCCGCGCCACATACGCGGCGGCCTGCGAGCGGCGCTCCATGCCGAGTTTGGAGAGCAGGCTGGAGACGTAATTCTTGATCGTCTTCTCGGCGAGATGCAGCCGCTCACCGATCACCCGGTTCGTCAGCCCCTCGCCGATCAGGTCCAGGATCTTGCGTTCCTGATCCGTGAGGCCCGCGAGTTTGTCGTCGCCGCGGCCCTTCTTGCCGTCGCGCAGCCGCTCCAGCACCCGCGCGGTGGCCACCGGGTCGAGCAGCGACTTTCCGGCCGCCACGTCCCGTACGGCGTTCAGCAGCTCGTTGCCCCGGATCGCCTTGAGCACGTATCCGGAGGCGCCCGCCATGATCGCGTCGAACAGCGCCTCGTCATCGGCGTACGAGGTCAGCATCAGGCAGTTGATGGACTCGTCCCGCGACCGGATCTCCCGGCAGACCTCCACCCCGCTGCCGTCCGGCAGCCGTACGTCCAGGACGGCGACATCGGGCCGGGTCGCGGGGATGCGGACCAGTGCGTCCTCGGCCGTACCGGCCTCGCCGACCACCTCGATATCGTCTTCCACCGAGAGCAGCTCATGGACTCCGCGGCGGACGACTTCATGGTCATCCAGCAGAAAAACCGTGATTTTTCCTTCTTTGCTCACAAACGCAGTCTCACACACTCACCTCTTCCCTGCCGCTGTCCGGCGGGATAACGTGCCGTTGTTCCGGCTGCCTGCAAGGCTGTTACCAGTGCTGTTACCAGTGCTGTGACCAGCGAGAGTTCCCGAATTCCTCGATTTACTTGGATATCCAAGCAAAATCGCAGGTCAGATAGGGTTTCGCAGTTACGCGAGGCACTGGGTAACGTGCCTTATAACAGGGCGCTCGCCGGGGCACCTGTCACGCCTGTTCCCGGACCGAGCGGCACCCACCCCGTGCACGGGTACGGACACAGGCGAGCCGCACTGGTCTCCCGGCAGACCCCGGGGGCCGGACCGACGGAGGAGCACGCACGTGACCGTGGAGAGCACTGCTGCCGCGCGTAAACCGCGACGCAGCAGCAAGCGGACCAGCGCCGCGAAGACGTCCGCGAAGACGCCACAGAGTTCCGGACCCGAGCTCGTACAGCTGCTGACGCCCGAGGGCGAGCGCGTCGAGCACCCGGATTACTCGATCGACCTGACCGCGCAGGAGCTGCGCGGCCTGTACCGGGACATGGTCCTGACCCGCCGCTTCGACGCCGAGGCCACCGCCCTCCAGCGTCAGGGCGAGCTGGGTCTGTGGGCCTCGCTGCTGGGCCAGGAGGCCGCGCAGATCGGCTCCGGCCGGGCCCTGCGGGACGACGACTACGTCTTCCCGACCTACCGCGAGCACGGTGTGGCCTGGTGCCGCGGCGTCGACCCGACCAATCTGCTCGGGATGTTCCGCGGTGTGAACCACGGCGGCTGGGACCCGAACACCAACAACTTCCACCTGTACACGATCGTCATCGGCTCGCAGACCCTGCACGCCACCGGCTACGCCATGGGCGTCGCCAAGGACGGCGCGGACTCGGCCGTGATCGCGTACTTCGGTGACGGTGCCTCCAGCCAGGGCGATGTCGCCGAGGCGTTCACGTTCTCCGCGGTCTACAACGCCCCGGTCGTGTTCTTCTGCCAGAACAACCAGTGGGCGATCTCCGAGCCCACCGAGAGGCAGACCCGGGTGCCGCTCTACCAGCGCGCCCAGGGCTTCGGCTTCCCCGGCGTCCGGGTCGACGGCAACGACGTACTGGCCTGCCTGGCCGTCACCCGTTCCGCCCTGGAGCGCGCCCGCCGCGGCGAGGGCCCCACCCTCGTGGAGGCGTTCACCTACCGGATGGGCGCGCACACCACCTCCGACGACCCGACGAAGTACCGGGCCGACGAGGAGCGCGCCTCCTGGGAGGCCAAGGACCCGATCCTGCGCCTGCGCACGTACCTGGAGAAGCAGGGAGCCGCCGACGAGGCGTTCTTCACCGGCCTCGACGAGGAGAGCGAAGCCCTCGGCAAGCGGGTGCGGGAAGCGGTGCGGGCCATGCCCGACCCGGACCGGCTGGCGATCTTCGACCACGCCTACGCCGACGGGAGCGCGCTCGTCGACGAGGAGCGCGCCCAGTTCGCCGCCTACCAGGCATCGTTCGCCGAGGAGGGCAAGTAGCCATGGCCATGCAGAAGATGTCCATCGCGAAGGCGCTCAACGAGTCGCTGCGCAAGGCCCTCGACACCGACCCCAAGGTCCTCATCATGGGTGAGGACGTCGGAAAGCTGGGCGGGGTCTTCCGGATCACCGACGGCCTCCAGAAGGACTTCGGCGAGGGCCGGGTCATCGACACCCCGCTCGCGGAGTCCGGCATCGTCGGTACGGCGATCGGCCTGGCGCTGCGCGGCTACCGGCCGGTCGTGGAGATCCAGTTCGACGGCTTCGTCTTCCCCGCGTACGACCAGATCGTCACGCAGCTCGCGAAGATGCACGCCCGCTCGCTCGGCAAGATCAAGCTGCCGGTCGTCGTGCGGATCCCGTACGGCGGCGGCATCGGAGCGGTGGAGCACCACAGCGAGTCGCCCGAGGCGCTCTTCGCGCACGTCGCGGGCCTGAAGGTGGTCTCGCCGTCCAACGCGTCGGACGCCTACTGGATGATGCAGCAGGCCGTGCAGAGCGACGACCCGGTCATCTTCTTCGAGCCGAAGCGCCGCTACTGGGACAAGGGTGAGCTCGACACCGAGTCCATCCCCGGCGGGCTGCACCAGGCCTCCGTCGCCCGCACCGGCACGGACCTCACGCTGGTCGCGTACGGCCCGATGGTGAAGGTCTGCCTGGAGGCCGCCGCGGCCGCCCAGGAGGAGGGCAAGTCGATCGAGGTCGTGGACCTGCGCTCGATGTCCCCGATCGACTTCGACGCCATCCAGACGTCGGTCGAGAAGACCCGCCGGCTGGTCGTGGTGCACGAGGCGCCGGTGTTCTACGGCTCAGGCGCGGAGATCGCCGCTCGCATCACGGAGCGCTGCTTCTACCACCTGGAAGCACCCGTGCTGAGGGTCGGCGGCTACCACGTCCCGTACCCGCCGGCCCGGCTCGAGGACGAGTACCTGCCGGGTCTCGACCGTGTGCTCGACGCCGTCGACCGCTCGCTGGCGTACTGAGGACTGGGGCGTGACAACGATGACCGACACTTCCAACGCTGCTCGCTTCCGTGAGTTCAAGATGCCCGACGTGGGCGAGGGACTGACCGAGGCCGAGATCCTCAAGTGGTTCGTCAAGCCGGGCGACACCGTCACCGACGGCCAGGTCGTCTGCGAGGTCGAGACGGCGAAGGCGGCCGTCGAGCTGCCGATCCCGTTCGACGGGGTGGTGCACGAGCTGCGCTTCGGCGAGGGCACGACCGTCGACGTCGGCCAGGTGATCATCGCGGTGGACGTGGCGCCGGGCAGCGGTGACGAGGCTCCGGCTTCGGCCTCGGCTCCGGCTTCGGCTTCGGCCTCGGCTGAGCCGGCTTCCGCGCCCGCCGCCGAGCCGGAGGCCGAGGCGCCGAAGGGCCGTACGCCCGTGCTGGTCGGCTACGGCGTGGCCGAGTCCTCCACGAAGCGGCGCGCCCGCAAGGGCACCGAGGCGGCCCCCGCCGCCGCGTCCGCCGCGATCCAGGGCGAGATGAACGGGCAGGGCACCGCCGCCGTACCCGAGACCCGGCCGCTCGCGAAGCCTCCGGTACGGAAGCTGGCGAAGGACCTGGGCATCGACCTGGCGACGGTCGTCCCGACCGGCGAGGGCGGCGTCATCACCCGTGAGGACGTGCACGCGGCGGCGACGCCGGAGCAGGCCCCGGCCCCGGAGCCGGTGCAGGTTCCGGCCTCTGCCCCGGCCTCGGTCCCCGTCTCGGCCCCGGCCGTGGTGGCGTCGATGGGTGCGCGGGAGACACGTATCCCCGTCAAGGGCGTACGGAAGGCCATCGCACAGGCGATGGTCGGCAGCGCGTTCACGGCGCCGCACGTGACCGAGTTCGTGACGGTCGACGTGACACGCACGATGAAGCTGGTCGCGGAGCTCAAGGAGGACAAGGAGATGGCCGGGGTGCGGGTCAACCCGCTCCTGATCATCGCCAAGGCGCTCCTGGTCGCGATCAAGCGGCACCCCGAGGTCAACGCCGCCTGGGACGAGGCGAACCAGGAGATCGTGCAGAAGCACTACGTGAACCTGGGCATCGCGGCCGCGACCCCGCGCGGACTGATCGTGCCGAACATCAAGGACGCGCACGAGCAGACCCTCCCGCAACTGGCCGCCTCCCTGGGCGAACTGGTCTCCACGGCCCGCGAGGGCAAGACGTCCCCGGCGGCGATGGCGGGCGGCACGGTGACCATCACCAACGTCGGCGTCTTCGGCGTCGACACGGGTACGCCGATCCTCAACCCGGGCGAGTCCGCGATCCTCGCGGTCGGCTCGATCAAGCTCCAGCCGTGGGTCCACAAGGGCAAGGTGAAGCCCCGCCAGGTCACCACCCTGGCGCTCTCCTTCGACCACCGCCTGGTCGACGGCGAGCTCGGCTCCAAGGTGCTGGCGGATGTCGCCGCGATCCTGGAACAGCCGAAGCGCCTGATCACCTGGGCGTAGGTGTGTGCGAGGGGCCCGCGCGAACTTCGCGCGGGCCCCTCGGCATGTCCGGCCGCTGCCGCAGGACCAGTTCGGCGAACACGGTCTTGCCGACGGTGCGCGGCTCGACGCCCCAGCGATCGGCCAGCCGGGCGACGATCAGCAGCCCGCGCCCGTAGCAGTCGTCGTCCTCCGCCTCGCGCACCGCCGGCAACCGCTCGCCGCGCGGGTCACTGACCTCGATGCGGAGGGTGGTGGCGGTGAGGACGAGGTGAACGCGGAAGAGCCGTCCCCGCACGGAGCCGTGGAGCAAGGCATTGGTTGCCAACTCGCTGACCAGCAGCGCGACTTCCCCGACGTGGTTGGGATACCCCCACTCGGTGACCAGCCGCACGGCTCGACGTCGGCTGTAGCTGACGCTGCGGGCGGTGGGGGTGTAGTCGAGACGGTCCTCCTGGAGGACGGGCTCGGGGGTGGACGCGGGGGCCTTCTCCTGGGCTGCGGTCATGGACGCGTGCCTCTCGGTGAGGGGGCGGTGGCGATGCCGATCCTGAGCAGGGCAGGGCGGTGCACTTCCGCCGGGCGGTGCCGCTGGGTGAGCGGCGTAGTACTGACGGTAGTGGCCGTGGCCGGCGGGCAGCAAGTAATCCGGGCAGAAAATTCTCTGCCCTAGTTGTTGTTCGATGCGACGGGGTTCCAGACTGATGCGACAGGCGAAGGGGAGCTCTTTGTGGCAGGTAACAGCCCGGACCGGGGGCGCACGGTTTCGACCGTGCTCGGACGACGTCTCGGTGGTGAGTTGCTGCGCTTGCGAGAGGCGCGCTCCTTGCGCCAATCGCATGCGGCGGAGGCGCTGACGGCGTCGGTCGCGAAGGTAGCGAAGATCGAACGTGGGCTCGTACCGATAAGAGACCCTGACATCAGGGCCCTCTGTCACCTGTACGGCGAGGACGACGTCACCGTTGTCGCAAAACTGCTGGCTCTGGCCAAGGCCGACCGCGAACGCCGTAAGGCGAGCGGTTGGTGGAACCAGTACCCCGCACTTCAGTCCATGGTCGAGTACGTGGCACTGGAGGACATCGCCACCAGCCTGCGGACGTGGCAATTGGCCATCGTGCCCGGTCTGCTTCAGACCCCGGACTATGCGCGAGCGCTTGCCGTGGGGAACGGGTCCTGGGAAGAGCCCGGCGAGATCGAGCCCTTCGTGGAATCCCGGATGGCCCGGCAAGCGCGGCTGTCGGGCGATCGACCGCTTGAGCTGTGGGCGGTGGTGCATGAGAGCGCATTGCGTCAACTGGTCGGAGGGCGCGCGGTGATGAGGGAGCAACTCGGCCATCTGCTGGACGCGGCCCGGCAACCGAATGTGAGGCTGCAGATCATGCCCCACCTCGCAGGTGCCCATCCTGGCATGACCAGTGCTTTCACCATTGTGTCGTTCGCAGAGCAGGGGGCCCTCGACGTGGTCCACATGGATACCACCTCGTCCACTCTCTGGCTGGAGAGCGATACTGATGCGGCCCGGCACAGCGGACTCTTCGACCGCATCGCGCGGATGGCGTTGGCTCAGCACAACTCGGCCAAGCTCATCGATGGAATGCTCAAGGAGCGGTAGACCACGTGGCTCGGTACAAGTTCGTCAAGTCCAGCTACAGCGGGGGCAACGCGGGCCAGGAGTGCGTCGAGGTCGCCCGTAACATCCCCCACACCGTCGCCGTCCGTGACTCCAAGCGGCTGGGTGGTCCCGTTCTTCTCCTGGCTCCCGCTGCGTGGGACGCCTTCCAGGAGGCCCTGGGGCGGAAATCGTAGGGCGCCGGCCCACACCGCAGGCTCCGCCGCACCAACCGGATCACGGAGAAATTGTGTCCACCGTCTTGTCTGTGCGTAACCGCGAAAGGCTGACGGCCTCGTGGGGTGCCGGCTCCGGCCGCGCCATCGCCTTGCTGGCCGTCGCGGTCGCGCTGGGGGCGAGCGGATGCAGTGGCGGAGGGAACTCCGCAGCAACGCCCCCGGCACCTTCGACATCGGCAACCGCTCCCCCTTCTCGGACCGGCGGCAGGGGCGAACACGTTGAGGGGGAGAAGGTCTCGGTAGCCCCGAAGCCGGTGAAGGACGGGAAAGTCCTTCTGTCTGTGGCGTCGCGGCACGGGAATGCCGAGCTGCCCCTTGAGGCCGGAACCGGGTCCGGGCCGATGGCGGTTCAGGTGAATTGCCAGGGCAAGGGAACGCTCAAGGTGGTCATCGAGCCGTTGGCGGTGTCTTTTCCTTTGGAGTGCGCAGAAGGGGAAGTCAGCAGCACGTACAACGAATTGGCGCTGAAAAGAGCCCACGCCGAGGGCAGCGTTCGCGTGTCGGCGCCCTCTGGCATCCGCTGGGCTCTCACCGTCGAGCAGTAGTCGGTGCGGGCCGTCAGGGGGATATCCCCCTGACGGTCCACCAGCCCGCCGGATGGCCCCCTGACGGCCCGTCGGCGATCGTCGACCCCCTGGCGCAGATTGCGCAGGGGGAGAGGAAAAGTGTGCGACACCGGAGTTCCAAGGCGGCAACGGCACTGGTGGCACTGGCTCTTGTCGGCGGGGCCGTGGTCCCCGCCGCCGCGACGCCACGGCCCACCGTCGACGGCGTCTGGCGCGTGAACGGCTACGGCACCGTCCTGTCGATCACGGACGGGCGCCTCCAGGAGTACCAGACCACCGCTGTCAGCTGTCTGAAGGGCGAGGCGTCGCAGCGCACGGCACAAGGCGTGTACCGGTCCGCCGACGGGACGCTCCTCACCGTCCGGCCCACCGGGTCGTTGGAGGTGTCCGGGTCGCCGGGGCGCCGGGAGCTGCGGCGGCTCGCGAGGCTTCCGGCGGCGTGCGGGCGGCCCGCGTCCACGGACGCGGTGGCGACGTTCGACGTCTTCTGGCAGTCCTTCGAGGAGAACTACCCCTTCTTTGCCGCCAAGGGCATCGACTGGCATGCCGTACGGGACACGTACCGGCCGAAGGTGCACGCGGGTACGGCCAGGGACGAGCTCTTCGCCCTGTTCAGCGAGATGGTGACGCCGCTGTACGACGCGCACGTGGCCGTCTTCGACGAAGACGGCGACCGGTACTTCGCCCAGGTGCGCCCAGGTACGACCATGATCGGTGAGAAGCTGGACACCAGGGTCAAGAAGCACATCGTGCGGCGCGACCTCAACGGCCGGAAGCCGCAGGAGTTCGCGAGCGGCCGGATCAGCTATGCGGATCTGCCCGGCGGGCGGGGCTATTTGCGGATCTCCGGGTTCGGCGGCTACAACCGGCAGGACCCCTCGTACGCCGCCCAGCTCGCCGAGCTCGACAAGGCGCTGGACGCCGTCCTCACGGCCGGGCGCACGGCCTCGCTCACCGGGCTGGTCATCGATCTGCGGCTCAACGGCGGCGGATCCGACTCCCTCGGTCTGCACATTGCCGAGCGCCTGACCGACACGGCGTACGTGGCCTACCGGAAGCGCACCCAGTACACGCGTCCGCAGTCCATCGCCGTGAATCCGGCGCGCGGCGTCCCCCGGTACGGCGGTCCGGTCGCCGTGCTGACAGCGGGGACGACATTCAGTGCGGGCGAGACGTTCACCCAGGCCCTCATCGACCGGCCCGGCCGGACCGTCCGCATCGGGCAGAACACACAGGGCGTCTTCTCGGACATCCAGGACCGCACGCTGCCCAACGGTATGGCGGTCTGGCTCCCGAACGAGGAGTTCCTGACCCGCTCGGGCCGGACCTTCGACGGTGCGGGCATCCCGCCCCACATCCGTACACCGGTCTTCGCCGAGGAGGAGTTCGCGAAGAACCGCGACTCGGCCTTCGACGCAGCGGTCGCGGCGCTCCGGGGCCGGGGATGACGGGTCCACTCAAGCCCTTTCCGCCCGACGGTGGTCAAGATCCGCCGGGTCACGGGTCTGTCCCAGCGGGCGGTGGCCGGGAAAAGCCGCGGAACGGGGGCGGGAACGGCCGTCCCGGCTGGCCGGCGCGGTGGCGTGAGCGCCGGTGTTCCGCCCATCGCCAGGATGTGCGTGTAACAGGCGTGTCTTAGGCGGTGGTTGGGCGGAACGGTCCGTCGCTCCGGACCGCTCTTGGTGGTCAGGAACGCCCGCTCGTACCGATCCGTACCGATCTGTACCGAGCGGCCGGCGCCCCCCACCGATGCTGAGGAAGAAACCATGCGCGCTCAAAAGCTCACCTTCGCCGCCCTGATCGTCGCCGCCGGTCTCTCGCTCACGGCCTGCCAGAACGGCGACGACGGCGCCGCCGGACCGAGCGACCCGTCGTCCGGGTCGACCGCCTCCTCCGCGCCCTCCTCGACCGGCGGTTCGGGCTCGGACGGTTCGGATCAGGACAGCGGGAAGGACTCCGCCGGGAAGGGCTCCGGCGGAACGAGCTCCGGGGGAACGAGCACCGGCGGGAAGGGCACGGCCGGCGGGACCGGGTCCGGGTCCGGCGGCAGCAAGGGCGCCAAGTGCCGTACCGACGGGCTGGAGATCACGGCGATCGACAACTTCATCGACGGCGACCCCGACGGGACCGTCGCGGTGGAGATGAAGAACACCAGCGGCCAGGACTGCGTGATCTCCGGGTTCGCGGGCGTCGACCTGAAGACCAACGCGGGGTCGCTGTCCGCCGAGCGCACGGGCGCGCCCGGCGAGCCGTACACCCTCAAGAACGGGTCGCAGATCGCCTTCGCCATCAACTACCCGCTCAACGAGTCGGGCGGCTCAGGCGTCCGCATCACGGGTCTCGTGGTGACCCCGCCGAACGAGACGAAGTCGGTCACGCTCGCCTGGCCGGGCAGGGGCACGCTGCCCGCCACGGACGGCAGCGGTACCCCGGTGAAGGTCGGCCCGATCGGGAGCGCCGGTCAGGGCGGCTGACCAGCAGCGCCTGGATGCGCCGAACGCGTCCGGGAGCCCTCGGGGTCGGGCAGGGATATCCCGAGACGCTTGTCAGGGCCTGTCCGGTGGTCATACCGGACAGGCCCTGACGTTTACGGGACGGCTCAGCGCTTGAGCAGGAAGCTGAAGTCGCCGGAGGTCCTGCCGCTCAGCCGGATCGCGGAGAGGAGCTTCCCCTCCGCGAGCAGTCGCCCGACCTCCGCCCGCGACAGACCGCACCCTTCAGCGATCAGCCGCACCGGCCTGACCGGAATCCGTGCGGCGAAGTGGACCGAGACGTCGATCACCTCGCGGTCCAGGTGATCCGATCCATCGGTGTCGAGGCGCCAGGCATCGCCCCAGTCGAGAGCGATGCGGTTGCGGTGCCGCAGGACCGGGTCCTGGAGCAACTCGGCTGCCAGGCCGGGGTCGTTGTCGTGCATCCGGTCCAGCAGCTCAGGCCGTACGGAGCGCACATGCGTCCGCTCCAGGACCGTGAGCTTCGTGGTTTCCCCGCAGGCGGTGCAGAGGGCGAGGAGCCAGGCGTCGAGCAGCTTGTGGTTCGCGTTGACGCGGAATTTGCCGTTCGCCCGGAAGCTCTCGGACGCGCACGTGTGGCAACGGCGGAGGACGAGTGGCAGGCAAGTGGGCATGACGACCCAGTTGTTGAGCACAGAGGTACACCGGTTTCAGTGTGAGAAGTCCGCAGCAGGAAGCAGCACGGCGCACAGGTGCGACGCGCGACAGATCAGCTCGTGGGAGGTCTCAAACGGTGTACAACGGAACGCCCTTGCCTGGATGACGTGGATCGGCAGCAGGGTAACTGCGTGCAGCGGCGCCGCTCCAGTGGTTTTCGAGGCCCTCGCCGGAGCGCGCGCTTACCCAGGAGGTAATCGCCGTGGGCTGTCCGTCCTGGCGACAATGGTGACGTCCACGTCGGAGGGCGTGGGTGACGAACTGGAGGACCAGTCATGGCCGTTGCCACCCCCACGACCACCCGCGCCGCCGTGGAGGAGTTGCTGCGCCGGATCGGCGGGGGCGACCCCGAGCGCATCGCCGAGCTGTATGCCGAGCGGGGCGACTGGAAGCTGGACTGGCCGGCGGCCGAGCACGGCCGCGCCGCCACCCCGTGGATCCGGCACCGGTCCACCCGCGCCGACGCCGCCGCCCACTACCGCGAGCTCGCCGAGTACCACGTGCCCGGGTCCGCGGCCACCGAGATCGAGCGCATCCTCGTGGACGGCGACGACGCGGTCGTGTTCGGCGAGATCCGGCAGACCGCCCGGCCCACCGGACGCGCCTACCGGGCACGGTTCGCCCTGCACCTCACGTTCGAACACGGCCTGGTCACCCGGCACCACGTCTACGAGGACAGCCTCGCGGTGGCCCAGGCCTTCGAGGCGGAAGGCCCGAGTGCGGACCCCGCCCCGCCGCGAGCATGACGCTGTCCGCCGCGCACCGGCATCCGGCGGCGAGCCGGCCCGACCGCACCGGGCACAGGATGTCGGGTCCGGCACAGTGGGGCTTCCCTAGCGTGGAGATCGGTAGAGGGAAGGACGGCCAGGGGTGCTGGAGCAGCTGAATCAGGCGGTGGACTATATCGAGGAACACCTCGGTGATCCCATCGACGCGGCGGAGCCGGCCCGTATCGCCATGACGTCGGAGTACCACTTCCGGCGGATGTTCTCCGCGTTGGCGGGCATCCCGCTCTCCGAGTACATCCGCCGGCGGCGGCTGACGCTCGCCGGGGCCGAGGTGCTCGCCGGGGAGCGGACGCTGCTCGATGTCGCGGTGCGGTACGGGTACGGATCGGGCGAGGCGTTCGCGCGTGCCTTTCGCGCTGTGCACGGGGTCGGCCCCGGCGAGGCGCGGCGGACGGGTGCGGCACTGCACTCCCAGCCCCGGATGTCCTTCCGGCTGATCGTCGAAGGGAAGAGCAGCATGAAGTACCGGGTCGTGGAGAAGGACGGGTTCAGGCTCGTGGGCAGGGGGACACAGGTCCCGCTGGTCTACGAGGGGATGAACCCGGCGATCGTGGAGTTCGTCAGAAGTATCGGCAAGGAGACGCTGGGGCGCTGGGAGGCGGATGCGACCGGGGAGCCCGAAGGTGTCGTCGGCGTCGTCAGCAACCACTCCGCCGATGACGTGGAGGGCACCGAACTCGGTTACTTCCACGGGGTGGTGAGTGACGCGGAGGTGCCCGGGGCCTCGGAGAGCCTCGACGTCGGGCCGGGGACCTGGGCGGTGTTCGAGTCCTCGGGCGAGTTCCCGTCGGCGGTCCAGTACCTCTGGCGGGACGTGTACACGCAGTGGTTCCCGTCGAACCCGTACCGGAGCCGGCCCGGTCCGTCGCTCTCGCGTACGCGGGTGTCCGAGGACGGTACGCACGCGGACGCGGAGGTGTGGATTCCGGTGGAGCGGGTGGGTGGCTGAACCGGGCCGGGGCCACCGCCGGCCGGCGGTGGCCCCGGCCCCGGGAGTGTCACGCAGAGGCGGCGGCGACGCAGAACTCGTTGCCCTCCGGGTCCGCCATCACCACATGGTGCCCGTCGACCGTCTCCAGGGCGGTTCCGCCCGCCCGAACCAGGCGGGCGGACTCCGCCTTGATCCGTGCCCATCGCTCGGCAGGGCTGCCGTGCCCCGGCACTCGGACGTCGATGTGGAGCCGGTTCTTCGCCGTCTTGGGCTCGGGGACCTTGAGGATGGACAGCCGGGGGCCGACGCCGTCGGGGTCGCAGAGCCACGCGCTGTCGTCCACGGAGTCGTCCTCCGGCAGGTCGAAGGACGCGAACCACTCCTCGCGCGTTCTGAAGGGAGCCGGCGGTGGCTCGTCGACATAGCCGAGGGCCGTCTTCCAGAAGACGGCAAGGGTCTGTGCGTCCGCACAGTCGAGCGTCAGGGTGATTCTGGCTGCCATGGGGCGACCGTACTGCGCGCCTCTGACAGTCGCCCGGCCGGAGGCGACCGCCGCGGCCGGCGCCCGTACACGGATTGCCCCGAAATTCGAGCGTACGTCGTGGAGTTGTGGGCAGGCGGTGGGGCAGAGACGCGTCGCGGGCAACCCGATGGCCCGCGTCACGCGTCTCTCCATGTTCCCGGCCCGTGACGGCGCCGGGAACCGCTACCCGTTTCATCAGCTGGAGAACAGTCTTGACGAACAATGAAAACGACAAGTCCGCCCCGCTTCCCGGGGCGCCGTGGTGGTCGAGCCTGGGCCCCGTGGGGGCCGTCCTCCTCATCGTCGTCGGGATCGGCTGGGGGCTGTGGATGTTCCTGGGCTCCGGCGACGTGGACGTGCCGGTGGTCGGCATTCAGATGGGCAAAGTCATCGCCATCGGGCTGGTGATCCTCGGCGTAACCGTCATGGAACGCTTCCGCAGCCGTCGTTCGCGTGCGCCCGAGGCAGAGGACGGGCCGACCGGCTGAGGCCGGTGCGCGGGCGGGATCAGGTGCCGGGAAAAGGAGTGGGCGGGATCGCGGGAGGCTGGTAGCTTGCAGTCGACCGCGACACCGCCCGAGGAGGTGAGACCCATGAACGCTGTATCGATGTGGGTGCTCCCCCTTGCTGTCACGGTCGGGCGATTGACGTAGGTGTCGCCGGGAGCGCCT